>CAYXBW010000083.1:0-10867 GCA_964463305.1 uncultured Christensenella sp. | reverse complement strand
AAACGGTTTTCAAGACCGCCGCGTTATGACCACTTCGCTATTCCTCCATAGCGCAATGCTAATTTTAGCAAAAAGTGGGCAGGATGTCAACGCAAACAAGCCGCTATAGGCATACTCGCGTTCCGCGTTCCATGGGAGGCAGCAATTTTTCGCGGTAGCCGGCCGCCTCGGCGGAGGCAAATGCCTGCGTCACTCGCTCAGGCTGCTTCCAAAAATGCATGGGTATAGCTTTTGCAATATCTGCTGTTTCCATTAAATAGTTCATGCCCCACAAAAGCTCATCGCCCAGCCGCGGATCCACCGGCACGAAAGCCAGGTCTATTTGTTTTCCCTTTAGCCTGTTTATCTGCGCCTTGTAGTTTGCGGCCATATTGTTGTTCCACGCCTTAGGTTCGCCCTCCCAGTGCCACCAGTTCAGATCGCCGGCATGGTATATGGTTTTTCCGTTTTCCTCCACAATAAAGGCTACTCCCTTGTCTGTTGATTTTAATGTGGATACGTCTATTCCGTCTATGCTGTAGCTTTCATTCGGTTTTACACTATGCGCAAAGGAGGGGGGTCTGGCATCCTTTGAAATGATGTAGTTTATATTTTCAAGCTTATTGCGCCATTCGTATATTTCGGCCAAAAAATGGTCTCCGTGTCTGTGCGAAACAAATACAAAAACATTTTTTCCGGCAAATTCCGCCGGATCTATAACGCCGCCCTCAAGCCCCTTTTTGTGGTCAGCAGGTATTGTGTTGCTGTAGTCAAATATATAAACATTATTGTTGTGACAAACGGCAAATCCGCTGTGATCCAAATAGGTAATTTCAAAAGTCATATTTTATCCCCTGTATATTATTTTGTATTTATACCAGTATACACAATTATAAACAAAAAAAGTCCGAAAAATCTACAAAAATGCAGTCGAAGTGTTATAATGATACCATAAAACAAGTGGAGGCGTAATATGTCTAAAAAAATATTGGTATTAACGTCTAGTCTGCGGAAAGACAGCAATAGTGTTGCAATGGCGGAGGCTTTTTCAGCTGGTGCCGGGCAGGCTGGGCATGAAGTTTTCATATTCAATGTGTCTGAAATGGGAATTGCGGGATGTCGTGCCTGCAACAATTGCTGGAGTATGGGAACCGCTTGTGTGCAAAATGATGGCTTCACAAAGCTGGAGCCATATTTTGAAAGCTGTGACGTAATAGTATTTTCTGTGCCGCTTTACTGGGCGGCATTTCCGGCGCAGATGAAATGCGTTATAGACCGTTTGTATGCCTATGGCGGTGCGGGCGGAGACCGCCCCATCACTATTTCTGAGAGTGTGCTTATGCTCACCAGCGGAGATGCGGGCGAGGCGCAGTGCGACGGCATAAAGCTGATGTACAAGAGCATGGCCAGCTACATAGGCTGGAAAAACCGTGGAATATTATGGCAGGGCGGGCTGAATGAAACGGGAAAGATCGGCGCAACAGATGCTTTGAAACGCGCTGAGGAGCTGGGCATCAGTATATGACCCAAATAATTTTATGCGGATGAGTGCGCGGGCAGGAAAACCTTTTGCTTAAAGCTATGTATGCAGCATGTATCTGCTTGCGCCTGCGGGCGCGAAAACTCTTCATGGGAAAATAAAAAAGCCTGACGCCGCTAATTCATTTGCGGCAGTCGGGCTTTTATTATATTTCACATTCGTTGTAAAATGTATGTATCATGTAAAACGGGTGACGCTGCTTACGGCTCATTCAGCTGTAACGGTGTTGCCGCATCTTGTTAATCTAAATTTACGCAGTTGTTTAAATACAGGAAGTATATAGATTTTTCCTTGTTCCAGTCAGGCTGGTCCTTCACAATATTGCCCACTGTTTTTTCCAGCGCGCGGGAAAGCTCTTTTATGCCGCTGTTGTAAAGAAGCGTTATATCCGCGTGGCGGCGGAACACATAGCCCATCTCGCTCAATAGATCGGCCTTTATCTTTTGCGCTTCATCACGCGGGAAAGCATCTTCCAGCCTGCCCATGCCCGCGCCGGCAGTAAGCCGTCCCTTGTAGTAGCGCAGGAAAGTCTCCATATTGTCAACCTTTTTGCAGCGCTCCATTTCAAACAGTATAACAAAATAAAGGTGCCAGTTGAAATCCACATTCATCAGCTTTTGTACGGTAACGCCCACCGTATCTATAAAGGGATCGCCTGTGGAAAGCTCTCGCTCCAGCGTCAGCGGGTCGCGGAAAGACAGATCCTCCTTGGCTATGCTGCCCGTGAGGTAAAATGTCTCCATCATAACGCGTCCGTAATCTTCCATCTGCGCCGCGTTGTTCATAACAAAAATGTATTCCACTATACTGTCGCAGGTGTCTTTGAACTGAACCACAAAGCCCAGCTCGTTTTTCATCTTGCGCGCAAAGGTATCGTGTATGAGCTTGGAAAGTATGCTTTCTATGTTTTCCTTGCGGTAGCTAAGGCGGGCGTTGTCCTCACGCTTATAGCGCTTATACAGCTTGTGCAGCTGATGGTCAACCAAATTCAGGTTTTCCTTTATGGACATCATGCTCTCCACCACCTGCTGCTCCACCATGAAGTAGGAGGGGTTTTTGTATATTATGCGGTGCTCTATATCACCCCAAAACATATTTACCATGGACTTTATCTGCACCTCAAAGTTTATGCGGATGTCTTTTTCGCCGTCCTTATCCTCAAAGCGCCCGTCAACCTTATATATGTCAAAACCGTTCTTTTGCTTCACGGGCTGCCTGTCCGTAAGCTTTAGCCGCATCTTGGGGTAATCCTCGTGGTAAAAATATATCTGATCATCCGTTTCGGAAAACAGCTTTTCAATTATGGAATAAACGTAGGCCTCGTCCTCTGTAAATTTGCATTCAATACGCAGGCCTATTATATCTTGAACATTGGCAATTATCTCCTCCTTGCTTGTATGCAGGCGGTAATAACTGTTGCGGATCAGCTTTTCCTTAACGCTCTCCGGCTCCTTCACGCGAGAAGTCACGGTGAGCGTGAATTCTGAATTTGCCACAACTATATCATCCAGTATGGCTTTGAGGTCGGCGGCCATTCCCTTATACTTGGGCATTATCTCACGATAATATTCCACAACCTCGTCCACATATTTGAAAATATCCATATTGTTCACCTCTTAGCTCCGCGTGTCAGACGCGTCATATTTATGTCTATCCGCTTTAAAAAACGTTACGCTTTTCAATTTGCCGTACAACACTCAATAAAGTATGCGCGCGCCCTCACTCTTCATTCGCTCCAGCGCAGTTTCGTGCCCTTCATAGTCCACATAGGCTAGGCAAAATTCCGGCAGTGTTACCTTAAAGCCTTTATCAAGCAATTCAAAAACGGTCTGCATAATGCAATACTCTGTTGCCGCCCCCAGCACGGTAACATGCTTTCCCAAGTTGTCCGCAAGATTGCCAAAACTTGAGTTTTTTGCCATAACGGCAGAGTATTGCTCTGTTTTTGCATCCATACCCTTGTTAAAGATATTGTATCGCTCTATGGGTGTGTTTACAGTTTTTTTGATGTCAGTGTAAAACAAACTGGGAAATTGCGCCCCGCGAGTGCCGGCCACGGCATGGGCGGGCCAACTGCCTCCATTCTCAAGGAAAGAGCAGTGGCTTTGGGGGTGAAGATCTCGTACATAAAAAACCTGCGCATCAGGGTGTGCGTTTATATATGCCACGCTTCTCTTAACGGCGCGCTCCCCGTTTATGCAGGGCAATTCCATATCTATAAAGGAACCCACAAGATCTACACAGATTATGCTCTCAGCCGTTTTAACCGCATAGTTGTCCTTGGGGGAGGCTGGCAGCGCGCGCTTATGTGCAGAGCGGTCATATATGCCCTCCAGCTTTTTTGCGACGGCGGGGTCTATTATGCTGCCGCGCAGGTATGCACATATATCGGCATAGCTCATGCCCAGCTCGCTCTCGTCGTCATCAGTTATACCAAGACCGGCAGCGGGGCGTTTCTCCATCACTGCGGCGGGCGCGCCCAGTAATGCGGACATTTGGTATATATCATCTTTCAAAAGCTCTTGCAGCGGGTTTATATCGCTGCCGCCGTCACCAAATTTGGTGTAAAATCCGGTAACGGCCTCCGCCGCGTGATCGGTTCCTATCACCAGCATGTTTTTCGCCAAAGCGTATTGGTAGGTCATACGCAGGCGGGGCTGCAAATTGCCCAGTGTGTATGCATCGGCAATAAATCCCTCCGCACAAGACAACGCCTCTGCCGCCGCGCCGTAGCCGCCGCCTATTGAAACGGTGTCCGCTATCAGCTCAGGGTATAGCCTTTTTATTGCATCCACGCTGTCAGCAGCGTCCTTATAGTCTGCCTGCTCTCCGTTGGGCAGTATAACAAGCCGCAGCGTTTTTTTGAGCTTCGCCATTGCAAGAGCGCATAACGCGCCCGCAAGAAAACTGTCTATGCCGCCGGAAATACCCAGCACCACGCCGGTAGCGCCGCATTTTTTAACGTAATTTATTATCCAGTCCACTATCTGCTCTTTTTTGCGTTCTATATATTCGGCTTGGCTTGCGCCGTCCCGCACAAAATCGGGTGAAATATTGGAAATGATTTCACGCTGTTTCATTCGTTTCCTCCGTATTGCCTAAGTATGCCTGCCGCCTGCCTGGCAATTTCATTCGCCAGATCAGCAGGCTGAAGCACCCGCGTCTCCTCGCCGTAGGAGAGTGCCCACTGCACAAGGTCGGGCGTTATTGCAGCACGCTTTTTAAAATGCAGACCGTCAGGCTCTTCGGTCAGTTCGTCCGCCATTTCGGCGTGAAATTCCCGAACAAGCCTTGCCGCCTTTCCACTGAAAACTATTTCTATATCCACAGCGTCCTCGCCCGCCAGCTTATCAAAGCGGGTGCGGCGGTATTCCTCATAAAAATCTTCGGGTATATCAAAGCTGTGCTTAGTTTTCTCTGCGTTCTTTATGCGTGATATACGAAAATCACGTACAGATTGACGCATATGGCAATAGCCTATGGCATGCCAGCAGCCGTCCCGCACCTCCAGCACATAGGGATCAAAAAGCCGCTCCGTTTCCTCATCGGCATAAAAGGATATGTAGGTCATCTTAAGCCGTTTCTTTTGCGCGGCGGCCTCTCTCACGCTGTCCAAAATAAGCTCGTCCAGTTCGGCCTCGCCTGAGAACTGCGCGGGAGCCACTTTTATCATGCTCTGCACATCCTTAAGAGCGGTGCGGGAGAGCGCGGGCATCTGCCCCAAAATTTTGTCTATTATCTCCTCCGCCTCGCGGGATATTTTTAGCCTGCTGTTTTGGCGCAGTATTTCTTTTATATAATACAGAGAAATTATCTGTGGCATGGAAAAATCCATTTTTGCCGCGGCATATTTATCTGCCTTGTACACAGTTCTTCCTTCGTCCACATCTTCATATACGTAAAAATTGCGCGAAATGCTGTCCATGTCGCGCGCGGCCATGCGGCGTGTGCACTCTATACCCACATGCTCAAGCCGCTCCATTATTTCTTTCAGCGTATAGCCCTTTTCGCTCTGGGCGAGCAGCGAAAGTATATATAGCTGCCGTTCCGCACTGGTACCCGAGTCCATTAGCCGCCCCTTTCGCATGTTTTATTTATAATATACATTTTACAACGACATACATATTTTCTCAAGCTATTACTGCAATTTTCAGCCGCTATTCACATATAAGCCATAAAGGAAATTTATATATCTATAAGCGCATAAATGGACATGTATGGAAATGAAGTTTAATTAAACAGACGATATTTTAAAATACAATTTTATTAAAAGGTAAAAAATGATAAAGAAATATTTTTCAAATTGGGTTGTATTTTTTGCGCGTTTTCTGTTAAAATTCTGATAGGCTGATTTTACAGTAAGAAAGCGCGGGGGATAGCATAGGGCATGCCTAAGATATATATTGAAAATTTGTGCAATATATAATATCAATTTGTTTTGATACATTCAGGCAAGCGAGAATTTTATGTGAGCGGTCTATATGCAACGCGCATTTCTATTGTCAGGGTATAAAGTTTGGAGGTATCATTTGTTATGTCAAAGACACAAAACCGCGCGCTGCCGCTTTTTGCGGGCGCAATAATTCAGCTCTGCATAGGCATAATCTATATCTGGAGCATTTTTAAAGGTCCGGTAACACAGTTTTACAGCGCTGTTGCAGATCCGGCACTGGCAGCTACCTGCGCGTCCGTAACATATTCGCTTATGCTGGCCACATTTGTGCTGGGCATAGTGCTGGGAGGACGGCTAAACGATAAAAAGGGTCCGCGGCCGGTGGTGCTGGGCGGCGGGCTAATGTTTGTGGGTGGTATACTTTTGGCTTCCGCCTCGGCGGCCTTTGCACCGCAGTATCCGCAGCTGATATGCGTTTTTTACGGCGGAGTGGCGGGCTTTGGCGTGGGCGCGGCCTACACCAGTACCATCTCCTGCGCGCAAAAGTGGTTTTTGGATAAAAAGGGCTTTGCTACAGGCATAATAGTGTGCACTTTCGGTGCGTCCACCGTTATATTCACACCGCTGGTGAATTATCTGCTGGCTGCTATTGGCGTTCCCTATACATTTATGACGCTGGCGCTCATATTCCTTGTTATAATTGCCATATTTGCGCGGTTCATACAAAATCCCAGTGCGGAATATATGCAAAAATTTACTGCGGCGCAGCCACAGCTTATAACGCAAAAGCAATACACACCGGGCGAGGTGGTAAAAACGAAGCAGTATTATTTTCTGCTCATCTGTATGGTGCTTTTGACCGCGGCATATTTCATATTCAATCCGCTTTTCAAATCACTGGGGCAAGAGCGCGGGCTGGACGAGAGCGCGGCTCTTTTGGCCGTAATGCTTACAGGCGTGGCTTCTGCCTGCGGCAGGCTGGTGGCGCCCTGGCTTTCTGATAAGGTTGGGCGAAAAAATGCGCTGCTTCTGCTTTTTGTGGTTAGTATAGCTGCCGTGCTTCTGCTTTTATCCGCGCAGGGTTATATATACATACTGCTCATAGCCATAATAGCATTTTCATTTGGCGGAAGCGCGGGCGTTTTCCCGGCAATAAACGCAGATTTCTTTGGTGTGAAAAACGCGGGCGTGAATTACGGTCTCATAATGATAGGCTTTGCGGTTTCTGCGCTCACCTTCCCCACCATAGCTTCGGCGGTGAACGCGGGCGGAACCACCACGCCGCTCACATTCATTCTTCCGGCGGCTGCCTGCGTGGCGGGAATAGTTTTCACGCTGCTGCTGAAAAACCCTGCAGAAAAAAAGACAGACTGATATGTGCAAAGCATTTTTAAGCATGCGCATAAAATTCAATATAACGCTATATTTCACATCTGTTTCGCAACCCCTGCCCAAAAGCTGCAGGGGTTTTGATTTTGTTGACAGAATAGGAAAAGCGAGATGTTGACTTTGTATATGGATATATTTTATAATTGATGTACTTATAGGCAAATAATTTCGGATGGTGATATTATGCCAAGATGCATAATGTGCGGGGCTAAGGGAACTCTTTTGAAGGTTACGGGCGACGGCTATTGCAGCGCCTGCGAATTGGAGCGGCTGGTTTATGACAAGCCGGATTTTTTCATTAGCAAAATACATTACACCTATCTTCCGAATAATTTTATATTTTTTGTAGCCATAGACGATAAGAGCGCCCAGTTTGCGCTGTGCGTACAATCTGTAACAAAGCCTTTTCGCCTGTTTTTCTTCAACTATGCTGATTTGATAGATTTTGAATATTACGAAAACAAAACGATATCCAACGTATACAACTCTATGATGATAAGCATATACCTGAGTTCTTTAAGGCGACCGCAGGTTTCGTTTTATCTCGTAAATTCGCCCACACAGTTTGGCAGCAAGCAGTACAATCAGGCGTTGCGCGCCACCAAGGAAATACTTGGCATACTGCATTACATACGCCACAACGGGCGGGCGCAGGCGGCTCAGGCCGCGCCGCTTTTATCTGCGCAGCAGGATGCAGACATACATTTACCGGAAAGCATGCTAAAATCAATAAAATAGCCCATTTTTTTCATACGTGCAGCAGGATCGTTTTTAGATGCAGTGTGCCATGTTTTTTGCACTGCCGCAAAACTGTTAGGTATTTTAGCGCTTTAAATTGTGTTCATTACAGTATGGAAGTTTTGTTCAAATTATAGAAAAAAATTAACATCGCATATAGCTAAAATTACAGAAATGCTATATAATATATGCCGTATACATTTATTTTACAGGAGGAATTTCAATCCATGAGTAAAGTCGATAAACTTGCGGTAAATACTATTCGCGTGCTCTCAGCAGAAGCAATACAAAAGGCAAACAGCGGTCATCCCGGTCTGCCCATAGGCTCCGCGCCTATGGCATATGCGCTGTGGGCCAATCACATGAAGCACAATCCTGCCGATCCCAACTGGGATAACAGGGATCGCTTCATTTTAAGCGCGGGCCATGGCTCCATGCTGCTGTATTCGCTGCTGCACATGTTTGATTACGGCCTTGATATGGAGGAAATAAAAAATTTCCGCCAATGGGGCTCCAAAACTCCCGGCCATCCTGAGTTTGGCCATACAAAGGGTGTGGAAGCAACCTCCGGCCCACTGGGTCAGGGCATAGCGATGGCAGTGGGTATGGCCGTTGCCGAAGCGCATCTGGCCGCTACTTTCAACAAGCCCAAGTATAACGTGGTAGATCACTATACATACGCTCTCACGGGCGATGGCTGCCTGCAGGAGGGCGTTTCCGGCGAAGCCAGCTCGCTGGCGGGCACGCTTGGCCTTGGAAAGCTGATAGTGCTTTATGACAAGAACGACATTACAATAGAGGGAAATATAAGCATAGCCTTTGGCGAGGATGTAAAAAAACGTTATAAGGCCTACGGCTGGCAGGTGCTTGAGGTGGATGACGGAAACACGGATATGAAAGCCATTTCCGCCGCCATAGAGGAGGCCAAGGCCGAAAAGAGCAAGCCCTCCCTCATAATAATAAAGACGGATATAGCCTATGGCTCGCCAAAGCAGGGCAGCGCTTCAAGCCACGGCTCCCCGCTGGGTCAGGAAAACATAGACGCTATGAAAAAGACACTCGGATGGGAATATAAAGAGGCTTTCTTTGTTCCCGAAGAGGTGAAAAAACACATAAACGAGCTAAAGGCTGTTTTCGCCGAAGAGCAAAAGCAGTGGAAGGACATGTACGCAAAGTACGCAAAGGAATTCCCCGAGCTGGCCGCGCAGTATGAAGCGTGGAAAAATCCGGTGGAAGCCAAGCTTTTTGACACGGAAGAATATTGGGCTTGCGAAGACAAGGCACTTGCCACACGTCAGTCCTCCAACGAGATACTGAACAGGCTTGCCAAGATGGTGCCCAACCTAATGGGCGGAAGCGCAGACCTGGCGCCCGCTAACCTCACCATAATGAAAGAGCGCGATGATTTCGGACCGGGAAATATGGCCGGTTCAAATATGCACTTTGGTATACGTGAATTTGGTATGGCTGCCATAGTGAACGGTATGGCGCTGCACGGCGGCCTTGTTCCTTACTGCGCTACATTCCTTGTGTTCAGCGACTATATGAAGGGCGCTATCCGCATGAGCGCGCTTATGCAGCTTCCCGTAACATTCGTGTTCACTCACGATTCAATAGGCGTGGGCGAGGACGGCCCCACTCACGAGCCAATAGAGCATCTGGCCGCGCTGCGCGCAACGCCCGGCGTATACACGTGGCGTCCGGCGGATACCCGCGAAACTGCCGCCGCATACAGCTTTGCAATGACCTCCGGCAAGCCGAACGCGCTTGCGTTCTCCCGTCAGCCGCTGCCCCAGCTTGCGGGCACGGGCAAGGCCGCGTTAAAGGGTGGTTATGTGCTGAGGGATGTAGACGGCACACCGGATGCCATACTTATAGCCACGGGCAGCGAGGTAAACCTCTGCGTAACAGCAGCGGAAGAGCTTGCGGCCAAGGGCATAAAGGCAAGAGTGGTTTCCATGCCCTGTGTTGAGCTGTTTGAAGAGCAGGATGCCGAATACAAGAAAAGCGTGCTGCCCTGTGATGTGCGCGCGCGCGTAGCTGTGGAAGCGGCTTCTTCCTTTGGCTGGGCAAAGTATGTTGGTCTTGATGGCGATACGGTTACAATAGACCATTTCGGAGCCTCCGCACCGGCGGGCGTGCTGTTCGAAAAGTTTGAGTTCACTGCCGCCAAGGTCGTTGAAACGGCAATGGGCGTAGTGAAGAAATAATTTAGGCGAAACGTAAAGAGGCCGTCTCGCACGAGACGGTCTCTTTTTTATTCGGTCGCTGCCTTTGGAAACCGCTGGGGATTAGCGCCCGCTTCACTGTGGCATTGCGCCGACAAGCGCCGCAATAGCTTGCGTTCAGCGAACACTGCGCCCTTAATCCCGCACTGCGGGCAGTCGCCCCGTGCTCCCAGGACCCCGGAAAACGCCTTTGGCGTTTTATGGATGGTGGGGTGGATGGGGTGGGCAAGACCGGTAGGTTGTACGTTTTGCGCCTTAACTTACAGCTTTATTCGTCCAATGCCAGACGGTATAGCTCGTATATATCGCGCTCGGTGGTGTGTCGCGGATTTCCCGGCGTGCTCACGTCTGCCAGCGCGTCGCGCGAAAGTGCCTCAAGATCCTGCTCCTTCACGCCTATTTCGCTTAACGTGGGTATGCCGATGTCCTTGGAAAGCTGCTTCACGGCGGCCACGGCCTCGCGGCGATATTCTTCCTGACGCATTTGCTCCGCGCCGCTAACGCCCATGGCAATAGCTATATCGCGGAATTTTTCGCCCGTATCGGGCGCGTTGTATTGCATCACAAACGGCAGCAGAACCGCGTTTGCCACGCCGTGCG
>CAYXBW010000082.1:0-10924 GCA_964463305.1 uncultured Christensenella sp. | reverse complement strand
TATATCACAAACGGAGCCACTATCACCACGGCAAAGCTTATTATCAATATAGCGAGATACTGCTCCGGCGCGCCCGGCGAGGTGAGCTGTGACGGCGGTATAAATGAGATTCCCAGAGCTATCACAGACACTATCAGACCCAAGAATGCCATTATGAGCTTGGGCGCCTTTTTCTTTGTTATCTCAAACGAACGCTTGAGGCTTCCGTGCTTCCTCACCAGCTTTATATAGGCAAGGAAGAATATTATATATCCCACTATATATATTACCACGGTGAGAGACATTGCCGTGAAGAACGAAACATTGTTTCCTCCGCCGCCAAAGGTGAGCACAGCCGCCCACGCGGTAACTATTATTCCCTGCAATATGAGAAACTTTGTAGGAACGTTTTGCTTGTTTGTCTCCGCCAGCTTTTTGGGCAGCAGACCGCGCTTGCCCGCTTCCAGCATACCCCAGGAGGGGCCGGTAACCCAAGCGGAAACCTCTGCTATAACGCCCACGGATATCATTATGCCCACCAGACCGGGCAGCCACTCCATACCCGTTCCAAAGTGGTTCACCAATCCCTCAAAGCCCTGTATTACGCCGGTGGAAAGCCCCAGCTGGCTCTGCGGAACAACCGCGCCTATAGCCACGCCGCCTATGGTGTTCAGCAATATAGCCATTATTACCAATATGATTATAGCCAGCGGATAATCTCGCTTCACGTTTTTCATTTCATTCGCGTGCGTAGCCGAGGCCTCAATGCCCGCGTAGGCCAATATGAATGAAACGAACACCACCAAAGTATTTATCTTTGTGAAATCAGGCACCATCGCTGCCGCGTCAAGCGGCATAAGGCTCTTGCCGCCCGTGGTGAAAAAGCCTATTGTGAGCGCAAACAGTATGATGGCGGGAACAACAACGCCCACTACAAAGCCTATCTTGGCGATCTTGGCCGTAAGCCGCGTACCCTTGAACTGCGAGAAGGTAAGCAGCCAGAATATTATTATAACCGCCAAAAATTTGATTGCCGGATTGTTGTTGAGAGCGTCCCATTTCAAAACGTATGACAGCGCGCCTATTATGAAATAGATCATTGTTATAAAGCCAACGGTTATCTGGAACCACTGGAAAAATATATTGGCGAAGCCCCATTTCTCCCCCAGCATCTTGCCCGACCATGTGAACACGCCGCCCGTATCCCAGCCCTCCACCGTGGCCATCTCCGCCGACGACATAGCCACCGGCAAAAACCAAAGTATACCGCCCAAAATGAGGAAGGTAACAAGCGCAAACCCCGATGAAGCAAATGTGGGATATTCGTACACGGTCATTACCATAGATGCCGTTATAGCGAAAAAGCCAAACAGTGACAAATGCTTTGCTGAACTGGCAGCAGCATTATTTGTTTTCATAACCTAACGTCCTTTCTTTACTATAGAACCAAAGCGGATCCACCATACTTAATGAGTGAAGCCCTGTGCGCCCGTTTTGCTCTTGCCCGGAGCATCCGTGCTTGTGTTATTCTCAAGATACTCTATGGCTAGTTTCATATCTTCAATAAGCGCATCCGCCATTGTGGCCGAAAGATCGGCGCGCACTACAAAGCGCTGGATCAAAACATCCTTGAGGTTTTCAGGCAATGTGTACGCGGGTACCTGCCAGCCTTTCATTGCCAGCCTGTCAGCCAGCTCGTAAAGCGTCCACTTCGATTTTTTGGGATCCTTTAATTTATAGCATATAACGGGTACGTTGCTGCCATCGTTATATATTTCAAATATTCCCATATCTTCTACTGCCTTTGTTATTCTCATTGCAATATCGCGTGTGTGGTTTTGCACCAGCTTCAGCCCATCCATGCCATAGCGCAGAAATACATAGTATTGCCCTATTATCTGGCTGCCGGAGCGCGAAAAATTAATTGCCATAGTTGGCTGTTCGCCGCCAAGATAGTTTACATAAAATATCAGCCTTTCCGGCAAATATTGCTTGTCTCTCCATAGTACCCAGCCTATTCCCGGATACACCAGACCATATTTATGGCCGGACGCATTTATGGAATGCACATTTTTCAGTTTAAAATCCCATTCCAGCTTGGGATCTGAAAATGGCGCGAAAAGCCCGCCGGATGCCCCGTCAACATGTATGCCTATTGGCACCTTAGCCGTTTTGTTATGCTGCTCTACCAGGCTGTCCAGCGTTTTAATATCGTCAAATTTTCCTGTATAGGTTATGCCAAGTATGCCCACTATGCCAATGGTGTAGTCATCCACATAGCTCATCACGGTGTCCATGTTCATGCTCATGTGCTGCTCATCCAGCGGAACAAGGCGCATCTCTATATCCCAATACACGCAGAATTTTTCCCAGCACACCTGATATCCTGAGGAGATCACCAAATTCGGCATCTTTGCCTTTGTATCTATACCCGCTTTTTCGGCCAGCTCGCGCCAGCGAAACTTCATTGCCATACCGCCCAGCATGCAGGCCTCAGATGATCCCACCGTGGAGGTCCCCATTGCCTTGCCCGGCTTTGCGTGCCACAGATCGGCAATTATGTTTACGCAGCGGTTTTCTATCTCAGTCATCTTGGGATATTCGGATTTGTCTATAGCGTTTACGGAAAGCGTTTCCGCCATTAACTCCGTTACCTCAGGCTCCATGTATGTCTGGCAGAAAGTAGCCAGATTTTGCCTTGCATTTCCCTCGTCTATCAGTTCGTCCTTTATCAGCCTGTGCGCCACTGCCGCAGGTACGGAGCCTTTGTTCAGCTTGTTCACAGGCATACGTGTATCCTCTTCAAATACCGCTAAATTAGGCGCTACAACCGGGTATTCCTCTTTTTTGCTGTTAAAATGCAACATTCCTTATTTCCTCCGCTTTCTTATATAACTTTTCAAATACGATCTAGTCGTATTTTTTGATCTAAGCACGGCTTCAACGTGCAACAAATAAGCAGACATATAACTGCGTATACATCCAATATCATGTGGCCCGTTCATTTTTTTCACTGCGTATCTCTATGCTGCATACGGCTTTCTGCACGCCGCCCCACAATAGTACACACTATTGTTAACCACATATGCGGTCAATAATCAAATTTTTATTACTTTTATCATCAAAAAAGAAGAAGCCCATTTTACGACTTCTTCAATAATGATGATCACAATGGCAAAATTTTGCTTTACAGACGCTGTAAATATTTAACTAGTTTAAACCTGTAACCGTGTTTTCGTCTATCTCAAAAATTATATCATTCATGCTTCGGCTTTCCTTCAACCCCAAAATATATGGAGAATCTATAACCACACGCTCGTTGCTTGCGCCCACAGTATCATCAAGCGTCTCCACCGCAAGCACCTCATCCACCATTATGCCCACAGGCCGCTCCTCGCCCACCATCAACACCATTTCCCTGTACTCATCTTTAAAAATGGTCTTGGCTTCATCCAAAAGCTGCAAAACATTCGCCATATAAACGTCTTTTACTTCCATCAATATCTCACGCAGGCACCTTTTATGAGGGCAGTTTTTACAGTCTCTTTTGCATTTTTCCACTTTATGTGCAGCCATATGCAAATTATCATGCGGCTCCTTTATTTTCTTCATGTGAAACATTATGTTATAGCCGTCAGATTTGTAGCTATCATACCACTTGCCAAAGGCACATTTATGCGGATCGGTAGCCAAGGTGAACTTTTCGTCATTTTTCACTGTACGTTCAAGCTCAGCAACCCAGTTTATATGATCCTGCTTTCTTTGATCCAGCATGGCGGCAAATTCAGCGTATTCTTCATCCATTGTGTTTTTGCCCAGCATCTTTCTAAAGTTAAGCAGTGTGGCCGCCTTACCTCTATATATAAAAACCCCCTGAACGCCGTATCCTGATTGCGGCAGCCCAACATAGCCGGGCAGTTGCATTATTGAGGTAACGTTTTTACTCTTTATGGCAAATAAATCTCCCTTTATTTTAAAAACGATATATGGATAATCTGCTTTTCTTGCTTCTTCGGAAACCATTTAAAGCCCTCCTCCAAAATTCTATACAAAAAAACACCCATTCGCAAAATAAAACTATTTATAACAAAATAATTTATATTTGGGTGCTTAACAAATAGGTGTATATTAAATTAATACAAATTACTATTATAGTTTAATATACATGAACACAATAGTCAAGATTCGCAACTGCCCTAATTTGCTTTATATCAAGGTTTTTGCTCAATACTGTTTATTTTTTTATGATCAAGATAATTATATTGCGGAATATAGACCTTATCCGCCTCCTCTATTCCCTGCTCTGCCAGTATAACCGACAGCTTGTTTAAAATGTATATCCATATATCTCCAAAGGCATCAGCAAATTTTTGCGGTTCCTTTTGTAGAGGCAATTCAAACGCAAGACGGCTCAAGCTATTCAGCACCTTTTTGCCATTAATCGCTTCATTAAGCGAAAGGTGAAAATAGTACCCCCAGCTAAGTATTTCGCCAATGCCGTCAAACACTGTTTTTAAGGCGCTTTGCGGCAAATTGTTTATAACATAATTTACCAGCTTTTCAGGAACCACCACCTCTTCATAGTTTATTGCGTTGCCATCCTCCAGCATTTTTTTTGCGTCTATATTGTCATAAGCCAACAGGGCTGCACATTTTCCCGTCAGCGCCATAAATTGTATGCCGTAAAGCAATGCCAAACAATCGTTTTTAAGCATGCTTCTCTTTAAATTTTTTAGCCTGCTTTTTATGCTGCCCGCAGTTATGCGCGTCCCCACACCATTCACAATTTCAACAAGCCCCAGCAATTCCAGAGCAGAAAGCGCCTCCTTTACCGTGTATGTTGACACTCCGTAGAGCTTTGCCAACGCAGCTATAGAGGGAAGCATATTTGATGTAGTATCAAATTTAGCTTCTCCCAGATCATGAATTATATTTCTTGCTATCTCCGTGTGGGCGTATACGCGGCGTTTTTCCGCCATCCATACAAATTCCTTTTGAGGAAGCGCCGCATATTGCGGATATTTGGCTGCTATTTTGTCAAGATATTTTTTGATTTGCGCACCCTTTCTATCCATCATATTATTTATACACTTTTTTACATATTCTTCGTTGCCCTTTTCATAGTCTTTCAAAAAGCCGTTGAAAACCTTCTCCATATCGTCATAAATAAGCTCATACGGATTTTCAAACCCATCCAGACTGGCTGTATTTATATAGATGTCAAAATCAGAATATATTTCTATTATGAGTGGATTATTATAGTTTACCATCAGCCTTTTCAGCATACTGGATACAGCGCGCCAGCGCTCATAAGTGGGCTTGCTGTTTACGCCTCTTATTATTTTTCTGCAGTGCGCCAGCTCAAAAGAGCCGTTCACCGTCATAGACTGCACAATGATCTCGCAAAGCAGCGGTTTTACCGCATATATGCTATCCACTATGGCATCCCTGCGCAGCAGCAGTTCCTTTAAGGCCTCTTCGCCCGCTATCTTTTCCTGCCTATACACCACCACAGCACGTCTGCGCTCTTCTGTTTTTATGTATCCATCCCTTTGCAATGCGGCAAAAACATCCTTTACCGTGCGTATGCCCACCTCATATATAGTGCATATTTGCTTGTATGATGGCAGCTTGCCATCATATGGATACTTTCCTGACTTAATTTCTGAAGAAATTGCATTATATAAATATGAAAATAGAGTCGTCCGTTTCTTCAATATCCTACACCACTTTCTAGACACTTCGTTTTATTATACCACAATATTCATTTGTATGCATAATATGGATGCGCCTCCAAAGCATAATATATATGTTTTTTTATTACATATGCTTGGATATACTGAATAAAAAATTAATAATTTTTCTTCATACACTTATGGACAGCATAAAGTCTGTAATTCAAATTATATTCACCCATCCTTTTTTTATAAACACAATTTGATCAAAACATCATCTGCCAATATATTTTTCTTTTTACGCACTCCCTTTTTAGTTCTTTTTGCGCCTGCATAAGTTAAAAAACGCCCATGCTTTTGGCAAGGGCGCTCATTCAGCCGCAAAAATTTTGAAGTGTTTATTTTCCTATCTTTGCCCGCAGCTCCGCCTTATATTCGGCCAGGTCTATCTCCCTGCCCTCCCTGCGTGATATTTCAGCCGCAAAGCACATCACGTGGCTGGAAACTGCGCCCATTGCGGCGGTGCGTCCGCCCGTCCTGCCCTCGCGCACCAGCTTTATGAAATCCGTCATTATAAAATAATCCCCGCCGGAGTGGCGATCAAGCACTGTGGAAACCTTTATTGTCTCGTGGCGGCCGGTGGCAAAATCCTTCACCGTGAATTCGTTTTTCTCCAGATTTCCCTCTATCTCGCCCTTGGTGCCCGAAAGCTTTATTGTGCGGTAGCATTCTTCCGAATAGGCAGTCATGGAAAAGGCCACCGTAACGCCGTTTTCATACTGCATGTTTATCACCTGCGTGTCCACTACGTCGTTGTCGCAATGGTATACGCAGCGCCCGAACGGCCCGGTCTCCAGCGCAGCCATCTTGCCCGCCGGGCTGGTGTCTATGGATATCATATCCACATTGAAGCCGGAACGCGGCACGGAATACATCTTGGGTGCATAGTAATAGCAGCTGTCAGATATGGCGCAGCCGTCCGTACAGCGCGTGGGCACGCCCTCCGGCGCGTTTTGCTTGCAAAAATATGTGGGCGTGGAAAAACTTGAGAGCCGCACGCATTCAGAGCCAGTGAGCCAGTTCAAAACATCCATATCGTGGCAGCATTTGGAGAGTATCATCGGCCCGGCGTTTGCCTCCTTGGAAAACATTCCGCGCACATAGCTGTGCGAAAAATGCGCTATTCCCGTGTTTTCGCAGTGAACTATCGTTTTCAGCCCGCCAATCGCCCCCTTGTCCAGCACGCGCTTTAGCTCGGCGAAAAAGGGCGTATAGCGCAGCACATAGCAAAGCATAAACACCTTGTCATAGTTCGCCGCCATATCGCCTATCTCCACGCTGGTCACAGGCTCCTGCGTGATGGGCTTTTCCAGCAATATGTGATATCCCTGCTCCATCGCCTTCTTGGTTGGCTCATAGTGGTAGTTCTCGTTCGTGCATATCAGTATGGCGTCCGCCAGCCTGCCCTTGGCGAAAAGCTCGTCCCAGCTGGAAAAAGCCATATCGTCCGCTATGTTGTGCTCGCTTTGAAAATGCTTGCGCTTCTCCTCGTTTTTTTCCGCAACGGCCACAAACTGTATAGTGCCCGGGTTGTTTTTTGCGTAGGCCGCATAGGCATTCGCCCCGCGATCGCCCGCACCAACCAATACCGCAGTTACTTTTTTCATGATCTATACCTCTTTATATTTTTATTGCAGTTTTTCAAATGGCAGCATAGCTAACATTTTCCCAAAACCGCTATCCATCAAACTTTATTATATCGGCGCTATGCACCGCATCCGGTCAATTTGCTACCATATAATCACTTCAGCACGCCACACACAATCTAGCATAGCGGGCAGCACCCGCATGTCAGTTATTTTTCAGGTTGCTGAATATAACGGCAATAACTATTATAACACCAAGCACCACCGTTTGGTAAAAAGCGTCCACACCCAAAATGTTCAGCGCATTATTCACTATGCCCAGCAGCAGCACACCGAAAAATGCTCCCAGCACCGTTCCCTTCGCTCCCGCGAATGACGCGCCGCCAATTATTGCCGCCGCCAGCGCGTTCAGCTCGTACCCGGAACCGTTTGTGGGCAGCGCAGAGCCTATGCGCGAGGTGAGCACAAAGGCCGCCAGACCGCATATGCCGCCGCCAAATATGAACGCCAACAGCTTAGAGCGTTTCACCGCGATACCCGAAAGAAAAGCCACCTCGGCATTTCCGCCAATTATATGCAGCTTCCTGCCAAAGGGCGTGTAGCGCAAAAACACGAACATAAGCAGCATCACTATCACCAGCACCACCATAGGCATGGGTATAACGCCCAGCTTGCCCGTGCCTATAAAAGGGAACGCTCCGCCAATAGACTGGTATGTCCCCTGAGATATGACCTGCGAAAGACCCAGATAGATGTAACTCGTGCCTATGGTGATAATGAGCGGCTCACACTTGAATTTTGTTATTATAAATCCGTTGAGCGCACCCGCGCCGAGCGCGGTAGCAAACATTGCCAAAAGAGCCAGCCACGGGTCTACGCCCTTCACGCTTATGAGGTTACACAAAATAACGCTGCAAAGGCCAATGAGCGAGCCATAGGAAAGGTCTATCGCGCCCATTATGAGCAGCATCAGCATAGCGCTGGTGAGTATGCCCAGCACGGCCACCTGCTGGAATATGGTCAAAAAATTCGCAACAGTGAAAAAACGCGGATTTATCAAGCCCGATATAACGCACAAAACAATTATCACGATGGGCAGGAATATCATTTCGTTGCCTATCTTTGCCTTTGTTCTCAATGTTTTCTCTCTCACTTCAATTCACCTCTAACGCAGATTTGATTACATTTTCTTCCGTTATTTCACCGCCGCCAAACTCGCCCACCACCCGGTCATCGCGCACCACCAGCACGCGGTCGCACAGCGAGATCACCTCAGGCATATCAGAAGACACGATGATGAGCGATTTACCCTCGCGGGTGAGCTGATGCAGCAGCTTGTATATCTCAAACTTAGCATTCACATCTATGCCCTTCGTAGGTTCATCCAAAAACAATATATCAAAGCCCTTGTGCAGCCATTTTCCAATTATCACCTTTTGCTGGTTGCCGCCGGACAGCATACCGGTCGCCTTGAACATGCCGGAGGTCTTTATATCCAGCTTTTCTATCATCTCTTCCGCTATGTCCATCTCCTGCTTTGTGTTTATGAATCCGTTTTTGAGGGGCAGCTTCAAAAAGGTTATGTTTTTCAATATATCAAGAGGCAGCACCAAGCCGGATTTTTGCCTGTCTTCACTTATGAAGCCTATGCCGTGTGATATGGAATCACTTGGCGAACGCACCTCTATTTTTTTGCCGTCTTTTTTGATTTCGCCCGCAAAACGCTTATCCAAGCCGTATATAGCGCGCAATATCTCCGTTCTGCCCGAGCCCACCATGCCGGTGAGACCCAGTATCTCGCCCTTTTTCAGGTACAGATCCACCGGCGTATCACCCTCTCGCCGCTTTAGACCCTTCACCTCAAAAAGCACCTCGCCCGTGCAGGCTTTTTCGCGTTTAAAAAACACATCCACCGGCCTGCCCACCATATCGCAGGTGACCTTGCCCATATCTATTTCGCCCTCAGCCGCGCGGTATGTGGAAATCAGCTTTCCATCCCGCAGCACGCTCACGGTATCGGCTATTTTGGCAACCTCCTTCAAATGATGGGATATATATATTATGCCTATGCCCTTTTTGCTTATATCCTTAACCAGATCAAGCACCATATCCGTATCCTTCATATTGAACATGGCGGTTGGCTCGTCCATTATGAGCACCTTGGGGTTGGGCGCAAGCGCCTTCAATATCTTCACAAACTGCTGGTCTGCCGCGCTCAGCTTTTCCACCGGTTCATACGGGTTCAGCCGCACGCCCAGCTCCGCCATAAGCTTTTCAGCCGCCGCACAGGTCTTTTTCATGGAAAAAAAGCCCGCCGTCCTGTATTGTATATCCGTGTATATGTTTTCCGCCACAGAAAGCTGGGGCACCAAGATGATCTCCTGATGGATCACCTCCACGCCCTTTCCCTTTGCAATGAGCGGCGTCAAATGCGGGTATTCCCTGCCGTCAATCGCCACCACGCCCTCTTCGGGCTTGTACGCACCCGAAAGTATTTTTATAAGGGTAGATTTGCCCGCTCCGTTTTCGCCGCACAGGCTGTGTATCTCCCCTGGGCTGAGCGTTATGGAAACATCGTCCAGCACCTTTGTGCCGCCGAATATCTTGGAGATCCCCTTTGCCTCTATCAAGTAATTGCCCGTGTTATCAGCCATAGCTGCTATCCTCCCAAACATGGGTAAAATGCGGACAGCCTTTGCCCGCATTTTGCCCTACTTTGTCTTGCTTCTTTACTGTTTTTTACTTATCCAGTCCGCCTATGGCCTCTATAACCTGCGGGCCGGGTTCCCACGGTATTATCTGGTCAATCTCGTCCTTTGTGGCGGGCAGCAGCGGCAGATATGTCATCTCTTCCACTTCTTTTCCGTTCACCAGGTCATACAGCTTTTTCGCGGACATTGCGCCCATGTATGAGGTGGGAGCGGCTATTGTTCCGTATAGGTCGCCGGATTGCAGCATTTCCACGCCCAGCGTGCTTCCGCCCGTTGCTATCACGGGTATCTTGTCCTTCAGGCCGGCCGCCTCAAGCGCCTTTAGAACGCCCTGTGCTATCTGCTCATTGTTGGCAAATATAACGTCAAACTTTTCACCCGACTGTATAAGGTTTTGCGTAGCGTTTATGGCTTCTTCCGCCGTCCAGTTTGTGGGCTTCTGCGAAACCATTGTGGTGTCCGCGCCGTCCTTTATAGCTGCGGCTATGCCGTCGTTATACGGCTCTGTTATGTTCATTCCGGGCTGACCGCTTATGTATACAAAGTTGGAACCGGGATATTTATCGCCTATCATTTTGGCGGCCGCATAGCCTATATCATAGTATGTGCAGCAGGTAACGGAATCCCTGTCCACGTTGTCTGCGGGAACCGCGTTTTCAAATATGATGGGTATGCCCGCGTCACGCGCCATCTGCGCCACGCGTGCGTCCAGATCGGGGCTGAATGAATATACGGAAACCGCGTCCACACCCTTGGAGAGCAGATCCTCCATACCGGCCAGCACCTTTTCCATATCGTTCTGCGCGTCTATCACAACCGGCTCCACGCCCAACTGTTCGCAGGCATATTCAAAGTTTTTCACGCCGAAATTTACCCACTCTATAGCGCGGTCATGCGCTATCTCGCCGAATTT
>CAYXBW010000081.1:6231-11077 GCA_964463305.1 uncultured Christensenella sp. | reverse complement strand
CCGGCTTTTTCGAATACTTTGCCGTAAACCGCATACAGCTTTTCGGCATGGTGGAAATGAGCTATTTGCAAACGCTGCCCACAGATACGCGCATAGAAAGGCTTGAGAAGTTTTTTTCCAGCCCCATTCCCTGCGTGCTCATAGGCCGAAACCTCATGCCGCCGGACGAATTTTTGGATTGTGCCAGAAAATATAACGTCCCCGTTTTGATGAGCGGACTGACCACCACAAAGCTCAGCCACAAGGCGTCCATCTTTTTGGATGAAACGCTGGCGCCCTCCATTTCCCGTCACGGCGGTCTTATGGATATATACGGCGTGGGCATATTCATAACGGGCGAGAGCGGCGTGGGCAAGAGCGAAACGGCGCTGGAGCTGGTAAAGCGCGGACACCGTTTTGTTGCGGATGACGTGGTGGAGATACACAAGCTCTCAGACGATACTCTGGTAGGGCGCTCTCCCGATATAATCCGTCACATGATGGAGATCCGCGGTATTGGCATAATAGACGTATCTGTGCTGTACGGCATGGGCTCCATAGTTCGCGAAAAATCCATAACGCTTTCCGTACACCTTGAGCTGGGCGATATAAAAGATATAGACCGAATAGGCAACGCGGAAAACTACATTACGCTTCTTGGCATAAAGGTGCCGCAGATCACGCTTCCCGTTAGGCCGGGCAGAAACATTGCCATAGTAATGGAAGTAGCCGCTATGAACTTCCGCCTAAAGAGCATAGGTCAGGGCGGCGGTGAATGGCTGGCGCAAAATATAATGGATGTGATCCAAAGTCCATGACAAAACTGTCTGAAATGTTCGCCGCTCTTTCGGGCGCGGTGCAAATACTTGAAAACGAACCCATGAGCGCGCATACCAGCTTCAAAACGGGCGGATGCGCAGAGCTTTTGCTGCTGCCCCAAACGGAAGCGGCTTTTATTGAAGCTATGCGCATAATACGGCAAAGCGCGCTGGACTATAAAATAATAGGCCGCGGTTCAAACCTGCTGGTGTCGGATGCGGGGATTAGCGGCGTCACGCTCAAAATATGCTTTGGTGACACAATCATAGAAAAAAACATTCTCACGGCGGGCGCGGGAGTTTCGCTAAAGCAGGTGGCTTTGGCGGCGGCGCACGCTTCGCTGGGCGGGCTGGAATTTGCCGCGGGCATACCCGGTTCTCTTGGAGGCGGCGTGGTGATGAATGCGGGCGCATACGGCGGCGAGCTGGGCGAATATATAAGGAGCGTTCGCATACTGGACACCAACGGCAATATACGCGAAATAAATGCTGTGGACATGGATTTTGGCTATAGACACAGCGCCGTAATGGACAACGGATGGACAGTGCTTTCGGCTAAATTTTCTCTTGTTGAGGGCAACATGAGCCAGATCCTCTCCGAAATAGAGGGTTTGGCGGCGCGGCGGCGCGAAAAACAACCGCTGGAGTTCCCCAGCGCGGGCAGCACATTCAAACGCCCGGAGGGACATTTTGCGGGAGCGCTAATAGAGCAGTGCGGTCTCAAGGGCGAATGTTTTGGCGGCGCTCAGGTTTCGCCCAAGCATGCCGGGTTTATAATAAATACCGGCGGCGCCACCTCCTCAGATATACACAGTCTTATGAAGCGCGTTACCAAAAAGGTGCTGGCGGAGACGGGCGTACTGCTTTCGCCAGAGGTACAGCTTTTGGGAGAGTTTGATGATTGACATAACCTGCGATATACATACTCATACAACGCACAGCCACGGTACGGGAAGCGTGGAGGACAACGTGCGCGCTGCAATGGCGCGCGGGCTTTCCGGCATTGCCATAAGCGACCACGGTTTTTCCCATCTTTTTTACGGTGTGCGCGATATAGATAAATATTTGAAGGATATAAACGAAGCTAAGCAAAAGTTTCGCGGACAGATAGACGTTTTCAGCAATGTGGAACTTAACATAATATCGCTTGAGGGCGAGCTGGATATACCGGCCGGCTATGAAAAAGAATTTGATATGCTTATGTTTAGCTACCACAAAATGTCCGGCTATAAGGGGATAAAAAGCAAGCTTGATTTCATGCTTCCCAAGCGGCACGACCGGCGCACAGCGGATAAGTTTACCGATGCGTACATAGCCGCAATAAACCGCTATGATGTTGATGTGATAACCCACCCCGGATACGGTGTGCCGCTTGATAAGGTTCGGCTGGCCAGAGCGGCGGCAGCAGCGGGTACCGCACTTGAAATAAACGCCAAGCACCCGGAGTTCACGGTGGAAGAGCTAATAGAATGCGCGCAGACGGGCGTAAAATTTGCAATAGGGAGTGACGCGCACTCGCCCGAGCGGGTGGGAGATTTCCGCGCGGCAATAGAAAAAGCGGAGCAGGCGGGCATCACCGCCGGCCAGATAATAAACGCGGCCTAGCGCGCCGCAAAACGCACCGCCGGAGTGTCCGGCACGCAGGGAGGAATTACTTTATGAAATTTACAATAGTTACGGGTTTATCGGGAGCGGGGCGCTCTTCCGCGCTGCGGCGGCTGGAGGATCTGGGCTATTATTGCGTAGACAATCTTATGCCCGAGCTAATACCCTCCTTTGCCTGCCTGTGCCAAACGGACGCGCAGCATTGTGACAAGGTGGCCGTTGCGGTGGATACCCGCATGGGCGATTTTTTTGATTCAATATACGAAACTATAGATCTTTTAAAGGAAATGGAGCTAGAGCTTGACATATTATTTTTAGACGCTACAGACGAAACGCTGGTGAAGCGTTTTAAGGAGGTTCGCAGAAAACATCCCGTTTCGGGCAGCGGCGAGATACTCACCGGCGTGCACGCGGAGCGCCTTAAGCTGCAGCAGCTAAAGGACATGGCAAATCACGTGATAGATACCTCCAGCTATTCTGTAATGAAGCTCAAAAAGGTAATGGACGACCTCTATTCCGCCCCGGACGATAACCGCCTGCATATTTCCATAATATCTTTTGGCTATAAGCGTGGAATACCGCTGGATGCTGATATGGTTTTTGACATGCGCTTTATAGAAAATCCCTTTTACGTGGAGGGTATGCGCCAAAAGAGCGGGCTTGACAGCGAGGTAAGGGATTTTGTTTTATCCTTTGACCAAGCACAGTTCTTTTTGGTGGAGCTAACGGGGCTTGTGACCGCGCTTGCACCCAGCTTTATGAGCGAGGATAAAAAACAGCTTGTGATAGGTATTGGCTGCACGGGCGGAATGCACCGCAGCGTGGCTATGTCTGAAGAGCTGTACCGCAGGCTTACCGAAAACGGCATGAAGGTAACGCTGGAGCACCGCGACCTCACTCTTGAGAAAAATTTGCAGTCTTAGCGGCGTTTTCAGTCGCCGCAGCGAAGTGAACATATTTTTGATATGCAAGCTGCTTGTATATCAAAAATACCCAAGGCTCGCAAGTTTTTTTTGCAAATTGCGGCTCACACTCAGGCATGCATGCTGCTATGCAAAATCAGTAAGGAGGGTTTGCCTTGTCCTTTTCAGCGGAAGCCAAAAACGAGATATGCCTCCAGCCGCCCAAGGATGAATATATTGCCGCAGAGCTGTTCGCCCAAACCTTTGTCTGCGGCAGCATAAGCATAAATTCAAACGGCACCGGGATTAGATACAGCACAGAAAATATGGCCGTTGCCAAGCGCATATATGGCAGCCTCACAAATTTTTTTGCGCTGGACGCACTTGTTGAGGTGAAGGAGAGCCAGCTCAAAAAAAAGCACACCTACTCCGTTGTGGCGCAGGGCGCGGAAAAATTGCTGAAAATACTTCATGCGGAAGATCTTGGCGCAACGCTGCCAAAAGAATACGCAAAGGACGATGAAAACAGGCTGGCGCTTCTGCGCGGCGCTTTTTTGGGCTGCGGCAGTGTATCAAACCCCAAGAAAAACTATCATTTGGAATTTGTGCTGAGTACGTCCGCATTTGCGGAGATATTAAAAAATTTGCTGCTTTATTTTAATATAAAATCAAAAATAATACACCGCAAGCAAAATTATGTGGTATACTTGAACGAAGGGGACGGTATAGCGTCACTTCTGACGCTGCTGGGGGCGCATTCCTCCACACTTGATCTGGAAAATGTGCGGGTACTAAAGGAAATGCGCAACAACGTGAACCGCGCGGTAAATTGCGACACGGCAAACATAAACAAAACGGTAAACGCGGCACTGTCTCAGCTTGAAAACATAAGCATAATAGACCAAAACATAGGAATCGACAAATTGAGCGGGCCTCTCCAAGAGGCGGCTGCATTGAGGATAAACAATCCAGAGGCCACCTTACAGGAGCTGTGCGAAATGTGCAGCGCCACAAAATCCGCAATGAACCACCGCTTCAGGAAGTTGAGTTCTATCGCGAATACATTCAAAAGGGAGGAATCTATATGATCTACAAGGAATTAGTAATCAATAATTACGACGGTTTGAAGGCGAAGGCCGCCGCGAGTTTTGTGCAGGTAGCAAACCAGTACGATTCTCAGATCCTGATTGAGTTTTCCAACAAGAAAATAAACGCCAAAAGTATAATGGGCCTGCTTTCTCTTGGTGTTAAATACGGAGAATCCATCTATGTATTTGCCAACGGCAAGGACGAAAAAGAGGCCGTTGCGGCTTTGGCCGAACTGGTTGAAAACAATTTCGGCGAATGAGCCTCGCAATTATCTAGCTTTTATGTAAATTTTAATATTGCGTAAAAAAGCGTATATGATTATACGCTTTTTGTGCTTGCATATATTTTGCTGCCGCACCGCCCTTTGCGGCATAGCGCGGCAACAGTAAGGCGTGTGCACATGCGCTATCTACAAAAAATACGCGATACTGAACGGATCGCGTATTTTTACAT
>CAYXBW010000081.1:0-6131 GCA_964463305.1 uncultured Christensenella sp. | reverse complement strand
CTACGCCGCTATTCACCGCGAGGAATACTCTGGCTTCTTCTTTGCCCAGGCAGCATTCTCCGCAAACCCGCCTTACGGCATTATGTTGCCGGAGGCGGTATAAAGCCTATACCATTCTTCTTTGGTTAGCTTTATCTCAGAGCCTGCACAGCAGTCCTTCATACGCTGAGGGTTTGTGGTGCCTGTAACTATCTGCATATTTATAGGCATACAGGCTATCCACGCAATGGCGATGGAGGTATTTGTAGTATTGTATTTTTCAGCCAGCTCATTCAGCACCTGATTGAGATAAGAGTACTTAGCAAAATCTTTCAGGAAGGGACCGCCAAAAAATCCTTTTTGCAGCGGAGACCAGGCCTGTATAGTTACATCATTCAGCTTGCTGTATTCATACACGCTGCCATCCTTATCAAAGCTTTGATCAAGCGTCATGTTCACGGTAAGGCCGGTGTCCACCATGCCGGTATGCGCAAGTGAAAACTGCATTTGATTGAAAGCCAGCCGCTGCTTTACATGCTTTTTTACATATTCTGACTGCATGGGATTGAAGTTTGAAACACCAAAGTTCTTCACCTTACCGGAGCTTTCCAGTATATCAAATGCTTCGGCAATTTCCTCCGCCACCATAAGAACATCCGGGCGATGCAGCAGCAGCACATCAAGATAATCTGTCTTTAGGCGTTTGAGGCTTCCGTCCACCGCTTCAAGTATATGTTCTTTAGAAAAATCAAAGTATTCGTAATAATCCTTTTGCACTTTCACAATGCCGCATTTGCTCTGGATTATCATTTTTTCACGCTGATCGTCCGTCAGGTTCATCGCCTCGGCAAAAAGCGTTTCACACTTTCCGTCGTCATAGCAGTCAGCGTGATCAAAAAAGTTTACGCCGCATTCCAGCGCCGTGTTTATGGTTCTGTTGGCCTGCTCCTTGGTTAGCTCGCTCAGATGCATGCACCCCATAACGATATTTGAAGCTTTAAGATCTGTGCCTTTAATGTCAAGATATTTCATTTTTTCACCTCCGGGTTTATTTGAAATCGTTAGTATTTTCTTATATTGTTTTTTGCAATATCCGCGTTTTACAAAACTCAGCGTATGCCGATTTTTATAATATTCGTTACATGCTTTGTTTGCGTGTTTCTTTTAAAACCGTTTTAAAATTTCCAGATATCCTTCTTCCGCCTCTTTCGGCGCATCGTTGAGTCTTCCCACGTTGGAGCGAGAAATTCGTTTTGTAAAAGTATTAAACCCATTCTAAACCAGTGCAACACATGGCGCAAGGCACTATAAGCTAATATTTTGCTATATCCCTAATTATTTCCGCCGCCATAAGCAGCCCCGCCACGGATGGCACAAAGGCTACACTGCCCGGCGTGCGTCCTCCGCCCGGCGGCACAAGCGGCTCCTCGCGCGAATATACCACCTTCAACGCTTCTATTCCCCGCTTTTTTAGCTCTCTTCTCATCACACGCGCCAGCGGACACACGCTGGTGGAAAATATATCCGCAACCTCCAGCATCTCCGGGTGCAGCTTGTTTCCCGCGCCCATTGCGCTTATTATTGGAACGCCCGCTTTTTGCGCGCACTCTGCCAGCTCCAGCTTTGCCGTCACGTTGTCTACAGCATCAGCAATATAGTCATACGACGAAAAATCGAACTCGGCCGCCGTTTCGGGCAGGAAAAAAATCTGCCGCGCGTCTATTTGGCAATCAGGGTTTATATCCGCAACGCGCGCCGCCGCCACAGCCGCTTTGGCCTTGCCCACAGTGGAGCGCACGGCTATGAGCTGGCGGTTTATGTTCGTTTTATCCACCGTGTCGCGATCCACCAGCGTCAGTGCGCCCACGCCGCTTCGCGCAAGCGCCTCCGCCACATAAGAGCCAACTCCGCCCAGCCCGAAAACAGCCACGCGCGCCGCCCGCAGCAGCGCCATTCCATCCTCGCCCAGCAGCATTTGTGTGCGTTGAAATATATCGTCCATAGTGTAAATATTCCTTTTATGTTTTTGCAAAAACCACCGTATTGACAGGTCTGCGCGTTTTACAGCAAGTTAATTAAATGCGGGGCATAGCGCCGACACAATAAAGTGTGCTGAATAGCGCTTTCTTGCAAATGTTAGCCGCGCTACCATTTGAGAAACTGCAATAGATATTATACCATACAAAGCCCGCTCCAAAAGGTCTGCATAAGAAAAAAACGTCCGACCGCCGCCGAACGTTTTTTGTATCCATAAAGATCATATACTCGCGTCGTAGCGCATAAATTCCTTACCGGAAAAATCCTTCACGGAAAAAACACCCTCCTCATAACACATATAGCTGTGCGGAAATCCATCCTTTGGAAGTGAAGCGGAGCCGGGATTCAGATATATAAATCTGCCGGTATCCTCCGCTGCAGGCACGTGAAAATGCCCGTTCAGCAGAAAATCTTTTTCTCCTATCAGCGGCGGGTTTTCCTTATTATAAACGTGTCCGTGTGTGGCAAATATAAGTAATCCGTCCGTATCAATCAGCATGTATTCCGCCATTATGGGGAATTCCAGCACCATCTGATCCACCTCCGCGTCACAATTTCCCCGCACGCACAAAATCTCGCGCTTCATATCGTTCAGCAGAGCAAAAACCTGCTTGGGAGAATATTCCTCCGGCAGCTCGTTCCTTGGGCCATGGTATAAAAGATCTCCCAGCAATATAAGTTTTTCTGCGCGCTCTCGCTCATAAGCCTCCGCCACCTCGCGCATATATTTGAAAGAACCGTGTATGTCTGACGCTATCACATATTTCATATTGTATCTCCTCCACCGCGCAGCCGCATCAAACGTGCAGCCGCCGCTTCATCTCTCCCGCTATGTATTTGACTGTAAATTTCAGTATGCCCAGTATTGTTAATCCGCTGCCTATAGTTGCCATTACCACGGGTGCCAGCGCCAGCGTTAGTCCGTTGAGGTAAAATATGAGCGGCAAGAAGCCCAGACCCACAAACAGAAGCGCGTATATTATATTGTCCCGCCACTTAGATTTATGTACCCAGGAATAAAAATCTATATACACCACGCAGGCCACAAGCAGTGTGGGCAGCACGTATTTATAAGACCAGCCCGTCCAGCCGCTCAAATAGTCGAAAACAAGCATCATAGCCATTATGCCCGCTAACTGCAAAAAGCATTTTCCGCCCGGATGGATATCTGAAAATATTGTGTTTCCCACCAGTATCCATGCATATAGCACGGGCGCCGCCACCGCCAAAAACCATAGTGTCCCCTCCCAGAAAATGAGGTTCAGCACCACCGAACCGCCTATGAACAGCAGTGATAAAAATAAAGACAACTCCATTGCAAAGCTGCGTCTGTCTATATAATGCCTTTGCACAAGGCCGGGGTACAAGCCATTTTCCTCCGGCTGCTCTGTAAGCCGCTTGCCGCAAAGAGGGCAGCAGGCAAGGCAGGCGTCCACATACACACGGCACTCCTGGCAATAATTTGTGTGAGGGTGTTCTACTCGTTGGTCCATTCGTTCCCCCTTATCTCCACATCAATGCCGATGTCTCGCGAAAAATGCTCGAAAAATGTGCGTATCATTCCCGTTTCCTCTATGCCACGCGCAAAGGTGATTATCATTTTATCCTCGTAGGAAACCACCACGCAGTTCAGCGGATTGAGGTCGCTCACGCCAAGCGTGTAGTATATATTTTTTATACGCTTTCTCATGGAAGCGGGGAAGCGCGTTGTTTTGAGGTTGCTCAGCAGCATGGTGTAGCAGCCCTCGCCATACAGGCGATAGCTGTTTGACACCACCAGATTTTTCATAAACAGAGGTGTCATTCGTATAAACGGGTTTTTTTCATACTTCACGTTTTTATTTATTTTAGCGTGGATTTCCCTTTCGGTAAGACCGTCCTTGAGCTGGCCTGTTACCGTTTCCAGTATTTCGTCAAAGCTGGTATTGCGCTTTACCACCATGCCCACGTTTACAAAGGAAACAAAGTTTCTCAGCGTTTCGCTGGGAAACATGGTGCGCAAATCTACCGGCACAGAAATCACCACGGGCAGCTTATTTTTGCGCCACTCCAACCCCTGCTGGCGATATATGCTGTATATGAGCAGCGCAGCCACATAGGCAGAAACGGTAACGCCCCGCCTTTTCACCGCCGCCAAAAACTCTTTTAGATCCATTATGCCGTGAGTCACAAAAATATGGTTGTCCGCAAGCGCGTTGCCAAGTATGTGGTATGCCCCCGGCTGCTTTAGCTTGTTGAACTCACCGCTCTCCTCAAAGTAGCGCAGAAAACTGTTTTCCAGCTCGTCCGGATGCGCCTGCGCTGCGGAATCTTTCACCATTCCCTCGGCATCCATATCATACCCGCACAGCAGAAAATATTCGTAAGTAAGCGTTTTCAAAAATTCTATAGCGCCCGCACCGTCAGCCAGGCCGTGGAAACACTCCATTATAATATTGTTTTTGTAATAGCTTATGTTAAACAAAAAGCCGTTATTTATGAAATCTTTGAGCCGTTTGCAGGGAAAGCCGCTGTCCTCGCGCACTATTGGCATTGCATCATTATGCTCCAAATAATACCAAAAAAGCCCGCGTTTCAGCGTTACCCCAAAGGATGGAAAACGCGGCATTATCTTAACCAGCGCCTGCTGCAAATATTCCTTTAGCACCGGCTCAAACAGCTCCAGATTGAGCCGAAAGGTTGTGTTGTTGTGCGTATGCGAAATAGACGGATATATCTTCGCCGCCGTGTCCAGCTTCAGCCATTCCATATTGTCTGGCATATCTGTCCTCCGTGGTTGTTTTTTCTCTGTTCCTATATTAATTATACACCACAATCACCCGTGCACAATACCACGCAAGTGAATTATATGTGAATATTGCCATTCCCGCTTCATTTTTTGTTTGACAAACCACAGGCCGTGTATTAATATCATAGTAGAGCAGTAGGAATTAGTTTTTGGGAAAGGAGCCTTGCATGAATATATCTACAAAGGGAAAATACGGGCTTCGCGCTATGGTTGAGCTGGCCGAAAGCAAGGACGGCGCGGCGCTTTCTATAAACAGTATAGCACAGCGGCAAGGGCTTTCCGAGCGGTATCTTGAACAGCTCATGGCACGTCTGAAGCGCGCAGGGCTGGTCAGCAGCACGCGCGGCGTACACGGCGGCTACCGCCTCACCTCACCTCCTGAAAGCATAATGGTGGGCGATATACTTCGCGCGCTGGAGGGCAATATAGAGCCTATAGACTGCCCCGGTCTTGAGGGAGAGTGCGATATTTCCGGCTCCTGCGTTTCCAAAAAATTGTGGAAGCGCATAAATGACGGTGTGAACAAAATAGTTGATGAAACCTCTCTGCAATCGCTAATAGACGGAGATTGCGGTTGATGATACACAGCGCAGGAGGCGCGCATATGAGCCTCGGCAGGAAAGGAGTTTTTTTACATGATATATCTTGATAACGCGGCAACAACGGCCGCACGGCCTGAGGTGGTGGAGGCCATGCTGCCCTATTTTACAGAAAAATACGGCAATCCCTCCAGCATATACAGCTTCGCCCAGCAGAGCAAGGAGGCGGAGACGCACGCGCGGGAAATAATTGCGCGCAGCATAAACGCCAAAACTGAGGAGATATATTTTACCGCTGGTGGTACGGAGGCGGACAACTGGGCCATAATAGCCGCGGCAGACGCCTATGCCCAAAAAGGCAAGCATATTATAACCTCCGCCATAGAGCACCACGCGGTGCTGCACACCTGCCAATACCTTGAAAAGCAGCGCGGCTTTGAGGTGACCTACGTGGGCGTTGATGAAAACGGCATAATAAAGCTGGACGAGCTAAAGGCTGCCATTCGCCCGGACACCATACTTATAACGGTTATGTTCGCAAACAATGAGATAGGCACCATCCAGCCCATAGCGGAGATCGGCGCTATAGCGAAAAGCCACGGCATACTGTTCCACACGGACGCTGTGCAGGCATACTGCCAGCTTCCCATAGATGTGGATGCCATGAATATAGATATGCTATCCGCCAGCGCACACAAGCTGCGCGGACCCAAGGGCGTGGGTATGCTATACATACGCAAGGGCGTAAAGATACGCAGCTTCATACACGGCGGCGCGCAGGAGCGGCG
>CAYXBW010000080.1:0-11116 GCA_964463305.1 uncultured Christensenella sp. | reverse complement strand
GCTTCAGTATGTTGTTGGCCGCCAGCATGAGGAACCTAGCCTCAGACTGCGCCTCTACCGAAAGCGGCACGTGCACGGCCATCTGGTCTCCGTCAAAGTCGGCATTGTATGCGGTACAGGCCAGCGGGTGCAGCTTTAGCGCCTTACCCTCCACCAGCACCGGCTCAAAGGCCTGTATGCCCAGCCTATGCAGCGTGGGGGCGCGGTTCAAAAGCACCGGATGCCCTTTTATAACTTCTTCAAGCACGTCCCACACCTCAGGACGCACCTTCTCCACCATGCGCTTGGCGGATTTTATGTTGTGGGCAAAGCCCTCCTCCACCAGCTTTTTCATAACGAAGGGTTTGAAAAGCTCCAGCGCCATCTCTTTGGGAAGACCGCACTGGTACATCTTCAGCTCCGGCCCAACAACTATAACGGAACGACCCGAATAGTCTACACGCTTTCCTAAGAGGTTCTGCCGGAAACGACCCTGCTTGCCGCGCAGCATGTCCGAAAGCGACTTGAGCGGGCGATTGCCCGGGCCTGTAACAGGCCTTCCCCTTCTGCCGTTATCTATGAGCGCGTCCACAGCCTCCTGCAGCATGCGCTTTTCATTGCGAACTATTATATCCGGCGCGCGCAGCTGAAGCAGTCTTGATAGACGGTTGTTTCTGTTTATTACGCGTCGGTAAAGATCGTTCAGATCGGAAGTGGCGAAACGTCCGCCGTCAAGCTGCACCATAGGCCTAAGCTCAGGCGGTATAACGGGCACCACGTCCATTATTATCCACTCCGGCTTGTTGCCGGATTTACGGAATGCCTCCACCACCTCAAGGCGCTTTATGGCTCTGATACGTTTTTGGCCTGTGGAGTTTTTCAGCTCCTCGCGCAGCTCTTTTGAATTGCCCTCAAGGTCTACCTGCTTTAGCAGCGTTTTGACCGCTTCTGCGCCCATTCCCGCTTCAAAAGCTTCTTCCCCGAAGCGCGCCTGAGCCTCACGGTATTCCTTGTCCGTCAAAAGCTGCTTGTATTCAAGACCCGTTTCTCCCGCATCCGTAACCACGAAAGCCGCGAAATAAAGTATCTTTTCCAGCGAACGGGGCGACATATCCAAAAGCAGACCCATACGTGAGGGTATACCCTTAAAATACCATATATGCGAAACGGGTGCCGCCAGCTCTATATGGCCCATGCGCTCACGGCGCACCTTGGCGCGCGTTACCTCCACGCCGCACTTATCGCACACTATGCCTTTGTAGCGTATGCGCTTATACCGTCCGCAATGACATTCCCAGTCCTTGGTAGGGCCAAATATGCGCTCACAGAAAAGACCGTCCTTTTCCGGCTTGAGCGTACGGTAGTTTATGGTTTCGGGCTTTTTGACCTCACCATGCGACCATTCGCGTATCTTCTCCGGAGAGGCCAACCCAATCTGTATGGAATCAAATGTGTTGAGTTCGAACAAGTAAACTCCACTTCCTTTCTGAATTTGAGAACTTTCCTATATCAGCGAACGCCTCGGCGCCCGCAAAAACTTACGAATCACGACGTTTTTTTAAATATCGTCGTCTTCCATATCAGAGGTGTCTATGTCCGTGCCTATATCAAGGTCATCATCCAGCACGGGCAATATATCGTCATCCTCAAAGCCGCCAAAATCAAGATCCGCGTCCTCCATGTCTATGTCGGGCAGATCCAGCTCGTCAAGCGACAGATCCTCTATATCCTCTATTACCATATCGTCCGTATTCACGGCTTCCTGTCCCTCCGGAAGATCCTCTACGCCCGCGATGTTTATATCCATCGTGAGGCCGTCGTCCTCATCCGTCTCGCGTATGGCGATCTCTCCTCTATCCTCAGACAGCACCTTTATATCAAGACCAAGGCTTTGCATTTCCTTTATGAGCACCTTGAAGGATTCGGGAACGCCCGGCTCCGGAATGTTTTCACCCTTCACTATGGCCTCATAGGTCTTAACGCGGCCCACCACATCGTCTGACTTCACGGTAAGTATTTCCTGCAGTGTGTTTGCAGCGCCGTAAGCTTCAAGCGCCCAAACTTCCATCTCTCCGAAACGCTGTCCGCCAAACTGAGCTTTACCGCCCAAAGGCTGCTGCGTAACAAGAGAGTACGGACCTGTGGAACGCGCGTGTATCTTGTCATCCACAAGGTGATGCAGCTTCAATATGTACATATAGCCCACGGTAACGCGGTTTTCAAAGGCCTCGCCGCTGCGTCCGTCATAAAGCACAGTTTTGCCGTCTTCAGAAAGGCTGTTGTTTCTCAGCATTTCTTCTATATCTTCCTCGGAAGCACCGTCAAATACCGGCGTGGCTATCTTCACGCCCTGCGCCTTGGCCGCCATGCCAAGGTGAACCTCAAGCACCTGCCCGATGTTCATACGGGAGGGAACGCCCAGCGGGTTCAGCACTATATCAAGCGGCGTACCGTCCGGCAAAAACGGCATATCCTCCGCCGGAAGTATGCGGGATATAACACCCTTGTTTCCGTGGCGTCCTGCCATCTTGTCGCCCACGGATATCTTTCTCTTCTGGGCTATGTATACGCGCACCAGCTTGTTTACACCAGCCGTTAGCTCGTCCTTATTTTCGCGCGTGAACACTTTCACGTCCACTATTATGCCGCCCTCGCCGTGAGGCACGCGCATGGAGGTGTCTCTCACCTCTCGCGCTTTCTCGCCGAATATGGCGCGCAGCAAACGCTCTTCTGCGGTAAGCTCCGTTTCGCCCTTAGGCGTGACCTTGCCCACCAGTATATCTCCGCTGCGAACCTCCGCGCCTATACGGATTATGCCGTTCGCATCAAGATCCTTCAATGCGTCCTCTCCCACGTTTGGTATATCGCGGGTTATTTCCTCCGGCCCCAGCTTGGTGTCCCTCGCCTCGGCCTCGTATTCCTCTATGTGTATGGAGGTAAGCACATCGTCTTTAACGAGGCGCTCAGATATGAGCATAGCATCCTCGTAGTTGTAGCCCTCCCAGGTCATAAAGCCCACCAGCAGGTTTTTTCCAAGAGCCATTTCGCCGTGGTCTGTGGACGGTCCGTCCGCTATTACCTGACCCTCTTCTATACGCTGCCCTTCGTACACTATGGGAAGCTGGTTTATGCAGGTTCCCTGATTGGAGCGGGCAAATTTTATAAGCCTGTATTCGTTTTCCGTTCCGTCATCGTTCGCAATAACTATCTGCTTGGCCGAAACGCGTTTCACCACGCCCGCCTTGCGGCTTATTACAAGCACGCCGGAATCGTAGGCGGATTTATATTCCATACCCGTGCCAATAACCGGAGCTTCGGGTATCATGAGCGGCACTGCCTGCCTTTGCATGTTACAGCCCATCAGCGCGCGGTTGGCGTCGTCATTTTCTAGGAAGGGTATGAGCGAGGCCGCAACGGATACCAGCTGCTTGGGCGAAACGTCCATAGCGTCAACCTCGTCACGGGGTATCTCAACAATCTTTTCCTGAACGCGGCTCATTGCGCGGTCATGCAGGAAGTGGCCGTTTTCGTCTATAGGCTCATTGGCCTGCGCCACTATGAGATCATCCTCTTCGTCCGCGGTCATATATTCCACCTGGCTGGTCACTATATCCTTTTTACGGTCAAAACGGCGGTATGGCGTTTCTATGAAGCCGTACTCGTTTATTCTGGCGTAGGTGGAAAGCGAACCTATAAGACCTATGTTTGGTCCCTCAGGCGTTTCTATGGGGCACATCCTGCCGTAATGGCTATGATGCACGTCTCGCACGTCAAAGCTGGCACGGTCGCGGTTTAGTCCGCCCGGTCCCAGCGCGGAAAGCCTGCGCTTGTGCGTAAGCTCTGCCAAGGGGTTTGTCTGATCCATAAACTGCGAAAGCTGCGAGGAGCCGAAAAACTCCTTTATGGAAGCCGTGACCGGCCTTATGTTTATAAGATTGCTGGGCGTTGCCACGTCCATATCCTGTATGGACATCCTCTCGCGCACCACACGCTCAAGGCGGGTAAGACCCACGCGTATCTGGTTTTGCAGCAGCTCTCCCACAGAGCGCAGACGGCGGTTGCCCAGGTGGTCTATATCGTCCACTGCGCCCAGGCCGTATTTCAGGCCAAGGAAGAAGTTCGCCGAAGCGTATATATCTTCTTTTATTATGTGCTTGGGAATGAGCACGTGCAGGTTTTCCTTTATATGCTCCTTCATAAGCTTTTTATCGCCGCCAAATTCGTTTATTATCTCGCGCAAAGCGGGGTAGTAAACTTTTTCGTTTATGCCGGCACTCTCAGGCTTAAAATCCAGGTGCTTGGCCGCGTCCACAAAATGGTTGCCGTGTACGCGCACTATATCCTCGCCTATTTTGAGGTCTACGGTATTTATGCCCGCGTTTTCTATGGCCAGCGCGTTCTTTTCGGAGATAAGATCGCCCGCCGCCACAAGCAGCTCGCCCGTTTCCTCGTTTACGATATTGTCCGCCGCTATCTGATCTTTTATGCGGCCGGATATCGCCAGCTTTTTGTTGAATTTATAGCGTCCCACACGCGCAAGGTCGTACCTTTTCGCGTCAAAGAACAGCGAATTCAAAAGTATGTTCGCGCTCTCCACCGTGGGCGGTTCGCCCGGACGAAGGCGCTTGTAAACTTCTAAGAGACCCTCCTCCTGCGTGGTGGTGTTGTCCTTCTTTATGGTGGCCTCCACGTTTTCGTCCTCGCCGAAGAAATTGCGCAGGTCTATGTTCGTTCCAAGCCCCATTGCGCGCATGAAAACAGTGACGGGGAGCTTCCTCGTCCTGTCCACACGAATATACATCACGTCGTTAGAGTCTGTTTCATATTCCAGCCACGCGCCCCTGTTGGGGATGACGGTGGATGTGTAGAGATCCTTTCCGGCCTTGTCCTTGGAGGTACCGAAGTATACGCCCGGTGAACGCACCAACTGCGATACTATTACGCGCTCCGCGCCGTTTATGATGAAGGTGCCCTTCTCTGTCATGAGCGGAAAATCACCCATGAACACCTGCTGCTCCTTCACCTCGCCCGTCTCTTTATTGAGCAGGCGAACCTGCACCTTGAGCGGTGCGGCGAAATTAACGTCGCGCTCTTTGCATTCCTCCACGGAATACTTTGGAGAATCGGATATCTGGTAATCCACAAATTCAAGCACCAGATTTTCCGTATAGTCTGTTATAGGGGAGATGTCTTTCAGCACTTCCCCAAGCCCTTCTTCCAAAAACCGTTTGTATGAGTTCTTTTGGATTTCAATTAAGTCCGGCATGTCCAGAACTTCCCTTATTTTAGAAAAGCTCATCCTGCTATTAGTTCCAAACTTAACTTCATGCATACTAAACAACAACTCCTATATTTAAAAATGTTTTAACAACTCGTCATAACACGCACAAAACAGGCCTTTTTGATCCCCAGTGGATTTTCAAGGTCTGTCCCAATATTTGGCTAAAAACGGAGATAAAACCCCAATCTTAACCATGCTAATGCAATTTACTATGTTATCACAACAACATGATCGAGTCAATATAAAATTTATCCCTAAACCACCCGTTTTGATATATTTTTTTCAAATCCCGCTCCCTGCCAATATTGATTCTCATTTTATTCTGGCAAATATCATTCTTCCTGCGGCCGTTTGCAGCACGCTGGTCACCACTACTTCCACAGTCTGGTCCGCACGGTCTCGCGCGCCCTCCACCACTATCATGGTGCCGTCATCCAGATAGGCCACGCCCTGACCCGGCTCCTTGCCGTTTCGCACTATGGTTACACTTAGCTCCTCGCCCGCCAGCAGTATGGGCTTTATGGCGTTTGCAAGTTCGTTTATGTTGAATATATTCACATCCTGAACCGCCGCCACCTTATTTAGGTTATAGTCGTTCGTCACTACGGTGCCGCCCGTATCCTTTGCCAGCCTCAGCAGCTTTATATCAACCTCCGGCACGTCCTCATAATCTTTAGCAGATATGCTGACCGGATTTTTAAGCTCGTTTTGCATGCTTTTTAATATATCCAGCCCGCGCCGCCCGCGCGTACGCTTCATAGAATCTGCAGAATCGGCTATTTTTTGCAGCTCACCCAGCACAAACTCCGGCACTATTATCTCGCCCTCAAAAACTCCCGTTTTGCATATATCAAGTATCCTGCCGTCTATTATTACGCTGGTATCAAGTATTTTGGGCGAAGCCGCGTATGCGTCTGCCCCCTCGCCGCGCGCCTGCTTTCTGCCGCTTATATAACCCGCAAGGTCCCGCCTGCGCTTCACGCCAGTGGTAAGCCCCAGGTATCCAAATATTATATAGGTTATTATGGTAAGCGGCACAGATACCAGCGCCACCGGTATGAGACCTATTATAACGGATATGAGCGCCGCTATAACAAGACCTATCACCAGCCCAAGCGCACCCGCTAAAAGCGTGGCGGACGGCGTTTGCGAAATAGTGGACTCTATGCCCTTTACGCCGCGCTCTATGGCGCCCGCTATGCGCTTGGAAAGCAGAAAAAATATTATTCCGGTTATTACAGAGCTTAAAATATAAATAAAAATTGGCACCCACGAATCCCAAACGCCCATGAGCCTAACGCCCGCAGAATGCTCATATATCGCTTCCACAGCCAAAACAACGCCCGGTCCTATTATGAAGCCCACGGCTATTATAACTATTCGCAACAGCTTTGCCAGCATGCCCTCACCTCCTCGTATCCAGATTTGCTTAAACGGCACAAAAGCCGTCATTTAATATCAAAACACCTTGTCCAGCACATCAAAAAGCGTATTCACCCGCACTATATCAAGACCGCTCACGCTTGCGGCGCCGCAATGCGAGGGTACAAACACGCGCTTTATGCCCAGCCGCGCACACTCCGCCACGCGGCGTGATATCTGCGCCACATTGCGTATCTCTCCCGCAAGGCCTATTTCGCCTATGAAAGCCGTTTCCCTGTCCACCGGTATGTTTCTGAGCGATGATACTATTGCCACGGCCAGCGCCATGTCCGCCGCGTGCTCCTTCACCTTTATGCCGCCCGCCACATTTATGAATATATCCTGCGTGTACAGTTTTAAGCCTATTTTTTTCTCCAGCACGGCGCAGATCATATACAGCCTGTTTGTATCAAAACCGGAGCACAGCCTGCGCGGTATGTTTATCTGTGTATGCGCGCACAGCGCCTGCACCTCTAAAAGCATAGGCCTGCTGCCCTGCGTTGCCGCAAAAACGCACACGCCGTTGAGATCGCCCGGAACCTCGCCCTCAAAGAGCATAGCCGGATTGGATACCTCCTCCATGCCCGTATCCCGCATTTCGAATATGCCTATTTCATCCGTGGAGCCAAAGCGGTTTTTCACCGCGCGCAATATGCGGAAGTTGGAGGTTTTCTCCCCCTCAAAATACAGCACCGTATCCACAATATGCTCAAGCACCCGCGGGCCGGCAAGCGCACCCTCCTTGGTTACGTGGCCTATTATGAATGTGGCTATGTTGAGCGTTTTGGCCGCCGCGGTTATGCGGGTGGCACAGCCGCGCACCTGCGCAACGCTGCCCGGCGCGGAGGAGAGCTGCGAATCATACAGCGTTTGTATGGAATCTATTATAAGAAAATTTGGCTTGGTGTTCTCCACCGCCGCCATAATGCCGGAAAGCTCTGTTTCGGCAACAAGCAGTATGCCGTCCGTTATGCCCAGGCGGGTAGCGCGCATTTTTATTTGCGCCGCGCTTTCCTCACCTGATACATACAGCACCTTGCCATAGGCGGAAACTTTTTTTGCCACCTGCAAAAGCAGCGTGGATTTGCCAATGCCCGGCTCCCCGCCCGAAAGCACCACGCCGCCCGGCACCACGCCGCCGCCCAGCACCCTGTCAAACTCGCCTATGCACGTGGCAAAGCGCTTTTGCGCTTCCTCCGGTATATCTGCAAATTCATACACCTTGGCGGGAGCGGCAAAGCTGAGATCTCGCGCCGTCTTGGTTTTCACCTCCGCAGCTACCGCTTCTTCCACCAAAGTGTTCCAGCTGTCGCAGCCGGGGCATTTGCCCAGCCATCTGCCGCTTATAAAACCGCATTCGCTGCATACGAATTGTGTTTTTGCCTTTGCCATTCCCCGCCCTTTCTTTAGATAAGCCTATTCCACCTGCGCGTACTTTACCACCTCGTCCAACGAGCCGTCCGTTATATCATAAAACGTGATGCCCTTGCCGTTCACACTCACCATGAGGCTCTTTGTTATGTCAGATGTCAATGGATAGGTGTTTTGCTGGTTCGTATAGCAAATGTACACTTTGTCATCCTTCGTATAGGCCACGTAGCCGTCGCCCACATCGTAATTCAGCACGCCCTCCGCTATCATAAACGGCTCTCCGCCGCCGGTTGAAAGCATCAGCGCACCACCGGTTATATCCCTGTCAGTGGCAAAAACTATGTCCTTGCCGTTCGTTTTTGGTTCAAACACCTTGTCGCCCAGATTGTAATTTTCGTAGTAGGACGAACCGTCACCCAGCACTATGCGCTTGAGCGTACCCGTCACCTGACCGGAGCTGTCCATCTTGTATTCTGACCAAACTATATCAGAGGCGGAAACATCCGCCGCGCTGTTTCCTATCTTTGTATCAAAAACCTTCACCGTAACCGCTTCGCGCGTGCGCATGTTGTACACGTACAGCCGCTGCACCGCATCTCCCGCCCACTGCATGAGCGTGAGCATATCTCCGTCCAGCGAAAGCGTGGGCATTGCGTAGCCGTATTCCTTTATTGTAAACTGCCTGTTTTTGGCGAGGTCGTAGCCCACTATGCGTCCGCCGCCGCCCACCAGACTGTCTATCCACACGGCATAATCTGCAGACATACGCGGCGACATGAGGTTGTCGTATTTTTTCTTTATATCGGATAGCTCGCGCGCCTCACCAGATGTTATATCATATATAGCCACAGAATCCAGCACGTTGGCGCTGTTGTTGTCTGAGTAGGTGGTAAAAATTATGCTGTCGCCCGAAATATACGGGTCGTTTTTTACCTTGAAATCTGTTAAATACATTTCTTTGGCTTCTATATCCTGATTGCGCGCGCCGTTGGGCGTCATTTCAAAGTTTTTTTCCACCTTGGGCTGATAGCGCAGCGAAGGGTCAACACCCTTTATTGTGTCCTCTATAAACGGGAAGCCAAAGAATATCATAACAAGCACACCCGCAGAAACGGCGGCTATGAGTATTACAAATTTTAATACCGTCCACGCGTTGGACAGCTTCAGGCGGGAGAGCACCATTGGCCTGCGCACCGCGCTAAGACTTCTCTTTCGCAATCTCATTCGGCTTTGAAAACATCCTTTCGATTCTTATATCCATTCCATATAAAAAAGTATTACGCTTAACCTGGCACAAAGCGCATCAGGAGTGGCATCTAACTGTTTCTGCGCAGCGTCCGTACAAAACGCAAGCCTTGCATCAAATCAAATTTTTTCTTTGATCACAGTTTAAAACAATTTGCGTTTAGCTCTTTTGTATTATGCACACCGCCTGGGCGGCAGCGCCCTCTTTTCTGCCCACAGAGCCTAAAAATTCGGTTGTGGTGGCCTTTACGTTCACGTATATGCTTTCCATGCACAGCGCGGCAGCTATGTTTTCTATCATTTGCGCGCTGTACGGGCTAACCTTTGGCTCCTGCATAATTATTGTTGAATCTATATTAACTATTTTATAGCCGTATTTGCGCAGCACATCGCCCACCTCTTTGAGCAGCTTGAGCGAAGAAATATCCTTGTACCGCATATCGCTTGGAGGAAAAAGCAGACCGATATCACCAAGCCGCGCCGCGCCCAAAAGCGCGTCCATAATGGCATGAACCAGCACATCCGCGTCAGAATGCCCCTCAAGCCCCACCTTGCAGGGTATCTTCACCCCTCCCAGCACCAGCGCGCGGCCTGCCGCAAAGGCATGCATATCAAATCCGTTGCCTATGCGGATATCAGATTTACGCTGCTCCTCGGCTATTTTTTCTCCCTCGGCAATGTCTGCCTTGGTTGTAAGCTTTATGTTGTCCGGCGAGCCCCACACAATGTGCACTTTACCGCCCGCGCGCTCCACCAAAGAAGCGTCATCCGTCCCCAAAAAACCGTCTTCCACCGCTTTTTTGTACGCATCGCGTATTATTGCCGCTCTAAATGTCTGCGGCGTTTGCACGCACACCAGCTCGTCACGGTTCAGCGTTTCCTCCACCACACCATCCCGCGTACGCTTTATGGTGTCTGTGGCCTTAACCGCCGCCACGCCGCTTCCAAAGCGCATGGCGGAAGCAACACAATCCTTTATTATGCGCTCTGTCACAAAGCAGCGCGCCGCATCATGAACGGCTATTATATCAGCATCCTCAGGAACATGATAAAGCGCGTTTTCCACAGAATACTGCCGCTCTGAGCCGCCATCACAAAATATGCAGCTTACGTCTCCAAGATAGCGCGCCGTCTTACGCTTTATTATTTCTCTCTCCTCCGGGCGGCAGGCTATAACTATGCTGGAAAATAGCCCTGTTGCCTCGAAGGTTTTAAGGCAGCGCACCACCGCGCTCTGGTTTTCGAACTTCAAAAACACCTTGTTTGTGTCCGTCTCCATGCGCCTGCCGCTTCCTGCTGCCAAAATGATCGCGCAAATATTCATGTGCCCGCGACCACCTCATACATTCCCGCAGCATCTTCCTTCTTTGTGGAGTCTTCCAGCTTGAGAACACGCACCGCGAGAGGGTTTTTGCCAAAGGCAATCTCAATTATATCTCCCGGCTTAACGCTGTAGGCACTTTTTTGCTGTTTGCCGTTCACTGTAACATGCCCGCCCTCGCAGGCAGACTGCGCCACAGTGCGCCGCTTTATAAGCCTGGATACTTTAAGATATTTATCAAGCCGCATAAAAACCTCACCAATATATCATCTATTCCGCAAAAACGGTATCATTTTAGTTTACACCATATACACCGCTGCCGCAACATTCAAATGCCTCAAAGCCCGCGCACAGCCGCTATGGCGAAAAATCTATACCTTATGCCAAACGGCGGTCTTTGTAAAAAAAATTCTGTCATTCAATGGACCGCTATAGAAAACATACACTGTTTTTGACGCAGCAGGTGCATAAATTCATAAAAAGTTCACCGCCTGCAA
>CAYXBW010000079.1:0-11184 GCA_964463305.1 uncultured Christensenella sp. | reverse complement strand
GAGGCGCAGTCTGAGGCTAGGTTCCTCATGCTGGCGGCCAACAACATACTGAAGCCGCAGGATGGCCGCCCGGTGGTTTCGCCCACTCAGGATATGGTTATAGGCTCTTATTACCTCACCATACAAAAGGACGGAGCCAAGGGCGAGGGCAGTTTCTTTGCCAGTTCAGACGAGGCTGTGCTGGCTTACAGCACGGGCAATATAAGCCTTCAGGCGAAGATAAACATTCGTGTGGAGAAGGAAATAGACGGCGTGATGAAGCGCGGTATAATTGAGACCACTGCGGGAAGGGTGATATTCAATCAGGCGGTCCCGCAGGATCTTGGCTATATGGATCGCTCCATTCCGGGAAATGAGCTTAAATTTGAGGTTGATAACCTCGTGGATAAAAAGCAGCTTGGAAAGATAGTAGATCTTTGCTTTGCCAAGCTGGGTCCCACGCGCACCTCGCACGTGCTGGACGAAATAAAGAAGCTGGGCTTCCACTATTCCACAATAGGCGCTATAACGGTTTCTGTTTCGGATATAAAGATACCGGCGGTCAAGAAGCAGTATATAGAAGAGGCCGAAACAGCCGTTGTGAACATAGAAAAGCAGTACCGCCGCGGTCTTCTCACTGCTTCTGAGCAGGAGGACAATGCCATACGCGTATGGGAGCAGACAACGGGCAAGGTTACTGAAGCGCTTATGAAGAGCCTTGACAAGTTCAACCCCATATACATGATGGCAAACTCTGGTGCGCGTGGTTCCACCAACCAGATAAGGCAGCTGGCGGGTATGCGTGGACTCATGGCAGATCCTAACGGTAAGATAATACCCATACCCATACGTGCAAACTTCCGCGAGGGGCTTACAGTGCTGGAGTTCTTCATATCCACGCACGGAGCGCGTAAAGGTTTGGCGGATACCGCGCTCAGAACGGCGGACTCCGGTTACCTTACACGCCGTCTGGTAGACGTTTCTCACAACGTTATAATACGCGAGATAGACTGCTTTGAGAATCTGGGTGAGCAGGTGCAGGGTATGCCCATAACCGACCTCATGAACGGCAAGGAGATAATAGAGCCGCTGGAGGACAGAATACGCGGCCGCTATTCCGCCAAGGACGTTGTGGCGGAGGACGGCACCGTTATTCTTAAAGCCAATGAAATGATAACCAACGAGATAGCCGCCGCCATAACAAAGGCGGGCGTCAAGGAGGTTTGGATACGCACAGTATTCAGTTGCAAGAGCGAATACGGTGTGTGCGCGAAGTGCTACGGCGCGAACATGGCCACGGGCAATCCGGTGGACATAGGCGAGGCCGTGGGCGTAATAGCGGCGCAGTCCATAGGCGAGCCGGGAACACAGCTCACAATGCGTACTTTCCACGCGGGCGGCGTTGCCGGAGACGATATAACGCAGGGTCTGCCGCGTGTAGAGGAGCTTTTTGAGGCAAGAAAGCCGCGTAGAAACGCTATTATAACGGAGATAGCCGGTGTTGCAACATTGAACGATACGCGTAAAAAGCGTGAGATAACCGTTGCAAATGACGCCGGCGAAGCCAAGACCTATGTGATACCCTATGGTTCACGTATGCGCGTGTTTGACGGCGATACTGTAGAAGCGGGCGACGCGCTTACAGGCGGTCCGGTCAATCCGAACGATATACTTAAGATAAAGGGCGTTAAAGGCGTGCAGGAATACCTTTTGAAAGAGGTTCAGATGGTGTACCGCATGCAGGGTGTTGAAATATCAGATAAGCACCTTGAGATAATAGTGCGCCAGATGCTTAAAAAGTGTAAAATAGAGGATTCGGGCGATACAACGCTGCTGCCCGGCGAGATGGTGGATATATTCCGTTTCGATAAGGAAAATGAAAAGATGATAGCCGAGGGCAAGGAGCCGGGCACCGCTTCACGCGTGCTGCTGGGTATAACCAAAGCCTCGCTTTCAACAAACAGCTTCCTTTCGGCAGCTTCATTCCAGGAGACAACGCGCGTACTCACAGAGGCCGCTATAAAGGGCAAGGTTGATCCGCTGCTGGGATTGAAGGAAAACATAATAATTGGCAAGCTCATACCCGCCGGTACGGGAATGAAGCGTTACAAAAATATAGACGTTATATCCAATGTGGTTAACGATGGCATCGCCAATCAGCTGGACACGGCTATAGACGACATACAACCGGATATTGAAATATAAGAATGTTTATCCACAGCCCGCGTATACACTGCGCGGGCTTGCGGGTATAAAAAGCAGAGCGGTGTAAAACGCTTTGCGGGACACAAATTATGAGGGTATGTTTCTTAAATGAGTGATTATGAAATAAACAACGAGGGTATTGAGCTTGATAGAAGCTGCACTTGCTGCGAAAGCGATATTTGCTACTGGCTGGCAAACAGAGTGGGCTGCCGCCGCTGCTACATAAACACGCTCAAAAATGACGAACAAAAGGTGGAGGCGATGGACAGGTGGAAGGAAACCCTTTCGCTGCTTCCAAGAAACTTTGACTCTCTGCACGAAACGGACGAATGCCAGTTTTGCAAGGGAGAAAAGGAAAAAATAGACGGCTACGCCACCTTTGAGATGGCAAACCCGGAGCCTTATTTTGCCAAGGGAATGTTTTTCGGCTTTGGAAAAAAGGTGCGCACACCCGTAGGTTCGCTTGTTACAGTGCAGGCGGGCGTGTGCAAAAGGTGTAAAAAAGCTTTTCGCTTTGGTGATATGGTGCAGATAATGGGGCTTATAATAGGCGTGGTGCTGGGCATAATACTGCTTATGGTTCCGCAGATAGCCAGCCCGATGTATAATCTGTTTGCGCTGCTGCCCGTTATATTTTTGCTGCTCATGGGAGTGGCGGGATATTTCATAGGCAAAAACGCACAGACGGCGCTCTACAAAAAGGCGGCAAAGCGTACAAAAATAGACCTTGCGGAAATTCCCATAGTGGCAATGATGCTGAGTAAAAACTGGTTTTTCTTCCAAACCAACAACGGCATGCCCCGTGTTGCGTTTTCCAAAAAGAAGCAGTTTGGCAGAATGCTCAGAAAACAGGAAGAGAATAAAAGCACGAACGAGGATATGCCTCTTGACAATATGAATATTTGAGTGGTATCATATCTAGGCGCGTGTTTTTTGAGGCAAACTTGTTATGTTTGAAGAACTCAGGAACGCAGATAGAAAAGTGGTGGGTTTAAAGCAGGTGCTTCGTGAGCTGCAGGCGGGCGGCGTATGCCGTGTGTATCTTGCAGATGATGCGGAGCAGCACCTTAAAGAGCGGGTGAGCGCGGCTGCAAGGCAGGCCGGTGCGGAGCTGGTTTGTGTGGCCACCATGGAAGAGCTGGGCGGCGAGTGCGGAATAGACGTAGCTGCGGCCTGTGCGGGAATAATAAAATAAGTGATCTATATAATAACATTCTCTACAAGGGTTGCGGAGGATTTCATTATATTGACAGCATACAGATATGCTGCAACACAGCTTCATGCAAATGTTTATGCTAAACGGTTTGAGAGGCTGCCATAATTTTTAGGATAGTGAAAGGAAGGTGCGTTTATGCCCACCATTAACCAGCTTGTAAAGCAGGGTAGAAAATCGCAGGAGAGTAAATCAAACTCCCCTATACTAAAGCAGTGTCCGCAAAAGAGGGGCGTGTGTCTGGCAGTTAGAACCATGACACCCAAAAAGCCCAATTCGGCTTTGCGTAAAATAGCAAGGGTACGTCTGGTAAACGGAATGGAAGGTACAGCCTACATACCGGGTATCGGTCACAACCTACAGGAGCATAGTGTGGTTTTGATACGCGGCGGCAGGGTAAAGGATCTGCCCGGCGTGAGATACCATATAGTTCGCGGCGCGCTGGATACAGCCGGCGTAGCAAACCGCAAGCAGGCCAGATCCTGCTACGGCGCAAAGAAACCGAAGAAATAAAGGAGAGATGAGTTATGCCAAGACGTGGTGGAGTTCCGAAGCGTGAAATAATTGCAGATCCCATCTACAACAGCGTCGTTGTTACAAAGCTTATAAATCAGCTTATGGTAGACGGCAAGAGGGGTACATCCCAGCGGATATGCTATGACGCTTTTGATATGATAAAAGAAAAGACCGGTAAGGATGCCGGAGAGGTTTTTGAGCAGGCTATGGAAAATATAATGCCTGTTTTAGAGGTTAAGGCACGCCGCGTGGGCGGTGCCACTTATCAGGTGCCTATGGAAGTGCGCCCGGAGAGAAGGCAGACGCTGGCTATTCGCTGGCTGGTGCTGTACTCCAAGAAGCGCGGAGAGCGTACCATGAGCCAGCGCCTCGCGAACGAGATAATGGATGCCGTGAACAGTACGGGCGCCAGTGTTAAAAAGCGTGAGGATATGCACAAGATGGCCGAGGCAAACAGAGCTTTTGCGCATTACAGATGGTAGTATTGCAGTGTTGCTCGCCGCTTGAGCGGTAGCCGCAGCATATGGCCAATAATATAAACTCTTTGTTAAGAGTTTTAGCAGTACATGGCAGTATATGATATACTGATGATGGCGAAAAAGGGCGTAAAGCCCTTTTTCACCGTTAATATGCGGGCGAAAATTCGCCCTAAACATAACGAACACACGGCGGCATGTAACGGGAAATGAGGTTGGATGCGCGGTGCGGAGAGCTTGTACATAACCGGTATATAGCCGGAAGATTTTTTTAGAAGATCGGAAAGGATTTGAGATGGCTGAAAGATTTCCTCTGGACAAGGTAAGAAACATTGGAATAATGGCGCATATAGACGCCGGTAAGACCACCGCTACAGAGCGTATACTGTTCTATACGGGCAGGACTTACAAGATTGGCGACACTCACGACGGAAACGCCGTAATGGACTGGATGGAGCAGGAGCAGGAGCGTGGTATAACAATAACTTCTGCCGCCACAACCACACAGTGGAAGGATTGCCAGATAAATATAATAGATACTCCCGGACACGTTGACTTCACCGTGGAGGTGGAGCGTTCTCTGCGCGTGCTGGATGGCGCTGTGGCAGTTTTTTGCGCCAAGGGCGGCGTAGAGCCGCAGTCTGAGACCGTATGGCGTCAGGCGGAGGGCTATGGCGTACCGCGTATGGCCTTTGTGAACAAGATGGACATAATGGGCGCGGATTTCTACAACGTTGTGGATATGATAAAGGAGCGCCTGGGCGCAAACGCAGTGCCCATACAGCTTCCCATAGGCGTGGAAGACACATTCAGCGGCATAATTGACCTGGTGGAGATGAAAGCCGTGCAGTATGATATGGCTGACACCACGGGCAACCAGTTTGAAATAACGGATATTCCGGCTGATATGGCAGAGATGGCGGACGAGTACCGTGAAAAGCTCATTGAGGCGCTGGCTGACCACAATGAATCCATAATGGAAAAATACTTTGCGGGTGAGGATATCACCAAAGAAGAGATACTTACAGTGCTCAGAAAGGGCACAATAGCGGGCAGCATAATACCCGTGTGCTGCGGCAGCGCCTACAGAAACAAGGGCGTTCAGCCGCTTTTGGACAAAATAATAGAGCTTATGCCCTCTCCGCTGGATATACCGCCTATAAAAGGCGTGAAGCCGGATACGGATGAAGAGCTGGAGCGTCCCGCAGATGTGAGCGGTCCTTTCGCTGCGCTGGCATTTAAAATAATGGCAGACCCCTTTGTGGGCAAGCTGGCATTCTTCCGCGTGTATTCGGGCAAGCTTAAGAGCGGCTCTTATGTATACAACTCCACAAAGGGCAAGAGGGAGCGCATAGGCCGTATACTGCGCATGCACGCAAATCACCGTGAAGAGGTGGACGAAGTTGCGGCGGGCGATATAGCGGCAGCCGTTGGCTTTAAAGATGTTGGCACGGGCGATACCCTGTGTGATGACAAGCAGCAGATAATATTGGAGTCCATGGTATTCCCAGAACCCGTTATACAGGTGGCTATAGAGCCGAAGACAAAGGCGGGTCAGGAAAAGATGTCTGTGGCTCTGCAAAAGCTTTCCGAGGAGGACCCCACATTCCGTGCCTATACGGATGAGGAGACCGGCCAAACAATTATAGCCGGTATGGGCGAGCTTCATCTGGAGATAATTGTAGACCGTATGCTTCGTGAGTTCAAGGTGGAGGCTGCCGTTGGTAAGCCGCAGGTTGCCTACAGGGAGACCATCACCAAGAGCGTGGAGGCAGAGGGCAAATACGTGCGCCAGTCCGGTGGTAAGGGTCAGTACGGTCACGCGAAAATATTCGTGGAGCCGCAGGAGCCGGGCACGGGCTACACCTTTGAGAGCAAGATCGTGGGTGGCGTGATACCCAAGGAATATATACCGCACATAGATAACGGTATAAAGGAAGCTGCAAAGAGCGGCCTTGTGGGCGGCTTTGAGGTTGTAGACTTCAAAGTAACGCTGACGGACGGTTCTTACCACGAGGTAGACTCCTCCGAGATGGCGTTCAAGATAGCCGGTTCTATGGCTATAAAGGATGCCTTTGCCAAGGCCGGTTCCATACTGCTTGAGCCTATGATGAAGGTTGAAGTGGTTGTGCCGGAGGATTACCTGGGAGACGTTATGGGTAACGTGAATTCGCGCCGTGGCCGCATAGAGGGCACGGAAGCGCGCGGCGGCGGACAGATAGTTCGCGCGGTTGTGCCGCTTTCCGAAATGTTTGGTTACGCAACAGATCTGCGCTCCAGAACGCAGGGACGCGGAACGTTCACGATGCAGTTTGACCACTATGAACCTGTTCCCAAGAGCATGGTGGAAAAAATAACGGGCGTTAAGAACTAAAGTATATATAAAACTGCTTTATATCAAAAGAGCGGAGAAAAAAACAGGCTATGCGTATGCATGGCCTGTTTTTGTGTATTCTTATATGATACCCCGCTCATTCCTCGCCGGCTACTCCGCCCACAATAGATTCACGCTCGCATATAACGCCATACTCGCTGCCGTCATGCGGATCACTGTGCGAAAACGTGCGCAGCGTGCCCTCGCTTTCGCCCGCTACCGCCTCAGCGCTGCTTATATCCATGGGCAGCTTAAGGCGCACCACAAGATCCATTTTGGACCAGGCGGTCTCTTCTGCCAGTATTTCGTTTCCGCGCGCCAGCTCGCTATTGAGCAGCTTATTTAAATGGACGTTCTTGAATTTATTCATGCATATCCACCGTTTCTATGTTTTTGAGGCTGGTTTCATAGTCTGGCACAACGAACTGCTCTCCGCCGCCGGCTCCGGTGGGCTTGCCGCTCACCTCGCTGTTGGCAAGGCATTTGCCTGTGGCTACCCACATGTCTTTCAGCACCTCGTATGTGGCGATCTGAGTGCGATATCCAAATTCGGGATGGGGCGATATCTGAAGCATCTCATATAGCTTCACGTAGCTGCCCTCAGCCTTATCCACCGTGGCCTTGTCCGTATAAAAAGCGGACTGTCCGGGCATCATCCCGTATATCTTGTCACCCTTTTTGAGCTGAATAACGCTGTATTCATCTGCCTGATATGTGCCGCCGTCCGTCTGTATGGCGATAGCCTCGTCAATTATGGCTTGCTTTTCCGCGTCTGGTATTGAAGCAGCGCAGGAGCATAGAAGCAGAAGCACAAGCGTTAGTGAAACGATTGCGGTAAATATAGATTTTTTCATAGAGTACCTCTCTCATTAAAATATACTGATAATTCTATGCTCCTTCTTTTGCTCTGTCAAGTTTTGGAGCTATCAGGCGGCGGAATCCTTGCCTCTTATGCGCTCGTTCATGGCACGCGCTTCATATCTATGGTACAGATAAAAGCAAAACCACATCGCGAACGCTATCGCAAAAGCTATTGCTATGAAAATAAGCGAGGCTATCACGCCGTAGGTGAACGAAAACCAGCCAATGTTAAAGGCCACCACCAGGAACACAGCCATGCCCGTTCCCATGTGTATAAGTATTTGAAGCGCGCGCGGTAACCGCTCATTTTCGTATATAAGGCCGCCTATATAAAATACAGTGCCTATTATCATAGAGGCCACAGCCTGTTCTATGAAAGTTCTGCCGGAAAGCAGACCTCCGTTAGGCGATACCGCATTGAATATTATGCCGCACACAGTAAAGAATGTGCAGCCCATCCCAACACCCAGCAATGTTGATTTCAATATTTTCTTAATCATAATTATAATCTCCCTTTACAGCCCCAGATATTGTTTGAAACGAGGCAGATAGGTGCGCGAAATATATTCGCTGCATCCGTTTTTAAGCTTGAGATTCATCATACCGTTAAACATTGGCTCCACGCAGTCTATATGCTCAAGGTTCACATAAGCGGCCTTGGATATCTGCATAAAGCCGCTGCCCAGTTGGTCGCCCAGCTCGTATAAACGCTTTTTGGAACGGTATTTTTTGCTTTGGCAATAGATTGCTATTTCCGCATCCTCCACGCGCGCCATATATATATCCTCCGGCTTGAGCACGGCTATTTTGCCATCCTCAAAGCCCGCTATAACGGAAGGATGTCCCTCCAGCAGTTCGGCAAGCCTGTTTATTTCCTCCGAAAGGGCATTAGAATATATCACTGCGTAAGTCTCGGCAATATCTGCCGATATTTTTATGTCCACCCTCATATTTTACGCTCCCGCCTTAGTTTTTTTATCCGTCGCGACGTTTATATTATAGAACATACCCAATAAGGTTGTCACAGAAATATATGTAAGCAGTATATTTAAGCTTATAAAATGCTTGATGCCGGGTATAAAATGCGGGTGTGACCGCTTGTTTTATTAGCTTTTAGGCTAAGGCGTTTCCTTGACAACATATTTAAAAAATAGTAGTATAAAGCTAACAAGGCAGGTAATCAAGTGGATAAATTATATATAGTCGTTCCGTGCTACAACGAGCAGGAAGTGCTGGAGGAAACCACAAAAAGGCTCACAGACAAGCTGGAACGTATGATAGGGGCGGGGCTGGTATCGCCTGAAAGCAGGATAATGTACGTAGACGATGGCTCCAAGGATGCTACGTGGAGTATGATAGAAGCGTACAATAAGTCTAACAAATTTGTGACCGGCGTGAAGCTGTCGCGTAATCGCGGGCATCAAAATGCGCTTCTGGCGGGGTTGATGACGGCTAAGGAGCTGTGTGACTGCGCCATTTCCATGGACGCGGATTTGCAGGACGATATTGAGGTGCTGGACAAATTTATAGAAAAATTTGACGCGGGCTGCGATATAGTATATGGCGTGCGCAGCAGCAGGGATACTGATACGGCCTTCAAACGCGGCAGCGCGCAGGGCTTTTACAAGCTGATGTCTTTCTTTGGGGTGGATATAGTATACAATCACGCAGATTACCGTTTGATGTCTGCGCGGGCGCTCAAAGGGCTGGAAGAATTTAACGAGGTAAATTTGTTTCTGCGGGGCATAGTGCCGCAGATAGGATATAAAACGGATACCGTAGAATATGAACGCGGAGAGCGTTTTGCGGGAGAGAGCAAGTATCCGCTTAAAAAGATGCTGGCTTTCGCGTTTGACGGGGTTACATCTTTTTCTGTGAAGCCCATCCGTATGATAACCATACTGGGCTTGGTGATATTTCTGGTTTCGCTTGTGATATTGGTATACTCTCTTGTGGTGAACCTGCTGGGCAACGCCGTTTCCGGATGGACCAGCATAGTGATGTCCGTATGGCTTTTAGGCGGCTTGCAGCTAATGGCAATAGGCATAATTGGCGAGTATGTGGGCAAGACCTATATGGAGTCAAAGCGCAGGCCAAAGTATATAATAGAAACGGTTTTAAAGTAAAGGGGCTAGCGCAGGGTGAGTTTGCCCGAAGCGGCAAAGATAGAGCAAACCGAGGGACGGCTATGGTAAATATTGGCTGCGTTGTCATTTGAGAAATTGCAATGAAGTAGGCGGCAAACTGCGATGGGGAAGATTTGCTCTGTGAAAAATGAGGGAACGTTATTATACAAGGTATAATTTCAATAAAACAAAAGAAAGAGGTATGATTGAATGAAGGTTGGTATTTACTATTCTTACTGGGAAAAAGAGTGGGATGTAGACGTTATGCACTACGTTAAAAAAGTTCATGGCTTGGGCTTTGACGTGTGCGAAATAGCTGCCGCCGGTCTTTTAAAGCTGACGGACGCACAGATGGCTGAGCTGAAAAAGTTTAGCGAAGATACAGGTTTTGAATATTCCACATGCATTGGCCTGCCCAAGGAATACAACGTGGCTTCTCCTTATGAAAGCACACGTCAGGCAGGTTTGGCGCACATGAGGCGCATAATGGATGCAATGAACAAAATAGGCTCCAAGGTTATAGTTGGCATAACATTTGCTTACTGGCCGGTAAACTATTTTGAGCCTTTTGACAAGGATCAGGATTGGCAGCAGTCTGTTAAGAGCGTTAAAGAGCTGGCAGATTATGCGGCTAAATACGATATCACTCTCACACTTGAGGTGGTAAACCGCTTTGAGCAGTATATGTTCAATGATGCCGCTGAGTGCATAAAGTTCATAAAAGAGGTGGGCAAGCCCAATGTTAAGCAGCATCTTGACAGCTTCCACATGAACATAGAGGAAGATTCCATAGTTGATTCTCTGCGTGCTTCCAAGGGATATATTGGCCATTATCACATTGGTGAGCCAAACCGCAAGCCGCCGAGAGAAGGCAGCCGTATGGATTGGCCCGGCCAGATACAGGCTCTTAAAGATGCAGAGTACGACGGATATGTTGTTATGGAGCCGTTCGTAATGAAGGGCGGACAGGTTGGCGCGGACATAAAAGTTTACCGCGATCTGTGGGAAGATAATTCCGAAACCTTCTTGGATAGCGAGATCAAAAAGTCGCTGGCCTACATCAAATCCCTCATGTAATATATGATAGTTTTATAAAATTAGGCCGCTGCGGGTGAAACCGTGGTGGTCTATTTTTTTTCGCCTGCCGCGCGGGCTTTTTCTCGCTTGCTGCGGGGTGGGCATTTTCCCCGCGCAGTGCGCGGGAAAAATTGTACGGCACATCCGGCGCGGTTGGTGGGAGGTTTGTTTTGGCGGTGGGTGGACTGCTGGTTTTTTGGTTTTGGTTTGATGTGGGTTATTGATTGGTTTCTGGTTTTGAAATTGATGGAGGTTATTTGGTTTTTGGTTGGTGCGTGGTTTTTTGTTTGTGTGCTCTGGTGTGGTGGGTTTGATTTAGGCTTTTGTTTGTGTGTATCGCTGCGGAGCAGGGGGCAT
>CAYXBW010000078.1:0-11396 GCA_964463305.1 uncultured Christensenella sp. | reverse complement strand
CTTCACCCACGGTGACACCCACACCTACGCCTTCACCCACGGTGACACCCACACCGGTACCCACGCCCATGCCCACACCGGAACCGACTCCCGGCCCGGTGCCTACATATATACCGCCGGAACCAACGCCAGATCCGGTGCCCACGCCCTCGCCCACACCTGCGCCGCCAGAGGCATATATTAACGGTGTTCCCTATGCCCTGCTGAGCGACGCAATAAATGCGGCAAATGCGGGAGGCGCAAGCACAGTAGTTTGGGCTGCGCGCCCTGCTGCGCTTAGCGGAAATATATATATAAATTCTAATGTTACGCTTGATATGCAGGGCAATATGCTTACGCTGGCGCCCAATTGCATGCTCAATCTTCAGGGTGCTTTAAATGTAAACCATTCTTTGCGCGGCGGTCTTGATATGGGCATCGCCTCCTCCATTTCGGTACACAGCGGAGCCACGTTCAAGATTGGCGGCGATATAATAGCTTCAAGCGACCCCATGATTGCCGTGTTCACAATTTCAAACGGGGGGCAAATAGTTTTTACCGGAAATAGCATGGCTATAAATGGCAACGTAAACCTAAACAGCGGAAAGATATTTGATTATCTGGCGCTCAATAATTCAGCAAGCTCAATAATGTCAGTAAACGCAGGCTCTTCCCTCAATGTGAGCGGCCAGCTTATTATAAGCAATGAACTTGATATATTTTCCGGCGGCTCAATATCTGCTTCAGACGGCGGGCAGATTTCGCCGGCATTCGGCTGTGCCATGTATTTGGACAACGGCTGCATAATAAGCGGTTTGGGCAATATAGAAAATGTTGATACCAATACTGCTCCGCCCGTAACCGTTTCAAACGGAGGCAGGGTGGTTCCCGGCAGATATATATTTAACGGAGCCACACGTATGTGGAATCTGCAAGTTTAGCAAAACTTTGTTGCCCGCCCGAAACAAATACAGGGGCGGGCATTTTTTATGAAATTTTGCTTCATAATGCGGTTGACAGCCGTTGATCTATGTTCTATCATAAAATATGTATAAATATTGCAAAGGTATTTTTTATGGAAACTGAGAAAAATGTAATAGATAACATCCGGGAATATCATGATTTGCTTTTTTCCGCCGAAAAAAAAGTTGCGGATTATATTTTAAAGCATACGCACAAAACCCTCATGATGAATGTTTCCAAACTGGCAAACGCAAGCGGTGTAAGTGACGCCACTGTGGTTCGTATGTGCAAGCACCTTGGCTATAAGGGCTACAACGAAATGAGGCTGCTGCTCTCCCGCGATATGGGCAAAAAGGATATGGAATTTGACAGCAAGGCCCCTATAGATTCCGTTCAAATGCTTTTTAGGCGGCTTGCACACAATATATCTTCCCTTGCCAAAAATACCGATATAGCTACTTATCTTGAATGTGTAAACATACTAAAAGCAAGCAATACAGTTTATGTTTTGGCGGCGGGCAACACCTCCCCCCTTGCAATGGAGTTTGGGTTTAGGCTGGAGCGCTTTAAAATACGCGCTATATATTCTACGGTACCGGAATATTCAATAAACCACCTCAGCTTGGGCAGCAAAGACGATACGCTGCTGGTGATATCTCGCTCTGGGACCTCGCGGCACATAGTTCATGCAATAGAATTTGCTCACGAAATAGGGATGAACATAATAGCTATAACAGCGGATAAAGAATCACCTTTAACAAAGCTTGCCACACACATACTGTTTTCAACCACCAGCAAAAACATATTTAAAGAACCAGACCCGAACAACCACCTGTGCGAGATTGCGGTGTGCGATGCGCTGCTCTACTTTATAAAAAACGGCGAAGCATTTCAAAAGAATGCCAAGGAAACAGACAGCTATAAGCACAACGAGGAAATGGAAATACTTTTATCTGAATTTCAACTTTAGTGTAAAACCTGAAAAAGCGCCGCGAAGCGCTTTTTTTTGTGCCTTATATCCCCTGATAAACAAAGCAGAACGAGCGCTGAGCGCCCGTTCTGCTTTTGTGTTAATGTTTCAAAGGCAGATTGTTTTGAAACAAACTTATGCTTTGAGGTATTGGTCTACATTATCCTTTGTTACAAGAACGAAGGGTATATCAGGATTCTTTTCGAAAGTTTCGCCTGCTACCACACTGGCTATTATGTTTATGCCTGCTGTAACCTGGCCAACACCGTCCTGAAGCACTGTGGCGCCCAGTTCGCCCGCCTTAACCATTTGCAGGGGGTTTTCGTTTCCGTCAACGCCTATGCAAACAATGTCTGTGCGGCCGGCATCGTTGGCGGCGCGCTGTGCTGCTGAAGACATATCGTCGTTATCACATATAACGGCTACCAGCTCTTCGCCGTACTGGCTTATGGAGTCCATCGTGGCGTTTGCGGCTTTATCGCCAGACCACTGTGTATCAAACTCGTTCACCATCTCAAACTGCGGGTTTTGGCTCATTATGTTCATTATGCCTTCGCCGCGCTGTATCTGGGCGGAGTTGCCTATTATGCCCTGGCAGTGTATGTATTTGCCGCCATCCGGAACATTGTCTACAACCCACTGACCCATCAGCTCGCCTGCATATACATCGTTGGAGCCTACATATGCTATTGCGCGGTCATCTGTGCTTGTGGTCTTGGAGTTTACTACTATAACGTTTACGCCTGCATCCGCCAGCTTAGTTACAGCGGGATCGGAAGCCTCGGCCTCAGCGGGCAGTATTATAGCGAAGTCAACGGCCTTTGTGAGGCACTCGTCCGCGCGGTCTATCTGCTTGTTGGGGTCGGTTTCGCCGTCCATTATGCCCGTCCACTCATCTATTATGCCATCGGTAACCATTTTATCAAGAGCTATTGTGGCAGCGTCGTTTATGGGAGCGTGGAAGGGATCTGTTATGTTTTTGGAAATGTAGCCAACTATTACTTTTCCGTCGCCGTTTACGTCTGCGCTTATTGCTGTTGCTGCGGCGGATTCAGCCGGAGCTGCTGCAGATTCTGCGGGGGCTGCAGCGGATTCTGCCGGAGCTGCCGCCGGGGCTTCTGTAGCGGCGGGTGCAGCTTCAGCGGGAGCTGCTGCAGATTCTGCCGGAGCGGATGATGCTGCCGGAGCCGCAGGTGCGCAGGCTGCCATACCGGCCGCCAGACACACTACAACCAAAACGATCGTTAGAGTTTTAAGCATTTTTTTCATGTTCTTTTCCTCCTGTTTTTTATAACGGTAATATCCGTATTATTTATGTAAAATTTTCTATTCGGCAAATTTGCGAAAGAAAAGTTTTACCTAGCGGTTTTTCTTGTTCATCACCATATCCAGCAGCACCGTTCCAATTATTACCACGCCCTTTATCATTGATTGATAGTAGGACGAAACGCCTATGAGATTCATGCCGTTGTATATGAACCCTATTATGAATATGCCCATTATTACGCCCGGTATGGTGGCAATACCCCCTGCGAATGAGGTGCCGCCAATTACGCAGGCTGCCACCGCGTCTGTTTCGTAGCCCACGCCTATGTTTGACTGCGCGGAGCCTGTTTTGGCTGTAAATATGATTGCAGATATTCCTGCCAGCAGTCCGCTGACCGTGTAAACGCCAGTCTTTGTCCAAAATTCGCTTACGCCAGAGGCTATTGCCGCGTTAACATTGCCGCCCACGGCGAATATGTAACGTCCGAATTTCGTCCAGTGCAGCAGCAGATACATGAGCACGCATACCACTATGAGTATTATTATGGGCAGCGGTATAGACAGGAACTGGTTTGAATATATACCCTTGAACTCCGGGTTTGTTATGGAGATCGCCTTACCGTTGCTTATTACCTGCGAAAGCCCGCGTATTATGAGCTGAGTGGAAAGCGTAACAACGAAGGGAAACATATTGAACTTGGCTATGAGCAGACCGTTCAAAAAGCCGAAGCCTGTTGTTACCAATAGCGCCACAAAGCAGGCCAGACCCACATTCATGCCCATATTGGTTATAAGCTGCCCAAGCACGCAGCTTGCCAGCGCCAGCTGTGCGCCCACCGAAAGGTCTATACCGCCGGTGGTTATTGCCAAACACATACCAAAGGCTATCATTCCGTTTATGGTGACCTGCGTGGCAACGTTTATAAAGTTGCTCTGGGTACGGAAGGCGGGCTCCACAATGGAGATAACCACCATCATCAGCAATAGTATTACGCCTATGCCATACTTACCCATGAACATGCGTATTTCATCTTTTCTGTTTATATCCAGTGTCATTTTCTTATTCATATCTATACCCTCCCCTATTGTTTTCCGCCGAATTCCATTGCCAAAATGGTTTCCTGCGTCGCGTTTCCACTTAATATTTCATTACGGGCTATCTCGCCGTTTATTGTGCCCTCGTGGTATACCAGCACTCTATCGCTCATACCCATGACCTCCGGAAGCTCAGAGGAAATCATCACTACAGCCATTCCCCTGCTGGCAAATTCGCACATCAAAGCATGTATTTCTGATTTTGCGCCCACATCTACGCCACGTGTTGGCTCATCCAGTATGAGCAGCTTGGGGTGTTCCATCATCCATTTAGCAAGCACCACCTTTTGCTGGTTTCCGCCGCTGAGCGAGAAACCTGTATGCTCTATACTGGCTGCCTTTACACGCAGCATTTCAGAATACTCTGCGCATTCCTTTTTCTCTCGTTTTTGATTTATTAGTATACTTTTTTGTCTTTCCGGCAGATTTGGTAATGATATATTTTCCCGTATAGAACGAAACAGGCACAGACCATAGCTTTTTCTATCTTCATTCACCATGCCAATCTTCTTTTTTATTGCTGAACGTGGATTTTTATTTTTGATTTCCTTTCCGTCAAGGTACATCTTCCCCGATTCAAGGGGGTCTATGCCAAAAATGGCTCGCATAGTCTCACTCCTGCCCGAACCAACAAGACCGGCTATTCCAAGTATCTCACCGGCGCGCACTTCAAAGCTTATATCCTTGAAACCCTTGCCGCAAAGCTTGTCTGCCTTGAAAACCACATCACCTATGTTGCAATCAGTCTTGGGAAAAACATTTTCTACCTTGCGTCCCACCATCAATGGTATCAGCTCTTCACGCGTAACATTCGCAAGCTCACGGGTATCAACATATGTTCCGTCACGGAAAATAGACACTCTGTCACAAATAGCAAAGATCTCATCCATTCTGTGCGAAATGTATATTATGGCCACGCCCTTTGATTGAAGATCGCGTATCACGCGAAAAAGGTTTTCCGTTTCTTCGCTGTCAAGGGAGGAGGTTGGCTCGTCCATTATTATCATTTGTGCATCACAGGACACAGCCTTAACAATTTCAACCATCTGCATTTGCGCCAATGTTAGCTCTTTCATAAGCGTTTTGGCAGGGAACGGAAAACCGAATTTTTCCAGTATTTCCTGCGCGCGCTGGTTTTGCTTTTTCTTGTTGAGGAAAAAACCACCCACGGTATCTTCTCGCTTCAAGAAAATGCTGTCTGCAATAGAGAGATGCGGCTCCGGATTCAGCTCCTGGTGAATCATGGATATGCCCTCGTGTATAGCTTCCACAGGTCCCTTAGCGCTGTAAGGATTTCCCTTGAATCTCATGCTGCCCTGATCGGCCTTGTACAGGCCAATCACAATCTTCATCAAAGTAGATTTGCCTGCACCGTTTTCACCAAGCAACGCATGCACCTCGCCCGGTTTGATCTTCAGCTGTACATCAGATAGCGCCTGAGTTCCTCCAAAGGCTTTGTAAATACCTTCGCACTCGAAAATGTACTCACTGCCTTGCTGACTTTCTTGTTTCAAAACTTTCGCCTCCCAACATTTTTATGTCCTTTGGTTTCTGCCCATCAAAGTCACTTTCATTAACACTTCTTTACTTGCCTTGTATATATTTTTGTAAAGCTCATAATATTCTTTATATATTTGGTGGTTCGTCATATTTGGCTCAATAACGCGGCTATCATATTCCACAAGCTCTGCGCAGGCATCGCTCACGCTTTTGTATATTCCCACACCCACGCCCGCCGCTATTGCCGCGCCGTAGGCCGCCTGTTCATTTGTTTTTGATATTTTAAGCGGCATACCGTAAATATCTGCCTGTATTTGCAGCCACGGCACGCTTCTTGCTCCGCCGCCGGAGGCCACCATATATTCCGGCGAAAGCCCAAGATGCCCGCATACCTCAATACACTGCATAAGTGAAAAGGCTACGCCCTCCATAACCGCCCGCGTAAACTCCGCGCGTCCCGTATTTATGTTTACACCTACAAATTCTCCGCTTATATTTGGCTCCAAATGGGGTGTGCGTTCACCGTTCAAATATGGCAGATATACAAGTCCGCCGCTTCCCGGCATAACGCCTTGCACCATTTGGTTTATTTTTTCGTAATCGCTTTGCTCCAGCAGTTTATTGCACCACTTAAGAGAAAGTCCGGCGCTCATTACAGCACCCATAGTCACCCATCTGCCGCGTTCGTAGCCGCAGATCGTATTTGTGGAAAGCTCCGGATTCTCAACGGGGGCATCACATTGAAAGGAGACTTGCCCGCTGGAGCCAATATTTACAGATACGCCGCCCACTGCCGTTATGCCGTTACCTATCCCCTGCATTATTTGGTCGCCACCGCCCGCCACAACAGCCGTACCGGCGCACAGTCCCGTTTCGCCGGCCGCCTCAGCACAAACGCTGCCCGAACGCTGGCAGGTCTCAAAGCATTTGGGGAAAATATGCTTTGGAACATCTACCATATCCAATATTTCATCAGACCAGCAATATTTTTTTATATCAAAGGCCAGCGTGGCGGATGAATCTGAAAAGTCAGATGATATCTCACCGCTCAGCTTAAATTTCAAATAATCTTTGGGCAGCATCACATGCGCTGTTTTTTCGTAGTTTTCCGGCTCGTTGTCCCTAACCCAAAGCAGCGATGGTAACAAAAAACCTGTGTATATGGGGTTCATTACCAGTTTTGCGGCGCGGTCCGCGCCTAGCCGCTTCTTCATCCATTCCACTTGAAAAGAGCTTCTGGCATCACAATGAAGTATTGCAGGGCGCACAGAATGTAGATTTTTGTCCAACATAACGGCGCCGTGCATTTGACCTGAAAAGCTTACCGCTGCTATATCACTTGCGGAAACACCGCTTTTTGAAATGGACTCAGACACCGTTAGGCGGCAGGCATTCCACCACACTTCCGGTTCCTGCTCCGCATATCCGTTAACGGGCGAATCAAATTGATAATCGCGCACACTCAGCGCAATTATTGAGCCGCGTGTGTCCATAATAACCGTTTTGAGGCTTGATGTGCCCAAGTCTATTCCCATCAAAAAAGCCATTTGGTACTTCCTCCACCCTATATACTATTTTACAAAGCAGGTATGCATACCCGCCACGAAGGTGTCGCCTAGACCAATAGTATATTTAGGCCGCTCCATATATCTGGATGGTACGGCCAAGGCATAGCCCTTAGTATCTGTTTTATCCAGATTTTCCGCAAAATCCAAACCCCTCTTACTTAGCGGAAGCTCCAGTGTACCCGCGCAATCTTCTTGATTTCCGTATCTGCCTATGCGCGCGCGAGTGCCCGACATTAGATTGCCCATGGTAAGCCCTTTTTCAATATCAATATCCGGCTCTTTGCCGTAATATAGAGCGTAGTCCTTTGTATGAAGAACTATGCTGCGGATAGAGTATTTGCTCATAACGCGTTCCAGCGCGGCTATCACATCGGCAGGCTGCGCGGTGTCCAGCTTTACGCCTTCAGAATCCATTTTGCCTATTAGCTCCTCTTCATTCATGCCGTATATATCGGCAAGTGGGCACAGCGTGTGCTCCGCTATGGTTTCTACGTTTTTATTTATATAATATGCTCCCTCAAAATAGATCTTGAAGCCTTTGTCCATTGCTCGCATTGCTTCTATATGCCGCGCAAGTTCCGCACCGCGTTCACGCATTATGCTTTCATCATTTATTGCATCAAAGCCGGATACCAAATAGGCATACATGCCCGAAGCATTGCTTTCCCAGTAGCGTTTGAAGTACATATCCACCGGCACTATCTTCTGAACCTTGTCATACGGCAGTATCAGCCGGTTTGAAAGAGGTATCTCATACTCTTTGCCGTTTATTTTAATAATGTCTCCCTTGGTGAATTGCAATATGAAATGATATATGGGCGGTTCATCAGATGCGCCATCCAATATGGGCCGCAAGCCATTTTCGCCTATTACCGTAACACCGGGATTGCCCATTAGCTCACAAACTTCTTTGCTTTTATCTGTTATATGTACATTTACGGGAAAGCCCAAAGTGGAAAGCGCCGTAGCGCCTTGTGCGCAGGTTCCCCCAAGAGATGATTCTGTTTTGAAACTACTCTGCAATTGCCTGCACACTGCAATATCTGTTATATCAAAAGCTCCGCCCAAACCTTTTATGGCGTAGGCGCTTGTTATTCGCGCAAAGTCTTCCATGGAACTTATTGTTTCACCCGGACTGGCGCTAGGCTCACCCTTTAGATGCTCAGCCAATATGGAATTATACGTATCGGTATCCCAAACAAGCACAACATCATAATTGCTGGTATATCCAAGCACTATATGCTTGCCGGAGCTTTTTAGGCGCTCTATATCACTTGGTATTCCCTCAAGATATGCGCCGTACCTGTCAACATATGCCATAAAGGTGCCGTACCTCCATTAGTTTATACCGGATAGCCAAATACGGTTTGATACACTAAACAAAAGCCTGCAGCAGCCACACAAAACATGAAAACTACTGCTATTAATTAATATATTTGCCTTTCCGTATTTAATTTGTATAATATTACCTTGTTTATTGCAGTAACTAAAACACGTTATACGCAAAGCGCATTTTTTTTAAATAAATAAACTATCCGTGGTTTGTAATATATTGTAGTAGTGTCCGAAAAATGATCCGGAATGAACGCAGTGTGCGCCATTCCGGTAATCATCCGTTTTTTATCAGAGAGTATAGTATTTTATTTTATCATCATCACTAAAGAGCTTAATTTTGTTTTTTACTACGGCCTTCATAGCTTCAATGCTATCTGGATATAGCTCAAAAGGCTCTCTAACTTTTTCGTTTTTCAATGTTTTGCGCAATTCTTGATACATAGCGTCTTTTGTATCGGATGAAATATTTATCTTGTTTATACCGCGCTTTACAGCCTCGGCTATTTCAGAATCAGGGTTTGCGCTGCCGCCGTGAAGTACCAGAGGCACGGATACCCTTTTCTTTATCTCTGTAAGCAAATCAAGCTTTAGCTCCGGTTTGAAGCCTGGCGGGTAAATGCCGTGAGCTGTGCCTATTGCTATTGCCAAAGTATCACAACCCGTTTCTTTGACAAATTTTGCAGCATCCTCAGGGTCGGTGTATACTATTTTGTCTGTGCCGCCTTCTGTATCTCCTGCTGTAGTGCCTATTGTACCCAGCTCACCCTCCACAGATATTCCAAGTGGATGCGCCATATCAACAACTTTTTTTGTTATTTCAATATTTTCTTCAAAAGGCTTTTCAGATGCGTCTATCATTACTGAGGTAAATCCATAACGAATAGCCTCCATTATCTCTTCAATTTTAGCGCCATGGTCAAGATGTATACACATAGGTACACGAGAGTTGTTCGCCATATCTATACACATTTTCATGAAACTGCTTCCCTGAAAATGCAGCTCCAACGGGTGTATGGAAAGTATAACGGGAGCATTCAACTCTTCGCAGGTATCTACAACGCCTTTCAAAATTTGACCCGTGCCTATATTGAACGCGGGAACGGCAAAATTTCTTTCATTTGCAACACTAAGCAAATCTTTCATGTTTAATAACATAATTCATACCTCTTGAAAATATTTATTGGTTATTATTTTTGTGTGATTACATGATATCTCATGTATGCATGATATGTCAATGCTTTCGTGAAATATTTTTTTATGAGTTTGAAATATTTTAAATAATATATTCAATATTCTGAAAATTTATGATATATTTAGTAACATAACGAAATAATATTTTATTACATGTTCGTAATATTTGGAGCTAAAACTATGCATTATTTAAAAAATAAGTATATAAAACCGCATTTTATTAAACACATATGTCATTTATGCCGCTAACACTAAGCATTGTGCACAAATTATGTTGACAAACATTGTATATATATACACCAAAAAATAAAACGGAGGATTTTAAGAATGAGCAAGATCAAAGAAATTTTTACTAATGGTGAGGGTGTGTTTCATCTAGCGCCAACATGGGTTCCCCGCTCCTTCAATGAGCCGGGACGCAGGCTACGTCTTCACCCTGATGATTACTATGCATTTGGTATGGATCGCGGTGGAATATGTGAAAGGTGGCTGGGTTCTGTAACCGTTGCATTGAACGGTCCCAAAACAGGAAAAACCGAGGGTATGAGCTTTGTAGTAGGAAATGACAAAACCGATCTCCTGCTATTCAAAGATTGCGTGGAGGAGCTTGGCACAGAATTGATTGGCGAAGAACTACAAAAACAATATGGTACCTGGCCTACTTTTGCCAAACTGTATGACTACGATAAGCCGTTGTTTCACCATCTTCACCTCACTGAAGAAAAAGCGCAGAAAATAGGCATGCACGGAAAACCGGAAGCGTATTATTTCCCCGTACAATACAACGCATCTTATCTTGGGCGCTTTCCTCTCACCTACTTTGGCTTCGACCCCTCCACCACGAAAGAACAGGTGCGTGATTGCCTCACAAATTATGATAAGAAAGATACACGTATAACCGAATTGTCTCGCGCATACCGCATACAGCTTGGCACCGGCTGGTATACCGCGGCAGGCGTTATACACGCTCCGGCCTCTGTTGTAACGTTTGAGCCGCAGTGGAACAGCGATGTAAATACTATAATGGAAAACGTTACAATGGGCGAAATAAACGGTCACAATATGCTTACAGATTGCCAGCCGGAGAGTGAAAAGGACAATATAGACGCGCTCATGAACCAAATAGACTGGGAAGAAAGCACCCGGCCGGACTATAAGGAAACTTATTTTAGAGCACCCAAAGCTTTAAACAGCACACAGCAGGGGCTGATTGAAAAGTGGATAGCCTATGCAAACGAATGGGTTGCAGCCAAGGAAATAACTATAGCACCGGGCGCCGGTGTGGTTGTTAAAGACGCGGCCTGCTATACTGCGCTGGTTGTTCAGGGCCACGGCAGCTTTGGCAAATTTGAATGCGCAGCTCCTGAATTGGTGCGTTTTGGCGATCTTACCGGAGATGAATATTTTGTATCTGAATCTGCGGCCAAAAAGGGAATTAGCATAAAAAATACAAGCAGCTACGAGCCTATGGTAATATTGCAAAACTTTGCCAATAATAACCCTGAAGTACCAAAAACAGTATAAAAATA
>CAYXBW010000077.1:0-11411 GCA_964463305.1 uncultured Christensenella sp. | reverse complement strand
GTGGACACCTACGGCGGAATGGGCAGGCACGGCGGCGGCGCGTTCTCCGGCAAGGACCCCTCCAAGGTGGACAGGAGCGCGGCCTACGCTGCGCGTCACGTTGCCAAAAACATAGTGGCGGCGGGTCTTGCGGACAGGTGCGAGATACAGCTTGCCTACGCCATAGGCGTGGCGCATCCCGTTTCCGTTTTTGTGGAAACATTCAAAACGGGCAAAATGCACTCCACCGAGATAGCGGACATCGTAACAAAGCTGTTTGACCTAACGCCCAACGGCATAATAAACCGCCTTGGTCTGCGTTCGCCCATATACAGGCAGACGGCGTCTTACGGTCACTTTGGCAGAAACGATCTGGATCTGCCGTGGGAGCGTCTTGACATGGTGGATGCCATAAAGGCCGAAATAAAATAAAAATGTTGGATCGATCTATAAAACAGCCACCCTCATTATACTTGAGGGTGGCTGGTGTTATATTATGGGAGAAGCGTGCCAAAAGCGGCGCGGCAGGCAGTTTTGGGGAGATGCGCAATGCCGGAAGAGCTTACGGGAACAGTGGCGGAAATAATATATACTGCGGATGACGGGTATACGGTGGCGGAGATAGATGCGCCGGAGCCTTTCGTTGCCGTGGGAAGCATGCACGGGCTTACAGTGGGTGAGCAGGCGCGCTTCTTTGGCGAATTCAAAACGCACCCGCGCTTTGGGCGGCAGTTTGCCGTTTCCTCCTACCACAGTATGCTGCCAAGCGACCTGAATGATATGGCGCTCTTTTTGGGCGGCGGCTTTATAAAGGGCTTGGGCGAGGTGCTTGCCGGGCGAATAGTGGAGCATTTCGGTGAAGACACCTTTGCCGTAATAGAAAACGAACCCGCTCTTCTGGCAGAGGTGAAGGGCGTTTCGCGCAAGCTGGCGCAGAGCATAAGCGCTGCCTTCACAGAATATTCGCGTGAAAAATATACTTATTCCGAACTGATGGGCATGGGACTCACCGCGCGGCAGGCCACTGCGGCGGCAACCAAGCTGGGCGGCGGCGCGGCCTCCATGATACGCAAAAACCCGTATATTTTGATATCCGAGATACGCGGCATAGATTTTATAACGGCAGACAGGATAGCCCAAAATCTGGGAATAGACAAAAGCTCGCCCTTTCGTATAAAAAACGGCATAATGAACGTGCTGAATAAGCTGCTTGGGAACGGCGATATGTATGTGATAAAAAACCGCCTCGCACCTCACGTCGCGCAGCATCTGGGCGTGGAGGAGCGCGCGGTTTCGCGCTGCCTGCTGGCCATGACGCGGGATGGAGAGGTGGTGCTGCGCCGCTACGCGAAAGATTTTACCGTGGTTGCCAGTAAGCGCGCGCACGACGCGGAGGTGAAGGCGGCGGCACGGCTTTTCACAATGGCGGGAAGCGCGGGCGGTGAGGGAATAGCCGGGCTGGATGCGCTAATAGAAAAGCAGCGTGCGGCCTTTTCGCTTTCTGATGAGCAGGCTGAGGCGGTGCGCGCGGCGGCTCAGAGCCGCGTGTGCGTAATAACGGGCGGGCCGGGCACGGGCAAGACCACCATTTTAAAGGCGGTGCTGAACATTATGGGCGCCGCCGGGCTTTCCTGTGCTATGGCAGCGCCCACGGGACGTGCCGCCAAGCGTATGCAGGAGGCAACGGGCGAGGAGGCCAAAACACTGCACAGATTGCTGGAATATGCCTACGACGAGGACGCGTTCCAATGCTATTTCCGCAAAAACGAGGAAGATCCGCTCAAGGCTGATGTGGTGATAGTGGACGAGGTGTCCATGCTGGATATATTTTTGTTCGGCAATCTGCTGCGCGCGGTCAAGCCGGGAAGCAGGCTGCTGCTTGTGGGAGATGCCGATCAACTGCCCTCTGTTGGACCTGGCAACGTGATGCGGGACATACTTTCCTCCGGCGCGGTGCGGCAGGTGCGCTTAACCTACCATTTCAGAAACGAGGGGCGAATAGCGGACGCGGCCTACGAGATACTAAACGGCAGGGCGCCCCAGCCTGATGAGGAGGAATTTCAGTTTATAGAATGCAAAAGCCGCGCCGAGGTGGTGGAGCGGGTGCTAGCGGAATACCGCCGTTTTTCTAAGCAGGGCGCTGATGTGCAGGTGATAGCGCCCATAAAGCGCACCGAGGTGGGCACGGTGTCGCTCAATCTGCTCATTCGCGATATGGTGAATCCGGCGAAAACGGGCAAAGCGGAGATAGCATTCGGTGACCGCATATTCCGCGAGGGCGACAGGGTGATGCAGATAGTGAACAACTATTGCAAAACCTGGCGCGATCATGAGCGGCTAATGGAGGGGGAGGGCGTTTTTAACGGGGATATAGGCGTTATAGCGCAGATACGCGCGGGGCTTGTGACCGTGCGTTTTGAGGACGGAAAGTGCAGTGACTATGAAATAATGGAGCTTGCGGAGCTGGACGGAGCCTTTGCCTATACAATACACAAATCTCAGGGCAGTGAATTTGACGTGGTTATAATACCCATGAAGTACGAACCAAACCCCTTCTTTACGCGAAATTTGCTGTACACGGGGGTGACACGCGCAAAACGGCGCGTTATAATAATAGGCGACAGCTACACAATGGACTATATGCTCAAAAATGGCTCCACCGGCAGGCGCGCCACCGCTTTGGCCAAGGAACTCAAATATTTTTCGCGCGTAACAGGCGGGGGTATGGCGGATGGACATTTCTGATTTTTTAAAAAAAGTGGCGGGCATGGGCACAAAATGCATATATTGCCGTAGGGAGATACCGCAGGGCAAATGCGCTTGCGAAAGCTGCGCAAAGCTGGAGGCAGCGCAGGTTCCGGCGGATGATATGGCAGGGGGAGTGCTGCATGTCTTTTGTTATGGCGGGGTGGTGCGAAAGCTGCTTCATGGCTTAAAGTATGATGATATGCCGCGCCTTTGTGAATACATTGCAAAGAAAATGCTGGAGGTATACCAAAGGCATGGCTTTGAAGCGGATATGGTATGCTATGTGCCCATACACGCAAAGCGTATGGCGCAGCGCGGATACGACCAAAGCGCGCTCATAGCTGCGGCGTTTTGCAGGGAGGCCGGGCTGCCCTTTTATGATGCCCTTATGCGTGTGAGAGATACAGCCCCGCAATTTGATTTGAATGTGGAAGAGCGGCTGGAAAACATGAACGGCGCTTTTGCGCTTTGCAAGGGCGTGGATGCAGACGGAAAGCGCGTACTATTGATAGACGATGTATACACTACGGGCGCTACCATAAGGGCGTGCGCCTCCTGCCTTGAGGGGGCGGCGCGCGTGTTGCCCTTCGTGTTTGCCAGAGAATATTAGCCGCTATATGGTGTATATACAACGTTTGTGCGCGGAATGCCTTTGCGGGAATCATTACCGCCTTTGAGATATAAGCATAATATAATTTGCCGGGTATTGACGGCCGCAGGATATAAAAATTATTTTAAGCAACATTTTAATAGATGGCTTATTAAAAACGGATGTTTAACAAAGCAAGCGGAATATAAGGCTTGCGGGCATCGTTTTTTTATATTGATATATTATTGAAAATGCTTGATTTAAAGGAACATGATGGCAAATAGTGTATATACAACTGCGCTACTTGTGGTATGTTTCGCCGCGAAGTATTTTGAACGCGCGGAAGAGCTGCTCTAAAAGCACCACGCGAAAAAGCCGGTGGGGAAGCGTCATATCGGAAAAGCTGAGCCGCAGATCTGCGCGCGCCAGCACCTCGGAGCAAAGCCCCAGCGAGCCGCCAATCACCACGCTTATACTGCCCGCGCCGCTGCCCAACACCTCGTCCAGCTTGCGCGCAAACTCGGGTGAGGAAAATTTTTTGCCGCGTATATCGCAGGCTATCACGTAGCCCTTTAGCTTTTCCAGCACGCGCGCGCCCTCGGCAGACACTGCCGCGCGTTCATCCGCTTCACTCTTTACGCGGGAAAGCGGTTCGTCCGCAAGCTCAGTTACTTCCACATCGCAAAACCGCCCAAGCATTTTAACATATTCCGCCTGCGCGTCTTTAAAATAAGCTTCCTTAAGTTTGCCCACGCATATTATATTAAGCTTTATGCCGCTCCCCTCCTCACTGCAATACGTATGCCAGTATACCCGGCAGGGTGCGCACCGTCAAAACGATCAGCACAAGTATGAAAAGTACGGTTGCGCCGCGCTCCGGATGGTAGCCCGGCTCCTTTTCCGCGTGATTTTGCGGATTGTTCAGTGCTATAAGGCGCAGCATCACATAGCTCATAAGCACGCCTATGGCGGCTATGCCTAGGCTGAAAACCGTGTAATTGAAGCTGGAAAAATCCATTGTTTGCACAGGGAAAAAGCCCAGTGTCCACGGCAGGTTTATTATAAAAATATCTGGAACGAAGGTGAACGCCAGGAAATTATATACCGCGTGGAATATTATTGGCACCCAGAGCGAGCGTGTTTTTATATACATATATCCCAGCAGAAGGCCGGTAAGCGCGCCGTTTATTATGGAGAGCGGCTCGCCGTGCGTCCAGCCGAAAAGCAGACCGGCAATAACAAAGGCAACAAGCCCAAATCTGCGTTCAAAGGAGTTTTGCACCATTCCGCGAAAGAGTATCTCCTCTGTAAACGGCGCAAACACGCAGAGCAGCAACGCCTCCAGCAGTATAGGCGCATTGGAAAGCACCTCGTCCACAAGGTTTTGGGGAAGCTGCTTTCCGGCGCTCATTATGGCGGAGGCAATGAAGCTTATAAGCACCTTTATGGCAAGGTAAGAGAAAAAAGCAAGTAAAATGGTGTACAGCACATTTTTTGCGCCCGGAGCCTTAAAGCGCAGCGCCAAAATTGGGCGCGCCGCCGTTAGCGCAATTATTATTACAGGAGCCATAGCAAAAAGCCGAACCACCATAGCCGCCTCAAGGTCTGGCATGCGGTGAGTGGAAAGCATGGCGGCAACCTCTAAAATATCAAAAGCGCAATATATCAGCAAAAGCACCAGCAGAGCTGTGTTTGCCGTCTTTAGCGAATATTTTGCCGGCAGCTCATTTTGCCTCATAATATCCCGTTACCCCCTCGCGTTTGGCCAGCCCTACGGCTATGTGTTTTCCTGCCACCACGCCGTTTTGCGCCAAATAGCCGGTCACCGTTTGGTAGGCCAGCTCATAAAAATTGTTTTTCTCTGAAAGATGCCCAAGCAGTATGCCCCTAACGCCCGAAAGCGCCAGCTTGAGCGCCGTTTCTCCCGCGTCGTCATTTGAGAGGTGACCGTGTGTGGAGAGTATCCTGCGTTTCAAATAATACGGGTAGGGTCCGCACTTCAGCATTTCTATATCGTGATTGGATTCTAAAAGCACAATGTTTGAGCCATCCACATATTTCAAAATACCGCTGCCCACACGCCCAAGGTCTGTCATCACGCTTATTTTTTTACCGCCGGAGGCAAGGCTGTAGCCAAAGGGCTGCGCCGCGTCATGCGATATTTCATAGGGCTGTACGCACATATCTTTTATGTAAAAATCACTTTCATCTATAACGCGTATATTTTTTTTGGCAAGATCGCCCATTTTTGCAGACATGGCCTGCCAGGTGGGCGCATTTGCGTATACGGGAATATCGTACTTGCGAGATGTAACGCCTACGCCGGCTATGTGGTCGCTATGCTCATGCGTTACCAGTATGCCTTCCACATCCTCCATGTGCCTGCCTATTTTTTTCATTTCCGCGGCAATTCGGGAACAGGAATAGCCCGCGTCAATAAGCACGCAGGCCTCTGAGGACTCTATAAGTATGCAATTCCCCTTTGAACCGCTGAAAAGCGGCGATATTGCTAAGGCCATAAATTTCCTGCCTGTTTTTTGTATTTGTACCAATACCGCAAAAACCGTTTGGTATTGGATCGGCAAAACGCTGTACGCCTGCCGCGCAGTTTCACACAAACGCTTACACTGAGCCGTAAACTGCTACAATCAATAATATACTTTTTGCGTTGGTTTTACAAATGTTTATTGATATCAGATACTTTTGGGGATGTTTATTACAAAATTTTTTCTGCGGCGGGGCAGGCTGTTTTTGGCATGCGCTCTGCGAGGATGCAGCTTAAATTAGGAAACAAACGGCTTGGTTAAGCGGTTATAATCCAAAAAATAATTAAACGCATCAAAATGCGTTGTATTGTATTAAATAACGGCAAGTTAAGCAAAAAATTAAAAAAGTGTTATTAACTTGCGAAATTGGATATAATAAATATATAAATGTTATAGGAGCTGAAAGTTTATTTTCTTGAAGCGCTTTACTTAGCGTATCACAGATTTTTTAGCGGCTATTTCCCGTAAGCTTTTTGCGGTATATGCAGTCATGGCAGCGGTTTTTATATGCAATCGGTGCGCGTGCGCAAAGGCGGGGCGAGAGGCCGCTTTGGGTGGATATCGGCATAAGAGACAGATGCGGGAATCGCCACAGTATCAATGTTTTAATTTTAACTTCAGCAAGACTTTATAATATATTAAGCAACATGGCGCAGGGGTTAAGTTTTATGAAAAAAGCCAAATTGACATGGTTGGCAGTGAGCTTTTTAGCGATTATAGGAATAATTGTTTCGGGCTTTTTTGCTTATACTCACATAATGGACAAAAATTTGAATGACGCGGCGAGCAGAAGCCTGGATGAGGTGATGGAGCAGCAGCGTATAGCTTTCGTTTCAAAGTTTAACGGGGAGGCGGATATAATGGAGGCGCTTTCCGTACAGCTAACCGAGGTGCTGGGCGGGGCGGACGGCTATGATAATATGCTGAGCCTACTGAACGCAACCGTGCAAACAACGGATTTCAGCTTTATTGTGGTAGCGGGAGCGGACGGAAGGGGCGTTGATAATGACGGTCATGCGTTCAACTTGAAGGGAGTTGATTACTTTGAGCGGGCGCTTGCTGGCGAAACCTATATATCGGAACCCTTTGAATTTTCACACAGCGAAGATGCAAGTGAAGGTGAGGTGGTGGGAATATCCGCGCCGCTTACCGGCCCTAAGGGCGGAAAAGCTATACTTGTGGGATTTCTTGAGCTTAATAAGCTGCGCGGCATGTTCAGCCCGTCTTTTGGCGGCAAGGGATATGCTTATGTATGTACAAACAGTGGCGACGTAATAACAAAAACGGACGGCGGCGGCGTTTCTGAGGATGTAAACCTCGTGGAAGCGTTTGATGCGGCGCAGGTGCTTTCGGGCGACGGTGTTGAGCAGGTATACCAAAATATGGACGCGGGGCGAAGCGGAAGCTCTGAATATGTTCTGAACGGTCAGCACAGAATAATGCACTATGCGCCGCTGGGAATAAAAAATTGGTACATAATATCTGTTGTGGATCAATCTGTTGTTACGGTGGAGCTGCACAGCTTTGTGTTTGCTACGGCTATAATAGCCTGCTTCATAGGGGTATCATTTGCGCTGCTGTTCCTGCTTTATCTGCGAGAGCAGAAAAAAACGCGTGAGCGCATAAGGCATCTTGATTCGCGCGTAACGCTTATGTTTAACAAAGCACCTATCGGCTGCCTGTTGTGGGATCAAGATTTCAACATATTGGATCTGAATGCAGAGATGCTGAATCTTTTTGAGGAGACGGACAGAACCTATCTCATAGAAAATTTTGACAGCTTTTCTCCCATGTATCAAGCGGACGGAGAGCTTTCTTCAGAACGGAGCCGCGAAGCACTGAAAAAGGCTTTTGAAGAGGGGTTTTATCGCTTTGAATGGCAGCACCTCACAAAGAGCGGCACGGAGCTGCCCGCCGAGATAACGCTGATACGCGTGGACTATGACGGTCGTGATGCCGTGGCCTCATACTGCCGTGATCTTCGAGAGCAAAAAGCGATGATGGAGGAAATAGGCAAGATGGCGCAAAATGCGGAGCTGGATGAAAAATGTTTTCGCCAGCTTGCGAGGCGTGCAAAAATGGCTGTGGTGGAATGGAAATACGGCGTGGAAAAGGTGCACACGCACAGGTATTTAGAGGAAATGTTTTTTGTGGATGCAAGCGAGAAGAAGGACTACAATGATGCCATAGATCTGCAAATGGTACACCCTGATGACAGGCCGCTCTTTGAAGAGGCATTCAAGGATGTGCTGGCGGGAAAAACGCACAAATCTATAAGGATAAGGCTAAAAAACAAGCATGGTGATTATCGCTGGTGCAATAACCCTATAACTATAGTATATGGGGATGATGGCCGCCCTTATAAGGCGATAGGTTTTTTTGAAGATGTGCAGAACGAGGTGTTCAAAGAGGAGGCCATGCGGAGAAAATCTCAAATAGACAACCTCACCAGGCTGTATAACAAAGGAGCCGTTAAACTGCTTATAGATGATGCTTTGGCAAATTCGAACGCAACACAAAAGCATGCGCTTATATGTATAGATATAGATAATTTCAAAAATGTAAACGATAGCTTTGGACATCTTTTTGGCGATGAGGTTTTGATAGATATGTCCAAAAAAATAAAGCACCTCTTCCGGTCAAGCGATATTTTGGGCAGGTTTGGCGGAGATGAATTCATTTTGATGGTGCGAGATCTGCCGGACGTGGATTTTGTTAAAGATAAGGTAGCGCGGCTTTGCGACACGATTCGCCATACATACAGAATAGGCAATGTGGAGCAAACCGTTTCTGCCAGCATAGGCGTATCTATATACCCGCAGGATGGAATGAGCTATGAGCAGCTATACGATCGGGCAGACAAGGCGTCTTATATTGTAAAGCGAAATGGTAAGGACGGATATATGTTTTACTCTGCGTTTGATGATGAATAGACAGAAATAATATAGCAGATTGGTGCTGGAGGGGCTGAAACAGCGCAGTTTTTTGAAAATCGGAATATGCGCCGATGTGACGGCGCTTTCGCGCAGTGCCTAAATAGCTGCAAATTCAGCCGTTTTAGACATGTGATTTTATATAAGAACACTAAAAAAGGGCTGTTTCAATTTTTTTTGAAACAGCCCTTTACGTTTAAAATTTTGCGCCTGTCACACGGCTTCCTCCGCGTCCTCAAACTGGCTGAGGTAAAGATCTGCGTAAAAGCCCTTCGCTTCTATAAGCTCGTCGTGCGTGCCCTGCTCCACTATATCGCCGTCCTTCATTACGAATATAACGTCTGCGTTGCGTATTGTGGACAGGCGGTGCGCTATAACAAAGCTGGTGCGCCCTGCCATTAGATTGTCCATCGCCTTTTGTATCTGTATCTCCGTACGCGTATCTACAGAGCTGGTTGCCTCGTCCAGTATGAGTATCTTGGGGTCGGCCAGTATTACGCGCGCTATTGTGAGAAGCTGCTTCTGCCCCTGCGAAACATTGCTGGATTCCTCGTTTATCTCTGTATCATAGCCGTCCGGCAGCGTGCGTATAAAGTGATCCACCTGCGCCGCCTTAGCCGCGGCCTTTACCTCGTCGTCCGTTGCGTCCAGCCTGCCGTAGCGTATGTTTTCGCGTATGCTGGCGTTCTCCAGCCACGCGTCCTGCAGCACCATGCCGAACATGCTGCGCAAACCGTCTCGCGTGAAGTCCGTTGCCTTTATTCCGTCCACCAGTATAGAGCCGGAATTCAGCTCGTAAAAGCGCATCAATAGCTTTATTATGGTGGTTTTCCCCGCGCCCGTCGGGCCAACTATGGCCACCTTTTGGCCGGGCTTTATGTGCGCGGAGAAATCGTTTATTATTATTTTGTCGGGATTGTAGCCAAAGTGCACGCTGTCAAAATCCACGCTGCCCTGCACGTTTTCATCCGTTGCGGGGTTGAGCGGCTCCGGGCTTTCCTCAGGCTCGCCCAAAAAGTCGAACACGCGCTCCGCGGCGGCCACCGTCTGCTGCAATATATTCGAAATATTGGCAATCTGCGTTATGGGCTGAGTAAACTGGCGCACGTACTGTATGAACGCCTGTATATCACCCACCGTGATGGCCTTTTGTATCACCAGATAACCGCCCAGTATACATATTGCCACATAACCCAGGTTGCCTATAAACTGCATAACGGGCATCATGAGGCCGGAGAGGAACTGAGATTTCCAGGCGGAATCATGCAGCTCTTTGTTCATGCCGTCAAATTCTTTTATAGAGCCTTCCTCGCCGTTGAATGCCTTAACAACTATGTGGTTGGAATAATTCTCCTCCACGTGACCGTTCACATGACCCAGATAATCCTGCTGCGCCGAAAAATGTTTTTGTGATTTTTTCACAATAAACATCACTATCACCATTGATATGGGTATTATGGCCAGCGCTATGAGCGTCATTTGCCAGCTCATGGAGAACATCATCACAAGTATACCTATTATCATGGTGACGGAGGTTATTATTTGCGTTATGCTCTGGTTCAGGCTCTGCGTTATAACGTCCACGTCGTTTGTTATTAGGGAGAGCACTTCGCCAAAGCTGCGCTTGTCGAAATAGGCGAGGGGCAGCTTGTTTATTTTAAGCGAGATGTCACGGCGCATATTGTAGGTCACCTTTACGGAGATGCGCGCCATCACGTAGCCCTGCACATAGCTGAATATTGCGCTTATGCCGTAAAGCAGCACAAGTGTGATGAGTATATTGCCTATCGCGCCAAAATCTATACCCGTTTTGCTGCCGTCCACCATGCCCATCATATCTGTGAATATCTGCGTGGTGGCCGTGCCCAAAATTCTCGGCCCTACTATGGCGAATATTGTGGAGGCTGCCGCAAACAGCATAACTATTATAACGCCCACTTTATATTTGCCTATATATTGAACCAGCTTTTTGAACGCGCCTTTAAAATCGCGCGCCTTTTCGCCGCCCATTGCCATGCCGCCGCCAGGGCCGTGGCCCATACCGCCGCCAGGCTGGCGGCGCTTAACCTTTATATCTGATGCTTTCATATATTGTTTCCCCCTTTCACACCGCGTCGCTGCCAAGCTGCGATTTGGCTATTTCTATGTATTCGGGGCAGCTTTGCATTAGCTCCTCGTGTGTACCCTTGCCCACTATCCTGCCCTCGTCCAGCACGATTATCTGGTCGGCATGGAGTATGGTGGAGACCCTCTGCGCCACTATCAGCACGGTGCTCTTCTTCGTATACGGCTTCAAGGCTTTTCTGAGCTGAGTGTCCGTGCGGTAGTCCAGCGCGGAAAAGCTATCGTCAAATATATACACGTCTGATTTTTTGGTGAGCGCGCGCGCTATGGAAAGCCGCTGCTTTTGCCCGCCAGAAACATTGGAGCCGCCCTCTGATACGGGAGAAAGGAAGCCCTCCTTTTTGGCGGCTATGAAATCCATAGCCTGTGCTATCTCGGCGGATTGCTTTATATCTTCATCCGTTGCGTCTTTTCTGCCATAGCGCAGGTTTGAGGCAATTGTGCCGGAGAACAGCACGCCCTTTTGCGGCACGTAGCCTATGTGCTCGCGCA
>CAYXBW010000076.1:0-11448 GCA_964463305.1 uncultured Christensenella sp. | reverse complement strand
CCACATATTTTTCCTGCGTAACGGCCAGCACCAGCCCGCCGCGCGAGGTTACCTCTTTCACATTGCTGACACACTTATCAAAAAGCGCGCCCTGCGTCAGTATTGCCGTAACCAGTGTTCCCGGCTCTATCAGCGCTATTGTGCCGTGCTTTAGCTCTCCCGCCGCATATGCCTCTGAATGGATGTAGCTTATTTCCTTTAGCTTTAAAGAACCTTCCATAGAGAGCGCGTAATCCAGCCCGCGGCCTATATAGAAAACGCTGTGCTCCATAAAGTGACGCGCTGCGTATTTTTGCAGCTCACTCTTGTGAGACAGCACCTTTTCCACGTTGGCAGGCACCTTTTGCAGCTCTGCAACATATTCTTTATACTCTGCCTCGCTCACCTCGCCGCGCGCGTGCGCCGCCTTAAGGCATAGCATATAAAGGCACATGAGCTGGGTGGTATAAGCCTTGGTGGAGGCCACCGCTATCTCCGGACCCGCACGGGTATAGAGCACCGCATCTGCCTCGCGTGATATTGTGGAACCCACCACATTGCATATTGCCAGCACAAAAGCGCCGCCCTGCTGCGCCTCTCTGAGCGCGGCAATGGTGTCTGCCGTCTCACCGGACTGGCTCACCACTATAACAAAATAGCTCTCGTCTATTATGGGTTTTTTGTAACGGAATTCAGACGCTATCTCCACATCAACGGGAACACGGGCATAATATTCCATTATATATTTGCCTATGTATGACGCGTGGTATGCCGTTCCGCAGGCAATTATGAGTATGCGCTTAATATCTCTGAGCTTTTCGTCATCCAGATCTATTTCGGAAAAATCTATCATTCCGTCCTTCACGCGCGGGTTCAGCGTATCTGCAAGCGCCTGCGGCTGCTCTTCTATTTCCTTTATCATGAAGTGCTCATAGCCCGCTTTTTCTGCCTGTGAGATATCCCAATCCACATGGAAGGGTTCGCGCTCCACTCTGTTAAGGTAGTTGTCATAAAGCTTTACCTTGTCTTTGCGTATAACGGCCAGCTCTCTATCATTTAGGAAGTATACATCCTTGGTATATTCAAGTATTGCGGGTATGTCTGAGGCTATTAGGTTTTCGCCCTGCCCAAGGCCAACCACAAGCGGGCTGTCCTTTCTCACGGCTATTATTTCGTCCGGAAATTCCTCGCATATAACGCCAAGCGCATAGCTGCCCTCAAGACGCGCTATTGCCTGATGCACCGCCTGCTTGAGATCCCCATCCAAATAGTAGTTTATAAGGTGGGCTATTACCTCCGTATCCGTTTCTGAAACGAACTTTATGCCCTTCTTTTGCAGCCATTCTCTAAGCTGTATATAGTTTTCTATTATGCCGTTGTGCACTATGGCCAGATCACCGCAGGCGCTGGTATGGGGGTGCGCGTTTACATTGTTCGGCTCGCCGTGCGTGGCCCAGCGCGTATGGCCTATGCCCATCTTGCAGCCCACGCCCTTGCCGTTTGCCAGCTTTTCAAGCTCCGCCAGCCGCCCCTTTTCCTTTATTACGTGCATACCGGCCTGCTCATCCAAAAAGGCCACTCCCGCGCTGTCATACCCACGGTATTCCAGCTTTTTAAGCCCGCCAATCAACACGGGCATAACATCGCGTTCACCAATATAGCCTACTATTCCGCACATAAAAACTCCTTTCAACAATACATACTGTTTTCAAATAACAATCCCGCAAAAAACAGCGGCAAATTAAATTTGCTTCCGCTTGCGTGGCAAAGCTGCGGCTATTGCAGGCGCTTTTCTATAAGCGCAGCCATATCCACCGCCAGCTTGGCTATCTCTTCTTTATCCTTGCCCTCTATCATTACACGTACAAGCGGCTCTGTACCGGAGGTGCGTATGAGAACGCGCCCTTCGCCGGCAAAGCGTCTCTCAAGCTCGCCTATTGCCTTTTGTATTTCGCTGTCATCCAAATACCCGTGCTTTTTGGCGTCGTCCACCTTGGCGTTCACTAGCACCTGCGGGTATATATCCACCTTTTTGGCAAGACGGGAAAGCTGCTTCTCCTCACGCTTCATTATGGAAAGCAGGTGCATACCCGAAAGTATGCCGTCGCCCGTTGTGTTCTCATCCAGAAAAATTATATGACCGGACTGCTCCCCGCCCAAATTGTGCCCCTCTGCCAGCATACGCTCCAGCACATAGCGATCTCCCACGTCCGTGCGCAGCAGGTTCACACCATTGTTTTTCAGCGTGACCTCCATGCCCATGTTGCTCATAACTGTGGCAACCAGCGTATCATTTTTCAGCCTGCCGCTTTTTTTCATATCCATAGCGCAGATGGACATTATTTTATCTCCATCCACCACGTTGCCATGCTCATCCACGGCAATCAGCCTGTCCGCATCTCCGTCAAAGGCAAGGCCCACATCCGCACCCAGCTCCGGCACAAGGCGGGATAGCTGATCCGGATATGTGGAACCGCAATTATCGTTTATGTTGTTGCCGTCCGGCATGTTGTAATACGGAATAACTTCCGCTCCAAGCAGCTTGAACACCCAGGGCGCAACCTCGCTGGCCGCACCGTTTGCGCAGTCCAGCACCACCTTGAGTCCGCTGAGGTTTCCCTGACCCACACTCACTATATAATCTATGTATTCCTGCGCCGCCTTTTTCATGTGTATGCGCCTGCCCACATCTATACCTGTGGGCGTTGGCACCTCCGCGCAGTCGTTTTTGATTATTGCCTCTATTCTGTCTTCAATTTCATCTGCCAGCTTATAACCGCTTGAATTGAAAAATTTTATGCCGTTATATTCCACTGAGTTGTGCGAGGCAGATATCACCACGCCCGCATCATAGCCCATCTCCCGCGTTAGGTATGCCACCGCCGAGGTTGGAAGCGGCGTAGCGGCAACCACAGCAACCGCTCCGGCAGAGCATATGCCCGCTATCATGGCGCTCTCCAGCATATCTCCGGATGCACGCGTATCCCTGCCTATAAGTATCTTTGCTTTGTGCACGGCGTTTGTTAGGCAATACGCGCCAGCCCTGCCCAATTCGTAAGCCAGCTTCGGATCGAGCTTTAAATTGGCAACGCCCCTCACACCGTCTGTTCCAAACATTCTAGCCATCAATATCTCCTCAAAATGGTTTTTGCCGCAGTTCGGCTAAATATATTTCGCGCCACACGTATTTACATATGCCGCCGTAAGCTTCATTTATATTCGTACAGATAGCTCTCTGCCGCCGTAGCCGCAGCGGCACCGTCTGCAGCCGCAGTTACTATTTGCCGTAGCCGTTTTACACGTATATCACCCGCGCAGAAAACACCGGGTATGTTCGTGCCGCAGTTTTCATCCGAAACTATATACCCCTCCGCATCAAGCTCTATCTGGCCTTTTATCATATCAGTAGTGGGTATTCGCCCCACCGCAAAAAACACACCGCGCACCGCCAGATCTTTGTGTTCTCCGCCTCCCACAGGCTCCACAACAAGAGATTCTACCGCAAATTCACCCTTTACCGCAACGGGCAGATAGGGCGTTAAAATTTCCACATTCCGCACTTCGCGCAGCCTTTCCACCAGTGCCATCTGCGCACGGAATTGGTCTCTGCGGTGTATAATGTACACCTTATTGCAAAACTTTGATAGATACAGCGCATCTTCCACACCCGTATTGCCGCCGCCAATTACGGCAACATCCACTCCGCGGAAAAAAGCGCCGTCACAGGTGGCACAATAGGAAATACCGGAGCCCACCAGCTTCGTTTCTCCCTCTATGCCCAGCTTGCGCGGCACCGCTCCCATTGCCAGTATAATAGTTTTTGCCTCGTAAATATTTTTCGCTGTGGTTATTTTTTTAATATCGGATGAAAGCTCAATGGATTGAATATCTTCGTTTTGTATTTTAGCGCCCATTTTGAGCGCCTGCAGCCTCATATCATTTGCAAGTGTAGCCCCCGCAAGCTCCTCTTGAAAGCCGGGGTAATTTTCTATTGTACTGCTTACTGCCATCTGCCCGCCGGCAAAGGCACGTTCTATCACCAGCACGTCAAGCCCGCCCCTTGCGGCATATATTGCGGCGGTCAACCCCGCAGGGCCTGCCCCCGCAATTATAAGATCATACATATCAGCGCCTCCTGTGCATATTATACTATATTAATATACCACATTTTTACGTGTTAAGTATAAAATTTTTGGCTTGAAATATTTCCCAAAAAACCACATAATCTCGTTATTCCAAACTTTATTTGGTTAGATATATATTATAATCAATGCGGCAAATTACATTGTTGCAAATTTATACCATTACTGCTACCCCGCCGGCGCGTTGTGTGGACGTGCCGGTGGGTATGGCAGACGAATAACCTTTAGCGGCGCCGTAAAACGGCGTTTTTTATTGTGCTTTTACTATAAATTGATTTTATGCTCTCCAGGATATATAATCTATCACATGATAGAAAATATTCTCCAAAATGAAAATGATCTCGGCAGGACGGGCGGCTTGACAAACAACATGCTGAAACTAATTGCTATAGCAGCAATGGTGCTTGATCATTATGCCTTTTTGTTTCTTATTCCGGGGAGTGCAGAGTACACCGTGCTGCGCGCAATAGGGCGAATCACCGGCCCGGTGATGTTTTTTCTGCTGGTAGAGGGCTATCATCGCACACATAATATAAACCGCTATATGCTGCGGCTGGGCATTTTTGCCATAATAAGCTATCTGCCGTATTTTCTCATGACAAAGAAGGCTCTGCCCACACCCGAAACCTTTGCCAGCTTCGACGTTATATACACGCTGTTCCTTGGTCTCATAGCACTTAGGGCGCGGCACGAAATAAAAAATACCGCACTTAAAATAATAGTGATAGCTTTGGTGTTTGCGCTTTCCGTGCCCGCAGATTGGTATTATCTGGGCATAGTATTGGTGCTGGCCTTCGATTGCTTTTACGGCGAATTTAAAAAGCAGGCAGCCGTGTACACGCTGGTGGTGCTAATGAACCTCATGCCCATGATCTCCCCCGCCGTAAAGTTTCTTTTTACCGGGCAGGAATTTGCCGTCGAAGCCCTGCTGAACAACCTGTATCGCATAGGCATGTTTATACCCCTTGCGTTGCTGGCGCTGTATAACGGCAGGCATGGCGTGAAAAACTTTTGGTCTAAATGGGGTTTTTACATGTTCTACCCCGCGCATATAATGGTATTGTTGCTGGTATATTATTTCACCGTCATGGTTTAGCGCAAATCAACAAAGCATAGGCCGTTATTTTCATTAAAATTTGCTTTACCCACACTCCGCTAATTTTCTTTAGAATTCTTTGTTTTGCATGAGGCGTTTTGATATTGCGAATGATATCAATACCGCCAGAACGCCTATTGCCGCCAGCGCTGCCGGTATAAAGCTTTCCGCACTCGTCCCCGCCTTTGTCAGCAGTATGAATATGACCGCTATACACAGCATGGCCACAAGCTGTATATTTCTGCCCTTAACGTAGCCCCATTTTATAAATATGGGTATCATTGCCGACCCCATAAGCAGATTTATTCCCAGCGCCGTCAAAAAGCCATCATTTATATCCCGCTGCCCGTATCCTACCCCCGCCAAAACCGCCGAAGCCACGGTCAGCAGCGCGTACAGCAATGCCAGACAGGCCATGTACATCGCATAGTAGGACTCCGTTATGTCCTTTCTGGTGTAGGCCAGTGTCAAGAGAAATATAGGTTCATCATCGAAAGTAACGTTCAGCAGAAAGTAGCCTCCCATTATGCCTGCTATTGGAAAAGCCAGCGCGTACATACCCGCACCGTTTACAGCAATGGCGACCAGCAAATATAGCCCGGCGCACAGCGATATGTAGATCAACGCCCTCCTGCGCGTTATACGCCACCACGCTCCCATAAGTTTTGCAACCATATCAATACTCCCGTCGCCTTGCCATATTGACCGCCACCGTGCGAGATATAGCCAGCGCACCCACACCAACTGCAATACACAGCGCAATCAACACCCACTCGTCCATTCCCGATATAAGAGTAATCAGGACTTCCATAGAGCCCAATATTACAAATCCGCCACCCAATATCATGGCTAGCGAGATAAGCCGTACGGTGAATTCCGAAAACTTCATATATAATGGAAGCGTTATAGCTATAAACAACGCCGCAGCCAAAAAACCCGTGGCTATCGTGAGCGCATTTGGCAGCGGAAGCCAGTTCGGCAGACTTAGCGAGGGCAATGATATTACGCAGTAACCCAGCGTAAGCAGCACAAAAAACGCCATTGCGCTTACATATCGCCCGCTCACCACGTTGCCGCGCATATATGGCGTAACATAGAGCAATGCGTCCGCTCCCGTTTTTTTCTCTATCGTTTCCACCGTGAGCAGCAGCTGCCATATGCCCGCCAGCATCATCATGTAATAGGCGGCTAAACCCAAATTTATGCCTATCACCACAAGCAGGAACGCCAGCATCAATACCGTAGTCAAAAATTTGTTTCTGAGCAGCAATATAAAGTCTTTTTTCACCAGTGCGGCTATCATTTTTGCGTACCTCCCAGCGTATAGGCCAGCATTATGTCCTCCACGGTTGGCTTGGCGTATTCCGCTTTTGTGAGCAGCTGTTTCAGCTCCTCCGGCTTGTTTGTGAGCCCCTCAAAGCCAAAGCCCCGCTCCTCCACCATCACAAACATACCGCGCGCCCGCTCTGAAAGCTCGGCCTTGCTCCCCTGCACCAGCCTGTGCGAATCCAGCAGCACATCCTTATCCTCTTGAAAAATAATGCTTCCGTTATCTATCAGCACTATTCTATCCGCTATCTTATCCAGATCTGTCGTGATGTGCGTGGAGAAAAAAACGGATTTATTTTCATTTTCCATATATACACGTATTATTTCCAGCAGTTCCTTGCGTATCACCGGATCGAGTCCTGAGGTCGGCTCGTCCATTATTAGCATATCCGCGTTGTGTGACAACGCCAACGCCAACGCCAGCTTCATTTTCATACCCTTGGACAACTCCTTTATTCGCTTTCCGCCATCCAGCGCAAATTTTGCCGTGTAGGCAGAAAACGCCGCTACGTCCCAACGCGAGTAGGCAGGCGCCACCACCTTTTGCATTTCGCTTACCGTGAGATCATCGTACAGGTAGCCTTGATCCAGAACCACTCCCAGCTTGTCCTTTATGCCCCGCTCATCATCAGCCAGCGTTTTGCCGAATATCTTTATGCTGCCGCTATCCGGCGCGACTAACCCCAGTATCATTTTTATGGTGGTTGTCTTTCCCGCCCCATTTTGGCCTATGAACCCCGTTACACAGCCTTCGTCCACCACGATATCGACATTTTTTACCGCCTGCACGCCCTTGTAGCTTTTGCACAGCTTTTCCGTTTTAAGCGCATACATTTTCACTCATCCCCACTTTCGTACAATATGTCCATCATGTCGTGCATTTCCTGCCGTTTCACTCCCACCGTCCGCCCCGCCTCGTAGGCCTCGGTCAGCTTTTGCTCCACCTCCTTGAGCCGCGCCTCCCGCAGAAAATCCGCGCTCTTGCTTGCCACGAACGAACCTTTACCGTGCACCGTCTTTATGAAACCCTCCTGCTCAAGCTCCTCATAGGCGCGGCGTGTGGTCAGCACACTCACGCGCGTTTCGTTCGCGAGGCTGCGTATGGAGGGCAATATATCCCCCTCTTTCAGCGCGCCCGAGAGCACCGCTTCCTTTATCTGCTCCTTGAGCTGCCTGTATATAGGCACCTCGCTGTTGTTTGAAATTATAACATCCAAAATATTTCCTCCACGCGGACACAACTGTTTATGTTTATACAGCACAGTATATATCTGTTGTACACAGTTGTCAAGGCGCACTAAAAAATACTTTTTGCGAACGTCCGCCTTGACAAAAAACGGCGTATAAAAAATGTGGCGATAGAATCTACCGCCACATTTTTGCTGATCATTTATTATCTGCGGCTATAAAGACTATAGATAATGATGGTGTCAATCCAGCGTTAGTGCCTTTGTGGAGGCAGAGGCACCGCGTACAGATACACCCTTCACACGGTACACTGCCGCTACCTTGAAGTTATACTTTGTGTTGGGCTGCAAATCTGTAAATTTATACGTGTTCTTACTTGCGGCCACAGTTTCCACATATTCATTGTTTAGAAATAGCCTATAATAATTCACATTCTTTACCGGCTGCCATTTCACGCTTACCGTGCTGTCCGTTTTTGAAGTATAATGCATTCCCTGCGGTCTCAGCGGCCTTGGCGTGGTTACAAGCATATCTGAAAGCGCTCCCTTCTCCTTTTTTGCTAACGCCATCACACGGTAGGCATATTTTTTGCCCGTTTCCAGTCCGGTAAACTTCATGCTGTTTGTTTTGAGGCGGGCAATTTCCTTACCGCCACTGCCGTACAGCACATAGCCATCCGCATATGGCACTGCATCCCACTTTAGTGTATAGCTGTCTGTTACCTCATATTTGGGGTGCACTGCTTTCAAATTTTTAACTTTTGGTACTGGCATTGTTTTGAAAGAAAACCTATAGTCTGCCGCCACCAGCCCATCTACATCTTTAAAGCCGCTGGCATAGACCACATATTCTTTATTGTACTCTTTCAGATCATATGGTATTGTATATGTTTTACTAGTGGTGAATTCTCCCTTTATTTCGCTGCCGTTCAGCAGTACACTTCCGGCTTTGTCCATTGCCTTATTAAAAACTATTTTTATGTTTCCTTTCAGCGGCTTGTTATCACCCTCTGGCGATACCTCCACAACTGCAGGCTTTAACAGCCATTTTGCATATAACACAAAACTGCTGTATACTGATTTTGAAAAATCATACTGTGCTGTATATTTGTCATCCATATACCAGCCCGCGAAAACGAAATTCTCTCGCGCCGGGTCTGCAGGCTTTGCTACAGTGGAGCCCTCATTTACACGTACTATTTTGTCCGCTGTTTTGTCATCCATAAATTTGAATGTAACGGTGTACTCAGTTACCGGAGGAATATCCGGCAGAAGTGTGATCTCTGTCATATCGTCTGGCGTTATTGCTCCTGTATGATGGTATTTTTTGCTACCCGTCTCAGCTTCCAATTTTACCGGATCCACATATTCCGGCAGCCAGAAATACAGCTTTCCGCCATCAGCAGTCTTTACATTTTTTATTCCGTATACACCGTTTGGCGCATCCGGCGTATCACTAAATGCTACCTCGTCAAAGCTTCCGCCCGTTATAACAGAACCGCTGGCTACCGCAGGGCTGTTTACCGTAATGGCGACTTTATATATATTCACAGTTTTACTGCTTTTGGGCCTCATAACAGTGTAACCCTTATAGATATTATTATATTGTACATTGCCGCCGTTTATTATTATGTTTCCTACGTCTTCATAGCTTGACACGCTTCCTTCCTGTGTGCAGTTTCCGCCACCCGCTATACCGGCGCCGTTATTTAGATTACTTCTTATAGCAGCGGCTTGTATATTTCCTCCATTTATTGTTATATTTCCCACCTGTCCCCCGCTATTGCTTGCGCCTCCGCCTATACCCGGACTGTAAGGCACACCCGCTACCGCGCCATAAGCTTTTATGTCACCGCTATTTATTGTTATATTTCCTGCCGCACCGCCAACACCACCGCCGCCAGCTTTTACATATGTGCCGCCGCCGCCTATGCCGGGGCCTAATGCGTCAGTACCCTCTAAAGAACCGGATGCGTTCACAATTCCTGCATTTATTATTATGTTACCGCCACTGCCGCCTTTAAAATTGTTGTTGGCATTATAATCGCAATATCCGCCGCCCATGCCCGCGCCATAACTGTGATCACCTTTACCGCTGGCAGCATTTACAGTGCCTCCATTTATTGTTATATCACCGCCTGCGCCGCCGCCCTGATCTCCACTTCCACCGCCTATGCCCGCGCCATAGCCGTGTGTGCCATTGCTGCTCCTGGCAGTAACGCTGCCCTCATTTATATCTATGCTAACGCCGGATCCGCCCGCACCATCATAACTGCCACCGCCGCCTATGCCAGCACCATATCCACGATCACCAAAGCTGCTGTATGCCGTGACAGAACCTCCGTTTATGGCTACTTCTCCGCCCGGGCCTCCCGCACCATCATAACTGCCACCGCCGCCTATGCCAGCACCATATCCGTCTGAACTGTTTCTTCCGTAGGCTTCTATTGTGCCGCCTTCTATATTGATAACTCCACAGTCTCCACCCACACCTGACGTATTTCCGGTTCCGCCTATACCCGCACCATATTGGGAGCCTATTGCCGTCAATTTACCGCTGCCGTCTATAGTAAGCGTATTCCCTGATGGCAGCGATAGCCCCGCCTGCACCTGTGTGTTGCCGGCGTCCAATTTGTTATCTCCTTCCAGCAGCATATACACTGATGCATTCCTATCTATAGTAAATGGCGCGTCAGTACCGGCTGCTACTTGAATATTCACACCGTTCAGCTTTACATAAAGCTCTGTGGCATCGGCAGCGCCATTTGCGTCTATTATTATATAATAATCAGTCGCAGTTCCGGTATTGGTTTGCGTTATCTCAATAGCATCCGCTATGCCTGTGCCACCCGTAACACTACCTGACGCCGCGTCTTGCGCATACTCCCATGCTGAGCCTAACCAAATGAATGTTAAATCTCCATCCAATATATCAAAGTTGCCTGTTGCTTTATTTGCAGATGGTTCATCAGCCCCTGCTTCCAGCGCCTCCACCTCCACTATGTCTTCATACTGCGCCTCCACAAGCACTTCTTCCGCATTTGTCTCCAGCATTTGTTCTTCTTCCACAATCCCCGGTTCTATAGGCGGTTCCTCTGCCGCCGCACCTGCGCTTACCGGTGTCATCGCCAACAAAAACAGTACCGCCAAACATAACAGCATTGCTTTTTTGCCGTGCATTCTCTTTCGTTTTTTCATGATATGAACCTCCCTTTATCATTTACTGTGTTGCTGCGTTATTACAGCTTAATGGTTTTAAATATTGGTGGTATATAAGGTGCATAGATATTCTTTTTTTGTAATACCAAAAATTGTTAATTATTAGAAAAAATCAGGCGCCATTTTCTGTTGGCATATTTGTAAACCAATTTTCGGCAAAATATTGTGGGTTTAATAGCGTTTTCTGTAAGTTTCAAGAATTTTAGTAATTTTGTAGTAAGGCTATCCATTGATATAGTTTATATTTATGCGAAAAATATGACTTTTTATTGTTTTTTGTTTGAATTTGAATATTGTTGATTTTTTTGCAAATTCTGGCATGTCAGTTATGTACAAATTCACATAAGTGTTCAGAATTGACTGGGCAAAGGGATACCGGCAATGGCAAAACATAACACATAATAATGGAATTTTTTAAAAAAATTCAACATCAAATATATTGCAGACAGGTTATGTATGCATATAAGTTTTATATTGGAAAGTTTATTCATAAAAA
>CAYXBW010000075.1:0-11991 GCA_964463305.1 uncultured Christensenella sp. | reverse complement strand
TCAAAACATACACGGTGCCGGATGGCGTGGGCGGTAGATTTTCCGTGCTGTGCCCTGTGGGGCTGCTTTCGGCCGCGGTGCTGAATATAGATATAAAAGCGCTGTTTGACGGAGCCAAGGCAATGGACGAGGCCTGCACGCGCGAGGATGTATACAAAAATCCGGCGTATATGTACGCTACGCTAATGTGCATAGCCATGAAGGCGGGCGCGAATATATCTGTAATGATGCCCTATGCAGACGGTCTGCTTAATATGGCGGAATGGTATGCTCAGCTTTGGGCGGAGTCGCTTGGCAAGCGCTTCGGAAACGACGGCAGTGTGGTAAACTGCGGGCAGACGCCGGTGCGCGCTCTGGGCGTAACGGATCAGCATTCACAGATACAGCTCTATACCGAAGGCCCGTTTGACAAGGTGGTAACCTTTATAGACGTTGCGGATTTCAATACCACTGTAACAATACCAAGTACGCCAATAGACGTTCAAGATGCGGCATATCTTTCCGGCCAGACGCTCAACAAGCTCATTGCGGCTGAAATGCGCGCTACTGAATACGCTGTTACGCAGGCGGGCAAGATGAATATGCGAATCACAATAGATAAAATGGATGCCTACGCTATAGGCCAGCTATTCTTCTTCCTGGAAATGGCAACGGCGGCAGCGGGCGAATTCCTGCTTATAGACGCTTTTGATCAGCCGGGCGTGGAGGCGGGCAAAATTGCAACATTTGCGCTGATGGGCCGTGAAGGTTATGAGGATAAGGCGAAGGAGCTGAATCAGGCGGCGGCAAGAAACGAAGACTACGTATTCAGCGTTTGAACGCGCAGCTGTGCTCTTTGAGCGGGGAGATCCGGATCGGGGGGATGGTTTATGGTAAATACTAAGAAATATATGCAAGACGCAGATATATACCTGTATAATACCGGCGAAGCGCAGATGGCTTACGAGCTTTTTGGCTGCCACTATATTCCCGAGCTTCAAATGCACCGTTTTTGTGTATGGGCGCCCAACGCGCGCGCTATAAGCGTGGTGGGAGATTTCAACAACTGGGAAGTGGGCAAAAACGCTCTCACATTCTATAAAAACGGAGTGTGGACGGGCTTTATAGGAGGATTGTGTGATGGTGACAGCTACAAGTACGCCATGCACGGCTATGATGGAAGCCAGGTACTAAAAGCAGATCCCTTTGCATTCCATACGGAAACGCGGCCGGGAAACGCCTCCAAGGTGTGGAGCATAGAGGGTTACGAATGGCACGACGGCGCATATATGGAAAAGCGCAAATGGAAGGACGTACAGCGCAGCCCGGTTGCCATATATGAAATGCATATAGGTTCGTGGCGCACAAAGGAAGGCTATGAGTTTGCCAGTTACCGTGAGGTAGCGGACGAACTTGCGGATTATGTGGAGCAGATGGGCTACACGCATGTAGAGCTGCTGCCCGTTATGGAGCATCCGCTGGATGCTTCCTGGGGCTATCAGGTCACAGGCTTTTACTCTATAACCTCACGCTATGGAACGCCGCAGGATTTTATGTACTTTGTGGATAAAATGCATTCTAAGGGCATTGGCGTGATACTGGACTGGGTGCCTGCGCATTTTCCCAGGGATGAGCATGGCCTCGCCCGCTTTGACGGAACATGGCTCTTTGAGCATGAAAACCCTGTGCAGCGCGAGCATCCGCAGTGGGGCACTTATATTTTCAATTATAAGCGGCCGGAGGTGCAGAGCTTTTTGGTGTCAAACGCGGTGTTCTTCATGGAAAAATACCATGTGGACGGTTTGCGAGTGGACGCGGTGACATCTATGCTGTACCTTGATTACGCGCGTGACGGTTACTTTGTCAAAAATGACGATGGCGGAAACATAGACCTTGGAGCGGTGGAATTTTTGCGCAAAGTGAACAGCGTGGTGCTCACCAAATATGCTGGCACCATGATGATAGCGGAGGAATCCACCTCCTACCCGATGATGACCAAGCCGCCTGCAAGCGGCGGGCTGGGCTTCACGTTCAAATGGAATATGGGTTTTATGCACGATACACTAAAATATATGAGCATGGATCACTATTTCCGCCAGTTTGAACACAACAAAATGTCTTTCTCCATGTATTACGCTTTTTCCGAAAACTACATACTGGCATATTCACATGACGAGGTGGTGCACGGAAAGCTGAGCATGGTAAATAAAATGTACGGCGATTACTGGCAAAAATTTGCCTCGCTGCGCACTCTGTTTGGCTTTATGTATGCGCATCCCGGAAAGAAGCTCATGTTTATGGGCGATGAGTTTGCGCAATTTATAGAGTGGGATTTTTCTAAGCAGCTTGACTGGTTCTTGCTGGAATACGATTCCCATGGAGGAATGCAGCGGTTTGTTAAAAAACTTAACGCTATCTATAAAAAATATCCCGCTTTATATGGAATAGAGGACGGCTGGGAGGGCTTTACCTGGCTAAACGCGAACGACGGCGGCTTTAGCAGCTACGCTTTTATGCGCAACTGTGACAAAAGCCGTGTGGTGTGCATAACAAACTTTACCGCAATAGTGCGGGAAGATTATGTTGTGGCACTGCCAGGGCCGGGAACGCTAAAGCTTATATTAAACAGCGACAACGCAAATTACGGCGGTTCGGGTGTCAGCGCGGCGCGCACGATTTACGCAGAGCCTATGCAGGTGAACGGCATGGATCACGGCGCTCACGTGAAAATGCCGCCTTTGGCTGTACTCTATTACGAATTTATACCATACGATGCCGGGAAACAGGGGGAGTGAGAAGCATGATAAACAAGAAGAAATGTGTGGCTATGCTGCTTGCCGGAGGGCAGGGCAGCAGGCTGGGCGTGCTTACAAAGCAGAGGGCTAAGCCGGCGGTACCGTATGGCGGAAAGTACAGGATAATAGATTTTCCACTGTCAAACTGCACCCATTCGGGCATAGACACCGTGGGTGTGCTGACGCAATATGAGCCACTGGAGCTAAATGCCTATATAGGCACTGGCGCACCGTGGGATCTTGATGGAATGACCGGCGGCGCATTTGTGCTCCCGCCCTATGTGAAGGGCGAGCGAGGGGAGTGGTACAGCGGTACGGCGAACGCCATATTTCAGAATTTCTACTTTATAGAGCGCTACGATCCGGATTATCTGCTGGTGCTTTCGGGTGACCACATATATAAAATGGATTACAGCGCAATGGTGCAGGCGCACGAAAAGACGGAGGCGGATGCCACTATTGCCGTTATTCGCGTGCCGCTTGAGGAGGCCTCGCGCTTTGGCATAATGAATACCGCTGACGATCTGCGAATAATAGATTTTGAAGAAAAGCCTAAGAAGCCCAAGAACGATATGGCTTCTATGGGCGTATACGTTTTCACTTGGAAAAAAATAAAAGAATACCTTCTGGCAGACGCCAAGGACGAGAAATCTTCGAACGACTTTGGCAAAAACATAATACCCAAGATGCTGAATTCTGGTGAGCGGCTTTTTGCCTATCCCTTTGAGGGTTATTGGAAAGACGTTGGTACTATATTCTCTCTATGGGAATCAAACATGGAACTGCTGCAGGATCAGCCGGCGCTGGATCTATATGATGAGGCGTGGAGGATATTCTCAAGAAACCCAAACATGCCTCCGCACTTTGTGGATGAAAATGCAAAGGTGAAAAACAGCCTGGTTTCAGAGGGCTGCTACATTTACGGTATGGTGGAAAACAGCGTGCTTTCAGCAGGGGTGACCGTGGAAGAGGGCGCAGTGGTTCGTGACAGCATAATAATGCAGCGCACCGTTGTGGGCAAGGACAGCAAGGTCATCATGAGCATAGTGGACGAGAATGTAAAAATCGGCACGGGCTGCACTGTGGGCGGCGGCGGAGATATTTCCGTTGTGGGCGCACACGTTACCGTTAGAGATGGCGCTTCCGTAGCCTCCGGCGAGGCTATTGGCGCTAACAGAATAGTTAGAAAAACAGAAGGGGGCGAGCACAAATGATAAGAGATGCGTTTGGCCTTATATACGCGGGAGAACAAAACATAAACCTCAGGGAGCTTGTATACCTGCGCACGGTGGGTGCGCTGCCGGTTGGGGGAAGGTACCGCGCGATAGATTTTGTGCTGTCCAATATGGTGAACACGGGTATACGTAATGTGGGCGTGGTGGCTCAGCGCAGCTACCATTCGCTTATGGACCATTTGGGTTCTGGCAAAGAGTGGGATCTGTCTCGTAAAAACGACGGTCTTTTCATATTGCCGCCCTTTTCCAGCAGTGAAAATCTGGGCACATACCGCGGCGTGGTGGATGCCCTCAAAGGTGTTATGGGCTACGTTCGGCGTACTAAGCAGCAATACTGTATATTTTCCGGTTCATACACCGTATACAGCAGAGTGTATGACGATGTGCTAAAATATCACATAGATACGGGTGCGGACATAACAATGCTTTACAACCGTGAGGAGATCGATCGCTTTAAGGGCGAGCGTTTCAATGATGTGCGCCTGCACTTGAATGACGAGGGCAGGCTTATAGACCTTGAAATAAACTCTCCGCTCACAGATTCCAAGCTGGTGGGTATGGACACATACATAATACGCAAGGAGCTGCTGGAGTTTCTTGTGGAGGATTGCTCTTCACGCGGTAAGTACAATTTTGTTTCAGACCTGCTGATGAACAACCTTAATCGCATCAAAATAATGGGCTATGAGCACAAGGGTTATGTGGGCAGGCTGCACTCTGTGGCTTCGTATTTTAAAATGAATATGGATTTTTTAAGTATGGATGTACAAAAGGATCTCTTTTACAACAACCAGATATACACGAAAATAAAAGACGAGGTTCCGGCGAAATACGCAAAAACGGCAAATGTGAAAAATTCGCTGGTGGCAAACGGCTGCATAATTGAGGGCGAGGTGGAAAACAGCGTGCTTTTCCGTGGTGCATACGTGGGCAAGGGCGCAAAGGTGAAAAACAGCATAATAATGCAGAACAGCGAAATATACAACAATTCCAATCTCGAATACGTAATACTGGATAAGTCTGTAAATATACGGCAGGGAAGAAAGCTGATAGGAGACAGGGTATTCCCCGTAATAATACGGAAGGGGGCGATAGTGTGAGTGTACCCAAGGTTTTGATAGTTGCAGCAGAGGCTATGCCCTTTGTGAAAACGGGCGGTTTGGCAGATGTTGTGGGCGCGCTGCCCAAGGAGCTAAAAAGACAGGGCATGGATATTGCCGTTATGATGCCAAAACACAGCGCCATAAAGGCAAAGTATCAAGACAGGCTGGAGCTGATTGCCTCTATGTACATAAAAATGGGCTGGAGAAACCAGTATATTGGCATAGAGCGCATAGACATTGAAGGGATAGAGTATTACTTTATAGACAACGAATTCTATTTTGGCGGTCCGGTTTATAAGGGCGGAGATGCAGAGGCAGAGCAGTATATGTATTTTTGCCGTGCCGTGCTGGAGGCGCTGCCATATATAGATTTCAAGCCGGATGTGATACACGCAAACGATTGGCATACCGCCATGATACCCATGCTTTTAAAGCTGCAATATCAAGGCAGAGAACAGGGCGGTATAAAAACGGTTTTCACCATCCACAATCTGCAATATCAGGGTCAGATTGCCTACGGGCAGGTGGCGGATATGTTGGGCGTTGCGCCCGAATATTACGTGGCGGAATATATAGAGGCCTATGGCAGTGCAAATATGATGAAATCTGCGCTGGTATTTGCGGATAAAATAACTACAGTTAGCCCCACATACGCTAAAGAGATACTTAATCCCTTTTACGGACGTGGAATGGAGGGCGTGCTGCGTATGCGGCAAGACGATGTTGTGGGCATATTGAACGGCATAGACATGGATGAATTCAATCCGCTGAAAGATAAGAATATTGAGTTCAATTACAGCGTGGACAGCCTTTCCGGCAAGTTTAAAAACAAGCTGGCGCTTATGGACGAAATGAATCTCACGGTGGAGCAGGATACGCCTATAATAGGCATGGTGACGCGCATGACAGAGCAAAAGGGCTTGGATCTTGTGCGCGCCGTGCTGGAGGAGATGCTGCATGAAAACATAGCCTTTGTGGTGCTGGGCAGCGGCGACAAGCAGTATGAGGATTATTTCAATTATATAGCGGCGCGCTATCCGGGCAAGGCGGGCGTATACATAGGCTACAGTGATCCGCTGGCACACCGCATATACGCCGGCTGTGACTTTTTCTTGATGCCCTCACTCTTTGAACCATGCGGAATTTCACAAATGATAGCGCAGGCCTACGGCACGCTGCCCATAGTTCGTGAGACGGGCGGATTGGTGGATACTGTGGAGCCGTTCAATGAATATTCGGGAGATGGAACGGGTTTTTCATTTGCGAATTACAATGCGCATGATATGCTGAACGTAATAAAGATGGCGGCAAATGTATATAAAAACAAAGATTCTATGCGGAAACTCATTAAAAATGCTTTTTCGCAAGACAATAGCTTTGCAAAATCCGCCGCGCAGTATAAAAAGCTGTACGAAAGTGTTTGCTAGTATTTATGCCATATAAATCTCAGCTATAAAAGTGCGCTTTGCTAAATAATGGTGAGCGCGCTTTTTATTTTCCTTATGGTTTCAAATGTTGTGCGCGCGGGTATTTATTACACGTTGAGCCGGATAAGCGTCATTAGGCAAGATCAGTGAAGCTATGAGATCGAGCTGCATTGTTTTGGGGCGGCGCTAAGGGCGGCGTAATATATTATTGCGAGGTGAGAATATGATTTACAATCAATGGTATGCAGTTATGCCAAGCAATGAGGTGAAGAACGGTAAAATAACGGGTGCGGTACGCCTGGGTGAGAAGATGATATTTTTCCGTGACAGCGCCGGAAAGGTACAGTGCATAAGCGATTTGTGCTGTCACAGGGGAGCTTCGCTCACGCTGGGAGATCACTGCGGAAACACAGTGGCCTGCCCTTTTCATGGCATAGAGTACGATGGCAGCGGCAGGGCGGTGAAAATACCCGCAAACGGAGTGGCTGCGCCTGTGCCGGCAAGTTTTAGGGTGAAGGGGTACACGGTGCGTGAGGAGCACGGGTTTATTTGGCTGTGGTATGGAGAGGAAAGACAGGAACTGCCGCCAATACTCTTTTTTGACGAGCTTGACAGCATGAGCTGTTCGCAAATAAAAGATCATTGGCCGATGCACTATTCGCGCTGCGTGGAAAATCAGTTGGACGCGGCGCACCTGCCCTTTGTGCACCGTACAACAATAGGGCGGGGCGGAAAAACTGTGGTGAACGGCCCCAAGGTGGTATATGATGGCGAAACTATGACTTTTTACGTATATAATGTGAAAGACGATGGAAACACTGTGGGCAAAAAACCGTCTGAAATAAAAGAGTACGAGGATTGGTTTTCGTTGCAGTTTAGATACCCCAATATATGGCAAAACATTATATCGCCCAAAATGAGGATTTTTGCGGCATTTGTGCCTGTGGATGAAGAAAATTCTATAGTATATATAAGATATTATCAAAGTATGGTGAAAATACCTCTGCTGCGGGAGATTACCAACTGGTTCGGGAAAGTTTTCAGCAATGTGGTGCTGAAGCAGGATAAGCGTGTTGTTATAACACAGTTGCCCAAGCGTACAGAACTTTATATGCACGAAAAACTTTTTTCGGGAGACGCGCCTATAATTGAATATCGCAAAATCAGGCAAAAGCTAAAGGAAGAAAACCCCCAAAACAGCAGCCGCTAAACTTGGTAAAGAAAAATATTTAAAAAATAAAAGTATGTGTTTTTATATGATGTATATGCTATGATCCAAAAAAAGTGCCGGCGTTCATGCCAGCACTTTTCCATATATTCTGAAATCATCAAAGTTGCTTATAGTAATAGGCTGGTATTTTGTATTTATTGATAACAGGCGTCCGCCTGAAAGCTTTTTGCAATAGGCGCTGCCATTCAACATAAAAATACCTATCTCCCCATCGTCTAAAGTGGGCTGCTGCTTTACGTATATTATTTGACCGTCAACAAAGCGCGGAGACATACTGTCGCCAAATATGCGCACGGCAAAGGTGGTTTCGGCCGGTACGGTGCTGTCATACTCCAAAAGCTCATAGCTGTCTCCATCCAAAAACGAGCCGCTGCCCGCAGAAACGGGGAGATCGTATAGCGGTATGCCCCTCTTGTGTACTGCTTTTAATATGTGGGAGTGGGTGAAACGCTTGTCTGTGGAGAGCAGCTCTATATATTCTTGCACGCGTGCGCGCCCCTCAGAATTTAACACTGCCAATGGGTCGTGAGCGGGTATATTTAAAAACAGTGAAAGTACATCACGGATGCCGTAAAGCTCACATAAGGCTAAAAACTGCCTTGCATCCGGAGTGCTGTCATTGTTTTCCCATTTGCTTACCGCTTTGTAGGTGATTTTGATACCGTGTTCGCACAAAAATGCCGCCACCTGCGGCTGAGTATAACCATTATCTTTACGCAGCTTGAAAAGTATCTGTGAAAGTGTCATAAAAAAACTATCCTCTCGGCTTTTTGTATATTATAAAGTATTTTGGTAAAAGAAACAAATAAAATCTCTGAAATGGAGAATAATTGTATTTACAACCGCGAATAGGAGATATATAATTGAAATATGACGCGAATGGGAGACAAAAACCTGTTGGGAGGCTTTTTCTTATGGAACAGCGCATAATATATCACATAGATTGCAATGCATTTTTTGCCAGTGTGGAGGAGTGTTTTTCGCCGGAGCTAAAAAGAGTGCCTATGGCGGTTTGCGGTGACCCGCAGAGCAGGCATGGTATTATATTGGCAAAAAACGAGCTGGCAAAGGCATACGGGGTAAAGACGGCGGAAACGATATGGCAGGCGCGCAAAAAATGCCCCGGCCTTACGCTGGTGCCGCCCCGCCATGGCGAGTACAGCGAATATTGCGAAAAAATAAATGCCATATATGAGCAATACACAGCTAAAGTGGAGCGGTTTGGAATAGATGAGAGCTTTCTAGACGTAACTGGAAGCCTGCATCTTTTTGGCGGCGATGAACTTAAATTGGCAAATGAAATAAGGGAGCGCGTAGCGCGCGAAACTGGCGTAACGGTGTCTGTGGGGATATCATTCAACAAAATATTTGCCAAACTTGCCAGCGATATGAAAAAGCCAAACGCCGTAACATATGTGAGCCGCGAAAACTACAGGGAAATTGTGTGGCCGCTGCCTGTTGCCGATCTTTTGATGGTGGGCAGAGCCACGGAAAAATCGCTCAGGTCGCTGCGCATAAACACAATAGGTGAGCTGGCGGCGGCAAGCAGGCGGATGCTGCGCGCAAAACTGGGAAAGCTTGGCGAGGCGCTGAGCGTATACGCAAACGGTGAAGATGAAAGCCCGGTAGCCTGGACGGGGGAGCGTGAGAAGCCAAAATCTATAGGTCATGGCTATACATTCCGCCGAGACATTGTATCGCATGAGGATATAGTTACGGCGGTAATTGCGCTGTCTGACAGGGTGGCATGCCGCATAAGGCGAAACGGCATGAAGTGTGCGGCGGTTCAAGTAACAATAAAGGATGCAGGTCTAAAGGTTATAACGCGTCAGAGAAAGCTGCAATGTGCCAGCAATCTTGAAGCGGATATTGCGCGCGAGGCTGTGGAAATAATTGATGCCTGCTGGCGAATAGGCGCCCCCATAAGAATGATAACAGTAACAGGCCAGAAGCTTGAAGATGAAGCAACCCCAACTAACCAGCTTTCTTTTTTTGGAGGAAGAGAGATAGACCTGCGAAGGGAGCGGCTGGAAAGAGCGGTTGACTGCGTGAGGGAAAGATATGGGCGTGATAAAATTGTGTATGGCTGCGTGATGGGGAACGACCTTGGCGTATAGGCGTTAAATAAGAACATAGCCATAATATATAAATATCAGGAGCGGATTGATAAAGAAATTTGCCGCGAATACTATAAGCATGTAAATAAAAGCCTCGTGTCTAAGCGCATTTTTAGGCAATGTAAATCTTTCCGTCTGCTTACGCAATGCAAGGTTTGCAAGCGCAAATATGGCAAAACCTATAGCCGTGCCCAGTGTGTTCATTATTAGGTCGTCTATGTCTGTTGCGCGGTGGTTGAAAAGCTGGCTCAATTCAATTGTGAGTGAAAATAAAAATCCGGCCAAAAGAGTTTTGCCAAAATTGCGATATTCCGAAAATATCAGTGGAAGAAGGATGCCGAATGGTATGAACATTATGGCGTTTGCGTTAAATCCAAAGGTATCCACACCAACAAAAGGCACTATATTTGTGGATGAAAAATCTATTCGGCCGCCAAGTATATAAATATCAGTTAAATTTACCGTTCCTGTTATGTTCAATATTATACCCAATAGCAGGCAGAAAAGGTATATGCCAACTATGTGCAGGGGCGGCGCAGATATTTCGCTTTTCGAAAGTCTGCGTTGAGACGCTATTTGGTATATAGCAGCAAATAAAAGCAGGGGAGAAGCAGACATAAGATTATCTAATATCATTTTTAAATATACCTTTCGCTTTTTATATAAAACGCTGCGGTACAGTCTATCATGCCGCTTGTGCTAAAAAATAATAACTCAGTGCATTATAAAGCCTATCATGTAAAAGTAAATATAACAGTAAGAATTTGTTAATACTTTCTTAACGAAGAAATGCATTTTTTGCCGGATATGCTATAATAAAAATATGATTCAGCAATAATATGCAAAATTTTTTTGTACTTTTATTTGGTGGGTTGCAAAAAAACATGGGAGAAACATTGTGGATACAAGATTGGCTGGTAGAGGAATGACGGCGGAGGATCGCGCCATTATTGTGTTGTCTATAAATTATATGCTGGGTGCGGAAAGCGGAGATATGGCACAGCTGCAGAATATGGCAGAAGAGCTTTTCAAGAGAAGTCCTCAAATATTGCCAAGAGATTACCCGCTTATATATAATACGGTGAGGGATTTTTATGCGCGTTTGCTTTCAGAGGGTCAGCGTACCGGAGGAAGTGAGGCGGGCAGCAGGGTTTATGGCGAGGTGTTGGGAAATTGCCGTAAACTGCTTGATAAGCTGGAAGAACAGTGCCGCATATTGGGTATTGCCATTGATAATATGGTAAATTGATCTGTACGGATAAATAGCAGGATTAAATTGTAAAGCGCAGTAAAATAAAAAGCTTTTAGAGGCGTATATTTTATTGATCGCACTTAAAATATAACGAACGTTTGTTACGCAAAAGTGGATTTAAGTATAAGAAAAACGGCGCGGTCCAACGCGTCGCTTTTTGATGATATAAAATTTATTTTGCGCATTAAGCGGGGGAGAAGAGCAAAGCCTTTACACCGTTCATTATCATTAGATCGGTTATGGCGGCCATTTCTTCAGGCGTTTCCTTCATGCCGTGCTTCAGCCATTCCTCAAACATGCCAATACACCCTGAAATAAAGAAAGCGTAAAAATAATCAAAATATTTTGTGCTCTTGGCATTGTATATCTCCGTCCAGTAATACAAGCACCGATCCCTAACCAGATCTTTGAGCTTGCTTACAAAGGTGAGGTCACCATTTGGCCCCAAAAGAGCAATGCATAGGTCTGCGTTGTCTGCAAGGAATGTAAATACATCGCTCAGTATGGGGTCGGGTGATTCACCGCCGGATTTTGATAAGCGCAGCTTAACGATGTCGTTAAACTCCTCAAACATTTCAGTTTCAATTTGCTCTATCATATCGTATATATCTTTGTAATACAGATAGAACGTACCGCGGTTTATATCCACAAGATCTGCAAGTTCACGAACGGTAATGCTTTTGAGCGGTTTTTCCTTCATAAGTATGGTAAGACCATCGCGCAACTTTATTTTTGTTTTCCTAACACTTCTGTTTGTACCTTTAGGATTCAAAAAAATACCTCCAAAATCAACACTATCGCCAATTGTGTTGAGAAATCAACCATAGATTTTAAATTGACGATTGAAAATAA
>CAYXBW010000074.1:0-12012 GCA_964463305.1 uncultured Christensenella sp. | reverse complement strand
TGAGAGATATGTGCGAAACCTAAATGGGTTGCCACGCCATTGCGTAAGCGGCCATTTCACTTATAAGTTCTAATGGTAACGGCTTTATAAAGGGAAACTGCACAGAGCCTTTTCCCGTTTTATATTCTTCAAGGCGGGGTTTAAAATACACCATGGCCGCGGTACCGGGGTAGAAGCCCACATGCTTTTTTTGACAGGCAAAAAATACACGGTTGCTGCCGGAAAAGAAAGTTGGCATGCCCCAGCTTATTTTCTGGCCGGCCTCTGGTACGGCGGCAGATATAATGGAATACATCTCACGCAGCTTGGACTGCGTTTCGGCGGGGCAACCTCCTATATATTCATCTATAGTTGCATCGGCAGGTTTTTTTTCAACGACGCGTTCACGCAGTGTAACGCGCACGGTGTCTCCCGGCTGCTTGCCTATCTTTTGGCGTATGTCCTTGCGTATTCCTATTATGTGATAGGGAGTTTTCATTTTTACGATCTGCCCGTCATAAGGCTCGCCGTCAAAAGTGGCGTGTACCGCCACGCGCGTTTTTCCAAACGTTGCCTTTACATCAAGCGGTATTTTTACATACGCGCCGTCTATATCGGGAACCTTTATTATTTTTGCGTCAAATTCGTGGATTTCATTTGTCATATTATAGCCTCCATTTTCATAAATAATAATAAACCGATGGAGGTGGTAAGTAAACAAAATGGGTATATAGAAAGCCTATGTTAAGAAAAAACAGTGTGAAGAATTTAGATATATTTATTTTGCTGTAAAGCATATCAAAAAATTTTCGCAAGATAATATTAAAAAGCGGGAGATTGCTGGAGCAAAGAGATGCAAATGATATGTTTAGCAACAGAAAAAAGCCGTTACAAATAAAATGAGGCAAAATGTCCGCATATGCCCATAAGTGGAATGATAAACAATAAATGGAAACGTGTACGCAACAGAATTAATAAACGGATTCTCTTAAAATGCGTTTTCAATTTCAGTATAAGGCCATAATATACTTGACTTTTCGGTAAAAGGTGATAGACTTTACATTGAGTTAATAATATGTAGCAAGAGTTAAATTTAACATATGTATAGGGCAAAGCGACACATCAAAAAAAGTCGAATTATTTACAAAAACAGCATATTATAAAATGTCAAGGAGCAGATATATGAACGTAATCGATATGAATATTGAATGCGAAAATCCGTCTATCATGATTGTGGACGATACGCCCGCCAATTTAAAGCTTTTGAAGGAAATGCTTAACAGGCTGGATTACAAGGTTTCCACATTCACCTCCGGGCGCGCGGCGATATCTTCAATGCGCGAAAATATACCGAATATAATATTGCTGGATATAAGTATGCCGGATATGGACGGATTTGAGGTATGCAAGCAAATAAAGGAAGATTTGCACACGCAAAACGTGCCCATAATATTCATAAGCGCATTAAATGAAATGAAAGATAAAGTAACGGCGTTTAGAGCGGGCGCCGTTGACTATATAACAAAACCATTTGATTTTGATGAGGTAAGGATGCGCGTAAACAACCATCTCAAGATGCATTTTTACCAGATGGAAATAGAAAAGATGAACAAGCAGTTGAGCGATCAAGTGGCAGAGCAGGTAAAACGTATTTTGCAGGCGGAGCGCCAGCTTTTTTGCGCTCAGGAATCCATAATAACAGGTCTTGCAAAGCTTTCAGAGTGCAGAGATACGGATACGGGAGATCATGTGGAGAGAGTCTCTCTTTACTGCACGGAAATAGCACGCATAATGGCAAAGCGCGAAGAATATGCCCAGGTGATAACAGAAGAGTTCATAACCGCACTGCGTTCTGCGGCAACGCTGCATGATATAGGCAAGGTGGCAATAGACGATTCTGTGCTGCTGAAGAGGGGAAAGCTGACTGCGCTGGAATTTGAGCAGATGAAAAGACACACTACAATAGGCGGCGAAATAATAGCGGAAATACGTGAAAAAATGAATGGCAGTGAGCTTATAGATATGGCTTATGACGTTGTTATGTATCACCATGAGCGTTGGGACGGAACGGGCTATCCGCAGCGGCTGGCAGGGGGAGATATACCGCTCAGTGCGCAGATAATGGCAATTGCAGACGTATATGACGCACTTGGCTCAAAGCGCCCATATAAAGAATCTTTTCCACAGGATGTTATATTTAAAACTATTATAGATGAAAAGGGCAGACATTTCGCGCCCGCAGTAGTTGATGCGTTTGTAGAGTATATAGAGGATAGCGTATGAAGCGTATAGAAAACAGACCGGGTATAAATATATCCAGAATACTGGTGTTGATTCTGGCAATATCCATGCTGGTGATACTCATATTCTATTCACAGGCTGTTGTGGGATATATAGAAAAAGTTGGGGAGCTGGCGCCGGAGATAGCGGCAAATCCAAATTTGGATGTAACCGTAGGAGCCATAATTGTATTGTGCTGCCTGGCTGCTTTGATTTTGCTTTACTTCAGGCAGGAGGCTGCGCTGAAACAAAGTGATGCAAGCATGAAGCAGATGGAAAAACTGCTGGGTGAGATGCATGGCAATAAAAAGCTGGCAAGAGATGTTATGGGCATGTCTAAAAATGAATATGCCGCCGCGCCTGATGCCTTCGGTCAGGCATATGCGCAATTGGTGGAATACTATGAGAATTGGCGGCTGGTAAACAACGATACACGCACACTTTACGAGCGAATATCAGAAGGCGCGCTATATGAACGTATAAACACCGGTATATATATGAACAAATATGCCCACATACCACGTACCATGAACGCGGTTCTGGATTCAATAAACAGAATGATGGACGAGATACCTATTGGCATAGCAATTGTAGACGAAACATACCGAGTTTGCTATCTAAATAAAATGCTGCGGCTCACCTGCGGGCTTAACCGTAAAATGATAGAGGAGGGAGCAACCATTTTCGACATAACTGCCATAAAGAACATAAACTTGGCAGACAGCATAACTAATGCACTGGAACAGGAGCGGGAGATACGTGAGGAAATAAAGGTTTCTTTCAAGGGCAAGGAGTACTGGATAGACGTGCGTACCATACCGCGTATGAAATCTATATCAGGCAAAAGAATGGTGATGCAAATAATAACGGAGCAGACAGAGCTATACGAACTAAAACGCAAGGCGGACAGCGCAAACGTTGCCAAAAGCCGCTTCCTATCCAGCATGAGCCACGAAATACGAACGCCCATAAACGCTATATTGGGCTATGCCCAGCTTTTGCAGGAGAGCGTAACGCTTTCAAAGAGCGAAAAAGGCTTTGTGGACACCATAAGAAAGAGCGGAAACCACCTGCTGACTATAATAAACGATGTTTTGGAGATATCTAAGATAGAGGAGGGCAGGATGGAGTTTCATATGGATAGCTTCAACCTGCATTCACTTGTAAACGAATGCGCAAACATGTTCAGACCCACCATACAGGAAAAGGGTTTGGAGCTTACGCTTACGTTAAAGGAAAACGTACCTTATTATGTAAAGAGCGATCAGGTGAAAATACGCCAAATGCTGTTGAATGTGTGCAGCAATGCCGTAAAATTTACGGAATCTGGCGGGATTGTGATAGAAGTTTCTGCGGATGAGCATGTGGGAAAAGACAGCGCGTCAAATATATGCATAGACGTTTCGGATACCGGCTTTGGTATAGATCAAAGAGATTTTGAGCGAGTGTTCGACGTTTTCAAGCAAACTACATCAGGTAAAAAATCTTCCGGCGGAACCGGCCTTGGTATGCCAATAAGCAGAACTTTCGCGCGGCATTTGGGAGGAGATATACATATATTGCGCAGTGCGATAGGCAAGGGAACCACCTTCCGCATAGAGTTTCGTGTGGATGTTGTGGAACATGCGGATCTGCCGGAGGAGGAGGTGGCGGATAACCGCCACATAACCGGCATAAAAGGGAGTATGCGCATATTGGTTGTGGATGACAACGTGGAAAACAGAAGCGTTGTGGGATTGTTTTTAGGTAAGGTGGGCATTGATACAGTATACGCAAAGGATGGCAAGGAGGCCATCAGGAAGGCACGCTCATACAACCCGCAAATGATATTTATGGATCTTGCAATGCCTGTAATAGACGGATTCGAAGCAACAAAGCATATAAAAAGTACGGAGTGGGGCAAGGATATGCACGTTATTGCGGTAACGGCAAACGTGCTGGATGAGACTGTACAAAAGGTAAAAGAATACGGCTTTGCGGATTACATAATAAAGCCGTTCATAAAGCAGCAGATATTTGATGTGATACAAAAATTTTGCGATGTTGAGTATATTTATGAAACTGTTGAACAGCAGGAAGATACTTCAAGGGTAGTTGTGGATAGAGAAAAGCTGCCCGAGGGATTTGAGGATACCATAAAAAAGGCGGTGTTTTATGGAGATTTTGACAAGGTTATAAAGACGGTTGAGGAACTGGGAGAAGAATTTACCGATGCCAAGCAGCGAATGCTGGAGCTGGCTGAAAATTTTGATGGTAAATCCATATGTAATCTCATTAAGGGTAACGCAGACTAATACCACTATCAAATAGAAAACATTACTTTTTGATGGTGCCTCGCAAAACGGGGCTTGCATGCCTGCTTTAGCGGGTATGTTGAATACAACCAGCGTAAGCTGCGCGGCATAAAGCCGCGCGAGTAAAACAGGAGTAGTACCAAAATGAGTGATAAAAAATTTGAACATGCGCAGGACTGGAACGATTTAAGAAACTCTTCCGTAGCAATTATTGATGATGTGGTGGATAATATAAAATTGCTTAACAGCATGCTGAAAGAATCCGGATATTATCCCTATGTTTTCCACTCTGGTCAGGAAGCGCTGCAAAGCCTGGAGCTTAGCCCGCCGGATATTGTGCTGCTGGATATAAATATGCCGCATATGGATGGCTTTGAAGTGGCGCGGCGCATGAAAAAGATCCCTGAGCTGCGCAGTACGCCCATTATATTTGTTACTGCGCTGGATGATGTCACCAGCAAAGTTAAAGCGTTTCAATCCGGCGGGGTGGATTTTATAACAAAGCCATACGTTTTTGAAGAGGTGCGCTCCCGCGTGGAAACACATCTTAGAATAGCCAAAATGCAGCGGTATACCAATGAATACAATGCATACTTGAAGGAGCAGCTTGAAAAGGAATACCAGCGCACCATAGAAACGCAGGAACAGCTTATTACGCTGCACAAAAACAATTTCAATGCTCAGATGGCGGTAATAGAAATAGTGACGGGCATAGTGGAGGTAAGCGTGGGGCAGCTGGGCCGCTCCACTAAGCGGGTGCAGCATCTTTGCGGCAAGATAACGAATCAGCTAACAAAAAGGCGGTTATTTCAAGATGAGATAACGCCCACCTTCCTGCCGGACATAATATATGCTTCTGCGCTCTATGACTGCGGTATGGCCAGTTTGCCGCCGCGCCTTGTAAATTCCAAGTTGAAGTACAGCTCAATAGACCGGCGCGAAATGGAGAAGCACACCGCCGTGGGCGCTTCTATACTATGGCGCGCGCGCGAAAAATTTCCGCAGAGCAGTATGCTTAAAATGGCTGTGGAGCTGGCTGCCACGCACCATGAGCGCTATGATGGCTCCGGTTACCCGGAGGGTATTGAGGGTAACAGGATACCACTTTCCTCGCGAATATTGTCTATAGCTGATGTCTATGACGCGCTCCTATCAGATTCTCAATATCGCGTGCAGTATTCGGTAAAGAGTGCGCTCTCCACAATAGGTAACAGATGGGCAAAACAGTTTGACCCTGATGTATTGGATGCGTTTTTGGCCGCTGTGGATGTGGACGAGGATGAAAAAATAATTCGCAATAACAAGATGATACGCTCAAAATGAAAACAAAGCCGAATATGTTTACTAAATGCCGAAAAATGAGTCTATCAAACGCTTCAATTCTTTATTATTAAAGGGCTTGGTCACATAACCTGATGCACCCAAAAGCAAAGCTTGCTTTTCGCCGATTTCCCTTGGCTCAGACGTTAAAAACACAACGGGCGCGGTATGCCCGCCCTGTTTAATGCGGCGCATGGTTTCAAAACCGTCTATGCCCGCCATGTTTATATCTAAAATGATAATATCTACGTCTTTTTCGCTGAGAAATTCAAGCGCAGCCTCGCCGGAACATTCAAAAAAAAGTTCGTAAGAACTGGAGAGCGCCTCTTTTATAGCGGTTTGTATGAATAAACTGTCATCAATCGATAGCACACTGAAAATATGCGCCATAAAAATGCTCCTTATATAAAATATTATGGATAGTGTATCATTAGAGTTGCCACATTTCAATATTTTATTCGAATTTATACTTTTTTTATAGAAAAATAATTAAAAAAATTTAAAATATGCAGTAATAGCGGCAAATTTGGCCTATGCATAAAACCGATACGAAAAGAGCCATATCTATCCATGAATAATACAAAAATATACATATCATGATTATAATTGCAACGGATACGCTGTGAAAAAAATATTTACTGTTTGTATATTGATTTGTTTTGAGAATGAACAGCAACACTTTTAGCAAATTTTCTTAATCACTCCGGGTCAAAATTTCCGCAGCTCTGCTGCGATTTGCAAACGCGCGCATTGCGCGCCGGAGCTTATACCTAGCAGTCTTTGCTGCGGGGAGCGGTCTTAATACCTTCACACGGTATTGTCAATTGGAGGCATTTTTATGCAATAACAAAATAACCTGACAGAAAATAAGCGCTTCGTGCATTTGACATTTTGTTCTCGTATGATAAACTAACCATGAAAAGGGTTGATGCTGGCTATTTATACACAAAAGAGTGGGGTGCTTTATGAGTGTGAAAAATAATAGCAGGAGAATAGTGGAATATAATCTGAGGCACATAACAGACACTGCCTTGGAATTGTTTTGCCGTAAAGGTATATTTCAAACAACTGTGGAAGAGATAGCCTTGGCCGGTGAAATAAGCAAAGTTACGGTATATCATTATTTTCCCACAAAGGTGGACATTGTGATATCTGTAATGAACCGCATAATGAAGCGATATACTGATGAAAACGGGAGGCTTCTGGCCTTTGCGGATGGATATGAAGCCGGTAAGGGACGCGAGCAGATAGAAAGAATACTGGATATGTATTCGGGTTTGTGTGAAGACAACGTATATTATTTGGCATTCATGTGTGAGCTGGAAATATATATATATGTAAACCAACTCACAGAGCAGCAAGAAAAAATGCTCAAAAACAGGCTGAAAGAGGTTGCGGCATTTTTTCGCGAAGCGGTTATGAAGGGGTTTGAGGACGGCAGCATAACATTTGGAACGAGGGACGCGGCAGAGACACTTGAAATACTTATTGGTATGCTGCGGGGAATGTGTCTTAACATATTTTTGGCAAGGCAAAGCGGTAAAAAAAGTGAAATGAAAAAGGCGCGAAAGCATTTTGAAACAGTAATGCAGTGCATAAGATCCGCCATAAGCGGAGAAACGAGGAAGGAAACGCATCTGTGAAAGGACGCGCTAAGAAGCTCATATTTCCGCTGATATGCGGGCTGCTATTTTTGCTGGGGTTTGAAAGCGGGGGATTCCAGCTTGTTTTGGTAAACATAGCAGGAGAATTTGGCCTTAATAATACCGTTATGGGTTCGCTTGTAACGGTGCAATTTTTGGCTATATTGGTAATGCCGCTGATATTTGGACGTATTTCTGACAGAATAGGCAAGAAAAAGGTGCTGACGATATCGGTCCCGGTTTTTGCTGCGGGCTGTGCCATAACGCTTTTAGCTGGTTCGGCAGGCGCTTTTGCTGCGGGCATATTTATTGTTGGCTTCGGATATAGCGTGTCCGAATGTATAGGCTCGGCAGCGCTTTCAGACAATGATCCGCTCAAGGCAGAAAAAAATCTTACGCTTTCCCAGGTGGCGTTTAGTGCGGGCGCGGTTGCAGGGCCGGTGATAGTGAATGCTCTTATGGCAGGCGGAATAGACTGGCGGGTAGTTTTTGCGGTTGCTGGAGCGGGTTTTGTGCTGCTTTTGCCGGTGCTGTTGATGGCAGAATTCAAAGAAGAGCCAAAGCCGGAGTTGGCAAAAACGAAGGGTGGCTTATCAAATTTATTTAAAGGCGGCCTTTTTGCTGCGCTAATGATAAGTATTTTCTTGTACGTGGGTATGGAAAACGGGCTTGCGTTCTTTGTAGATTCGTTTTTTGACAGCCAGCTAAACAGTGCAGAGCTAGGAGCATATGCCATATCGGCGTTTTGGCTGGGCATGACTGTTTCAAGGCTAGTGTTTGGTATATTAAAGGCCAACCCCACCCGTGTTTTAATGGTGATGTTCGGTGTTTCGGCGGCGCTGCTGCTTGGTCTTGCGCTTTGCTCAAACGCATATCTTGCTGTGGCTCTAAGCGCGGCGGCAGGCATGGCATATGGTCCGGTATGGCCTATGCTGGTGGGTGCGGCAACGGGAAATTTTCCTGCGCAAAGTGGTTTGGCAGCAAGCCTTATGATGGCTTCCAGCGGGCTGGGCGGTTCGTTTTCGCCTATGTTGCTGGGTTTTTTGGCAGATGAGTTTAATTTTCGTATATCAATGGGTACGCTAGTGTTTTTCTCCTTAGCGGCAATGATTTTCTGCATTGCGGTGATAAGCAGAAAATCTCGCGGGGCATTGCGTGACACAAAGTAGATGGTTGTATTATAATGGTCTTAAGCAGCCTGTGTGCTGTGTGTAATATATGACGGGGAACGATGTGGGCATTACCCCTGTACATACGCTAAATGCAGCTTGCGTATGTACAGGGAAATAATAAATTTTTTTGTATAGCATGCAAGGGTGTAGGGAAACGGTTTTTGCGGCTAATATGATGAAGGCTCAACGATTGATTGTGTGGGCAGAGCGCAGTAAGAGTGGAACGCGCAAAGTTTTTTGCGGCGTAATTTTCACTTGGTGAAAACGTGTATAAATCAGTTGATTCAACGTTTTATTAATGTGATATTGGTTATCAATATTATATGGGATAAAGGGAAACAGGGGTAATAGGGAATGCTTCAAAAGAGCGGGAGCAGCGAAAACAGGCAGGACATTATTGACGCTATACAAGAAGACCTAAGGTCAGATTTAGAAGGGCTTGGCAATATAAGCAAGCGGGAGATAGCGGCACATATCGCCGGGGCGGTTACGGATCGCAGTGGCGATGAAATTGCCGAGGAGATATTGCGGAGTGCTCTTTTTGCTGACGTTGAGGAAGTGTCTGAGCCAATACATGAACCGTCGGCAAAGCAGGAGGCGGCAGAGGAAATAAAGAACCCTGTAGACGCCGAGGCTGTGGTTGATGTTACCCCCGATCTTATGAATGCGCGAATACTAATAAAACCGCCGCAAAACGGCGGCAGAGAGATAACAGAAGACTATATACTGCAAAAGCTGCGCGAAAAAAATGTAATAAAAGGCATAAATTTCGAATATATATATAGGCTGGCAAACTACACCGTATATAATAAACGTTTCAAAATAGCGAAGGGTGAAAGACCGGTAAACGGAACTGACGCCCAAATAAAATATCATATTTCAGAGGCAAAGGAACCGGCTGAGTTTTTGAATGCTGCGGACTATGCCAAGATACAGTACACAAAGGTTTCTGAAGGAGATTTGCTGTGCGAGGTGATAAGCGCTACGCCCGGCCGCAACGGCTGGAACATATTGGGCAAAACGCTGCCGGCCAAAGATGGCAAAAATGTGGGTGATATTTCGGGAAACAACACGGTTTTTGCAGATAACAAGCTGTACGCGGCTTGCAGCGGCATGGTTACCGTGCGTGAGGGCATTGTAAACGTATATTCCGCTGTGACATACGGCGAGTTGTCAAACATCAGGGTAGAGCACGAAGGCATGGTTTTTGTTGATGGGAATGTTACCGCCGGCAGCGAAATATTGGCCCAGGGGGATATAATAGTGCGCGGATATGTGCAAAACGCGCTGCTGCAATCTGGCGGCAATATAATATTATGCAAGGGCATTACCGGAAAGAACAGCGTAATAAAGGCAAAGGGAAATGTTAGAAGCTACTTTGTGGAAAATGCAAAGGTGCGCGCCGGCGGAAATCTTACCGCGGACGTTATAATGCGCGCGGATGTGGGCTGCGCTTGTGATGTGCGGCTTTCAGGAGGGCGTGAGAATATAATTGGCGGTATTTGCCGGGCGGGGGGAGATATTTCGGCGCGTAATATCGGAAACGATATAAATTTGCAAACGGAAATTTGTCTTGTAGGAAATCTTCAGCTTCATACGGAAAAGAGAGAGGCATTGGAAAGAATATCCAAATACAACAAGGCAATAGAGCAGCTTCAGGATATGCAAAAGCGACTTGTGGATGCGGAAACTGAAGTGAAGAGGAAGATACTTGCCATACGCTACACATATGCGAAGAATCGTCTGAAGAAGGAGATAGAGGTGCAGTATGCGCTGCTAGAAGAGCTGGATCAAAAGCAGGAAATGGAACCTGGGGGCAAGATAGACGTCAGGGGGCGAATATACCCCAATGTTACCGTAAACATTGACGGAGTGGTGCATAAAATAGAGCATGAGCATTCGTATTGCTCCATAGCTAAGAGAAATAACAAAATAGTATTGGGCATGGCGGGAGAGAGGGAATATTGATGTCTATTTTTAAAAGCAAAAAAACAAAAGAAGTTGAGCCTGTGCGTGAGCAGGTCATAGAAGTGAAGCCAGAAGAGAAGATTGAAGCCGAGCCGGACGGGCTGGAAGGCATTTTGGATTGGCGCGGAATGCAGCGGGAATATAAAAAGCTGCGCAGCGGCAATTATGCGTATATTGTTATATGTATGGAGCAGTATTTGAAGATATACGGTCTTTTCGGCTTTACTGCGGGAGATATGAATGTAGCATCAGTAGTGGATGCACTGCGGCGCAGGATTGGCGGTGGAGAGCTTATTTGCCGGGATATACCAAATCAGGTGGAATTGATTTTGGAAATGCAGGATGAGGAGCAGCTTGTAAAGCGCGTGGAAACATTGCTGGAAAAGCTGAATTCCATAAAGGTAACTGATGGGGTCTCGCAATATTCTTATCCGCGGGCGTTTAGCTGCGGTATTTTTGAGATGCAGGGCAGCGGTGAGGATCTGCTTTCAGCAAGGGATATGGCGGCGTTGGCCATGCGAACTTCAAGGCAGCGCAAAACGCCATACGAAATATATAAAAAGAATCTGCAAGAAGAGAGCAACCTTTTGAAAAAGCTGCTGGCAGACTCTGCCGGAGCCATGGAGCGGCAGGAATTTGTGCCCTATTTTCACCCGAAATACGACCTTAATACCGGACGCATAGTGGGTGCGGATGTGTTGGCTCGCTGGCAGCACCCGGAGCAGGGGCTAATAATGCCAAATACTTTTATACCGCTTTTGCAGCAAAACGGAAACATTGCGGAGCTTGATATATACATGCTGGAACAGGCCTGCAAGCTAATAAAAAAGTGGACTGAAAATGAGGCCATGCCTGTACCTCTGTCTGTGAATCTATCGCCGCTAAACATATACAAGAGCGATTTTACCGAACGGATAATAAAAATGGTGGAGAAATATAAAACTGAACCATGCCTGCTGGAGCTTGAGATGGATGAGGAATCACTATTTGAAAATAGTTACTATTTGAAAAAGTATTCACTCATACTCAAAGACGCGGGTTTTGTTCTTTGTATGGATAACTTTGGTTGTGGCTGTACCTCGCTGAGACTTTTGACAGAGCTGCCCGTAAGCCTTATAAAGATGGACAAACAATTTTTGCGAGGCGAAAATGTGGATAAAAAGACCGTTATTTTGAAAAATGTGGTGCAAATGGCGCGTGAGCTGGGTATAACGATTGTAGCAGGAGGAATTGAAACCCCTCAGCAGGTGGACATACTTAAGCGGCTGCGTTGCAACCAGGGCATGGGTTTTTTGTTCTCCAAGCCTATGACGCTTTCAGCCTTTGAAACGCTTACTCTTTAGCGTGAAAAAATGG
>CAYXBW010000073.1:8172-12014 GCA_964463305.1 uncultured Christensenella sp. | reverse complement strand
GTCTATACGCGTACTCTCAAAGAGTGTTACCGCGGGGACACTTCCGCGCAAAGCATTGGGGGAGGGCAGCGCTATACCTGAGGTGCGTGCCTTTCGGGCAAGGGTGATGTGAGGCTTTACGGGTTTAATATCATATGATATGTTTTCGGCGTCCAAGCCAGAGCGAATATTTGCAGCCATGTCAAGCAGGGGAGCGGTTTGGTGCAGTCCGCACCACAATATGGCGTTGTCAGGCTTGCCGAATATGCCGGGCTTTCCCAGCAAGATTTCGCCCAGCCCATCTTTTGCGCCCGCATCAATTAGGGCGGAAATGCGCCCGGCATAAGAAATAGGAGTATTGCCAAGAAAGGCCAAGGTTACGTGGTAATTGCTGCTGCTCACGTAATTTGCAGCAACAGAAAGCTTTAACGCAGTAACGAACGATACTAATTCATGTGTAAATGATGGCGGCAGTTCTGCGGCAATAAAAAGCCTTGAACACTTTTCCATATCACTCACCCATATATTCTGCAAGAAAGCTATCCACTGTATTCCAGTATAGCTGAGGGGAAACATCCATACTCACACCGTGCCCCGCACCCTCCACGGCAAGGCGCTGTTTTGGGCAAGCGGCGGCTTTATAATTTTCGTCCAGCATGGAAAATGGCACAAATTCGTCCGCTGTGCCGTGAATGAAAAGCGTGGGCGTATGAGAGCATTTTACACGGTCTATGCTTGAGGCCTCCTTAAAGGAGTAACCTGCGCGTCTTTTGGCCATTATGTTCGCTATATGCAAAAAGGGAAATTGCGGCAGCCCGAATACCTTTTTTAATTGATGCGTAAATTCGTCCCATACGGTTGTGTAACCGCAGTCCTCCACCGCCGCAACCACATTTGCAGGCAGATCAAGACCGGTAGTCATCATAACTGTGGCTCCGCCCATAGAGCCGCCCGTCAAAACAATTTTGGCATCGGGGTCACGCGCCAGTACCTGTTTTATCCATAGCAGCATGTCTTGTGAATCAAGCCAGCCCATTCCATAATACTTGCCGCCGCTATTGCCGCAGCCGCGCAGATCGGGCAGAAGTATGTTATAGCCTGCCGTGTGGAAGTGGTGTGAGCAGGAGCCCATTTTAAGCCCGCTTCCCGTGAAGCCGTGGCAAATCACCGCCCATTTATGGGAGAAGGAGTCTGCGCAGAGTATGCGCCCAAAAAGCGGCGTGTTGTCTGCCGCCGTGATGTGAAGCTCCTCAAAGAGCTTGGCTTCAAGCCATGCGCGATTTGCCCTTTCTTCGCTTCGGTCTGCGTCTGCAGAATCACTAGCGTTTGTTTCAATAACGCGCGCCTTGGGTACCTTGGCCTTAACCGCAACATTAAAAACCTTGTTTGATATCAAAAATATAATAACAAACAAGGCCGCTAAAATAGCCACTATTATAAGTAAAACAACAAAAATCACTGCTTAAGCCCTCGTTTGTCAGCTAAGCGCCTCGCGGAAAACCGTTTCTATTGCCGCAAGGGTGGGAACACCCTCGTGCACCTTTATATCGTCCACAAAAAATGTGGGCACATACCAATAATCGTAGCCTTCCGTTTTTTCGCTTTCCCAATTTTCGTCTATAACTTCAATTTCTACATCGTTGTATTCGGGATGTTGTTTGCGCAGCTTGTCCATCATTTCAAAGGCGTGCTTGCAGTGCGGGCAGGTGTCCAGCACCATCATTTTTACATGCTTTGCCATTTATGTTCTCCCCCAAGTAAGGCTTTTCGTATATTTTACCATAATATGTGAGTTTTTTATACAGTTATCAACTTCAAAACGCGGTTTTATTTGAAAGCATATGACGCCGGTATGCCTCTCGCTTAAAAGCGGCATAAGGAAGCTAAAAAAGCGCAGAGCTATAGGCGCTGCAAAAAACATGCTATGTTTGAGTATAAACACCCTCATTATATGATATAATAAATGGGTAGATTTTAAGGTTGTTTGGAGGGCGTTTTATGAGCCGCGCGGACGAAATTTTTATACAGAATTGCAAAGATATACTGGAAAACGGTTTTTGGGATAGTGAATACGATGTAAGGCCGGTATGGGAGGACGGAACGCCCGCTCATACCGTGAAGCGCTTTGGCATAGTGAACCGATACGATCTTGCGGAGGAATTTCCCGCATTGACGGTTAGAAAGACTTTTTTTAAGTCTGCTGTAGATGAGCTGCTTTGGATATGGCAAAAAAAGTCAAACAATATCAGTGAGCTTTCAAGCCGCATATGGGATTCCTGGGCGGATGAAAACGGCAGTATAGGCAAGGCCTACGGCTATCAGCTGGGCGTGAAGCACAGCTACCCGGAGGGCGATATGGATCAGGTGGACAGGGTGCTTTTTGATTTGAAAAAAAATCCGCTTTCCCGCCGCATAATGACAAATTTATACAACCACCACGATCTAAGCGAAATGCGGCTGTATCCCTGCGCGTACAGCGTTACTTTCAACGTAACGGGAAACAGGCTGAATGCGGTGCTGAACCAGCGAAGTCAGGATATGCTGGTGGCAAACAACTGGAACGTGGCTCAGTACGCGGCGCTGGTGCATATGTTAGCGCAGGTTTCCGGCCTAATTGCGGGAGAGCTGCTGCATGTTATTGCGGATGCGCACATATATGACAGGCACATACCCATAGTGGAGGAGATAATAGAGCGCAAGCCGTATGCCGCGCCCAAGCTGTGGATGGATCAGAGCATAGATGATTTTTATGCGTTTACAAAGGAAAGTATTAAGCTGATAGACTACACAGCGCATGAGCTGGATGTAAAAATACCCGTGGCGGTGTGAGGGGGAAAGCATGAATTTTATTGTGGCAGTGGATGAAAACTGGGGAATTGGCAAAGCGGGAGACCTGCTTTTTCATATTTCGCAGGATATGAAATATTTCAGAGAAAAAACAAAGGGCAAGGTGGTGGTGATGGGTGAGGCCACGCTCAGATCATTGCCGGGCGGAAAGCCGCTTGCCGGGCGCACAAACATAGTGCTTTCAGATGATGAGAGCTTCGCTTGCGAGGGAGTGGAGCTTTGCCGCAGCATGGAGCAGCTATTTGCGGCAATTGAAAAACACAGGAGTGATGATGTTTTTGTGATAGGCGGGGCCTCTGTATACAACCAGCTAATGGATTGCTGTGATACAGCCTACATAACTAAGGTTAAAGCCAGCGCAGAGCATGACACGGCAATAAATCCGCTGGACGGGCGCGCGGGTTGGCGGCTGTGCGAAAGCTCAGAGCCAATGGAGCAGGAGGGTCTTGTGTTCACATTCAATGTGTACAAAAACGATAGCGTGAAGCAAAATCCGGCAGTGCGCTGATGAGAATAAAATCAATGCCGCCGCATGCGGCGCTTTGTTGAGCTGAATAGCTGTAAAAAGCGAAAACCGCCTCCAAGCTGTGGAAGCGGTTTTTTAATATTTTCACTTATATTGCGATCTATGGGGCTGCGGTTGAAACAGCCTATCAATACTTTGTGAGGTACTGCTCTCGTTCCCAATCGTGTACGTGAGAAGAATAATCCAGCCATTCCTCTTCCTTGCCCTTGAGATATTTGCGAAAAGCGCTCTCTCCCAGTACAGCCAGCATAAGCTCGTCCTTTTTGAAATCCTGTATAGCGTCAAACATATTCTGGGGCATACGCTTTATTTTGTGCGTCTTCTGCTCTTCTGCTGTAAGCGTATATATATTTTTGTTTACGGGCGGCGGAGGCACCGCGCCATTCTTTATGCCCTCCAGCCCTGCCGCCAGTGCTGCCGCAAATGCCAGATAAGGGTTTGCGGAGGGATCGGGATTGCGCAGTTCAAGACGCGTAGCCGAACCCTTAGC
>CAYXBW010000073.1:2687-8072 GCA_964463305.1 uncultured Christensenella sp. | reverse complement strand
GTCATAACGTCATCCGCCATTTTGAGCGCATTTCCGTATTTAAAATCTATCTCGTGCTGACCGGCGGCACACTCGTGGTGGGAGGCTTCTATTTTGAAGCCCATTTCCTCAAGTGCTATGCAGATGTCTCTGCGCGCCGCTCCGCCCGTATCAAGCGGAGCAAGGTCAAAATAGCCGCCCTCATCGTTCGTGTTTATTGTGGCCTTGCCGTGCTCGTCCTTCTCGAAGAGAAAAAATTCACATTCCGGCCCGGTGTTGAAAGTGTAGCCAAGTTTGGCGGCTTCTTCCAACTGGTTTTTGAGTATGCGGCGCGGACATGATTTATACGGTTCTCCGGCGGGCGTGTAAACATCGCATATGAAGCGCGCGGTGCGTCCCTTGGGGTTAGACCAGGGGAATACCTCAAAAGTATCTATATCCGGCATAAGCATCATATCTGATTCCTCTATACGCGCAAAACCGTCTATAGAGGAGCCGTCAAACATGCAGCCCTCATCTACTATTTTATCCAGATTGCTGGCCATAACGGTTATGTTTTTAAGTATACCGAAAATATCGGTAAACTGAAGTCTCAGAAACTTTATGTCCTTTTCCTTTATTATTGTATGCAGATCCTGTTTGGTATATTTTGGCATGTATGTTCTCCCTTTAAAAATCTATATCTTATACATTATATATCACTACTTGCGCGCTAGGCAAGCATGTAAATTCACCGCAAATGAGTCAAATTATTGAAAGAGCCTCCGCTGGGGAGGCTCTTGTTTTATGGCTGGTCTGTGTTTGTGCGGTATTCCGTGCCGTCCGCATACTTAACGTCCACCTGTTTGTCATTCGGGTACATTTCTATCCATGTATTTCCCGGAGTGAATATTATTTCTTCGCCCTTGTCGTCGTAATATATGGTGGGGGCGTTGGCAACGTTTTCACGTTTCCAGCTTCCCGTTATGTGTTTGCCGTGTATTATGAACTCAGCCGGACCTTCGCCAAATACGTCTACCTTTTTGCGTCCCTGTTCATTGGGGAAATCATATACGGTAACGTACTGCACCACAAGGTTTTGCACTTCAAGCGGCTTACCCGTCTCCTCGGCTATAAATTCCTTGCCGCTCATGTAGCGTATGAGCTTATCCGAAGCAGCGTCATAGCGGTATTCCACCCAGCCGGGCTTTGCCCAGAAATCTGCGCCCGTGTTGTTTTGTGACCAAAACGCAAGGCCGATCTTTTCTATTGCCGGACGCTCTGCATAGTCCTGAAGCGGATAAAACTTTAGCGGCTGACGCTGCGCGGGTTCGTAGTTGTACACCTCAAGATCCTTGTGCAGCTCTGTATAGGCGGTGTGTTCCAGCGCCTTGCCAGTGTTTTTGCGGCGGTATATGTAATCAGCGTTCACCGCGCCCTTGCCTGCGCCGTTTATGCGTACCTTTATATGATCGTTGCTGGGACCCCAGATGTAGCTCTCAAGGCCGGGAGTTTCCGCGCCGCCCTGATGCACGTAAAGCGCGTCCCACTCGCCCTGTATCCACTGATGATAGTAGCGTGAGGAGCGCACCGGTCCAACGTCAAGCTCTTCCGGTGAATCTGTACGCCAAAGAATGTCATTGAAAACGCAGGTAAAGCGCGTGTCTATACCCTCTATCATTGTTTCGTATACCACGTCCGCCCACTGTATGCCCTTCTGCGGGCGGGCGGGCGGTTCGTTTTCTATTTGCACTATTATGGGCTTATAGGTGGTATTTATACCCCTGAGACCCGTAGTGGGCGAAGCGTCCTCCGGCGTAGGGTCGGGGGTGGGCGCTGGTGTTGGGTCAGCCGGTTTGGCCGCTTCCTGTGACGCGGCGGGAGTTTCCGAAGCGCTTGCTATGGGCGCGGGAGTTGCCTGTGCCGTTTGCTGCGCGGGCGATGGATCAGTACCGGGAGAAGCCGCCGGCGCGGGCGCACAACCGGAAAATACGCCGAACGCTAAAATTGCGCAGAGCGCAATGGTCAAAACTTTTTTCATGTTAAAAAGATCCTTTCCTGCATAACGTGCGCTTTAGCCGCGTTGTTCAAATGTACGGACGCGCATAAAAATACTATTAAATTATACCACAACACTTCTCTAATTCAATACATTTTTGGACACCGTATGCTCATAAATACGCTTGGCTTGAAGATTTTGCGCCGCTGTGCTATTATGAGTGAAAGCAATGGAACGGAGGCGCGCTTTGGCAGCTAAAAAATCTGGCTTTGGCAGGCTGAAGATAATAATTCTTATAGGAGTGCTTATTTACGTAGGCATAAGCTACGTGAGCCAGCAGTCTGTTTTGAGTGAGCAGCTCAAAAAGCAGGAGGAATTGAAGCAGCAGCAGGAAGAGCTGGAGCGGCAGCTGGATTTCAAAAAAAGCGAGCTTGACTATATAGGTTCTGATGAATATGTGGAGCAGCAGGCCAGAGAGCGGCTGGGCTGGATAAAGGAAGATGAGATAAAATACGTGGATGGAACCTCAGCCACAAACCCGCCGCCAGGGCAGGATGAGCAGCCCCAAGAGGGAAATACGGGAGATCAGGCGAGCGGACAGCCGGAAACTACCGATCCGCCAGCAGAGCCTTCGCCAACTGGTAGCGGCGCAGATCAAGACCCTCCGGCGGAATAGGACACAAACAAAAACCGCGCGGCAAAATACCTAGCCTTGCAGATCGTTCAAACCAATGACTTTACAGCCTTTGCTTTCATAGTAGGCTAGCATTTCGTCAATCTTTCTTTTATCATAGCTGGTAATACAATCAGACAGTACATTTACAATATAGTTGGCTTTACGCATGTTGAAGCATGTTGATTTAACACAGGCAATGGCGTCTGCCCCTGTTATGAAAAATTCATCTATTTCATTTTTGCATATAAAGTCTGCAAACTCTTCACTGGTCAATGCGTTTCCTTTTGATTTGGTAAAAATATTTTCAGATACTATTTTCAAGTCTGAAGCCAATTCAGCCCCAATGGTATTGGGCTTGAAGGTTCTTGTGCCCGCGGATAAATTTTCGTGCCTTATGTAGACAACGGGGATATCAATTTTTACTGCCCAATCAATAGCTTTATTGATATTGTCAATTATTTCTTTGTAATTCTTCGTTATGTCATTTTGAATGTCTATTATCACTAATGCTCTTTTTGTCATACTTATTTCTCCTGTTTCCTGTTTAAAATGATACGTTGATATTTGCAGGCGCAAAACAGCGTCACTTGGGTGGTTTCATAGTAAGGGATATCCTGTTTTTTTCAGCATCCACTGCCAATACCCACACCTTTACGGTATCGCCCGCGCTGGCGGCCTCTGAGGGGTGCTTTATATATTTGTCCGCCATTTGGGATATGTGCACCAGTCCGTCCTGATGTACGCCTATATCAACAAAGGCGCCGAAATCTATAACGTTTCTCACCACGCCGGAAAGCTCCATGCCCGGTTTTAGGTCCTCTATGGAAAGCACGCTTTGCCGAAGCGTTACAGGCGGCAGGCTGTCCCTTATATCACGCCCCGGCTTTTTCAGCTCAGAGGCTATATCTTTAAGTGTGGGCAGACCTATGCCGCACTCCGCGGCGGCTTTTTCTTCGCCGTAACGTTTTATGTCATCACTTATAGTGGAAAGCTCGCTTGGCTTCGCGCCCAGCAGCTCCAGCAGTTTTTTGGCGGCGGGGTAGGATTCGGGATGCACGGCTGTGTTATCAAGCATGTTTTTTCCGCCGGGCACGCGCAAAAACCCCGCGCATTGCTCAAAGGCCTTTGGCCCCAGCTTGGGTACCTTTTTTATTTGGGTACGCGCGGTAAAAGCCCCGTTTTCTTCTCTATAGGCTATTATGTTTTTGGAGAGCGCGGAAGAAATGCCCGCCACGTAGCTTAAAAGGGCGGGAGAGGCCGTGTTTATATCCACGCCCACGCTGTTCACGCAGTCCTCCACCACGCCGGTCAGCGTTTCGTCCAGCTGTTTTACGGGCATATCGTGCTGGTATTGCCCAACACCAATGGCTTTTGGGTCTATCTTCACCAGCTCTGCAAGCGGGTCTTGCAGGCGGCGGGCTATTGATACTGCGCTCCGCAGCGACACATCAAAATCAGGAAATTCCTGCGCGCCCAGCTTGGAGGCGGAATACACGGAAGCGCCCGCTTCGTTCACCATTATATAGGAAACATCACGCTGGAGCTTTGATATTACTTCCGCAACAAATAGCTCAGACTCGCCCGAAGCCGTGCCGTTGCCAATGGCTATAACACTCACGCCATGCTTTTCTATGAGCTTTTTAAGCATAGCTTCGGCTTCTGCTACTTTGTTGTTGGGAGGGGTGGGGTATATAACCGCCGTATCAAGCGCCTTGCCTGTTTCGTCCACCACGGCCAGCTTGCAGCCGGTGCGGTAAGCCGGGTCAAAGCCCAGCACCACCCGCCCTTTGAGCGGAGGCTGCATTAGCGTGGGCTTGAGGTTTTGCCCAAACATTTTTATGGCCTGCTCATTTGCGCGTTCCGTCAAAAGCGAACGCAGCTCACGTTCCAGCGAGGGAAAAAGCAGGCGCTGCCAGCTATCTGCTGCTGCGCGGCGAACGTATTCCGTTGTTATGCTGCCCTCTTTTACCGCAAATTTATAAAGCACGCCCAGCATGGCTTCATCGTCCACCACGGTTTTTACCTTTAAGAAGCCCTCCTTTTCGCCGCGGTTCATTGCCAGTATGCGGTGGGAGGGGAGCGCGGATGCCTGCTGCGAAAATTCGTAATAGGTGCGGTATACGGAATCTTCCTCCTTGGCGGCGGCAGAGCTTATATCCGCGTGGCGGGAAAGCAGCGTACGCAAAGTTTTTCTCAGCTGCGCGTCATCTGAAATATCTTCCGCGATTATATCCATTGCGCCCGCCAGCGCAGTTTGGGCATCGGGAACCTCCTTGGCAGGGTCTATATATGGTGCGGCGAGAGCCTCGGCGCTGCCGCTTTTGATATCTTGAGCGTACAGCGCGGCAGCAAGCGGCTCCAGCCCGCGCTCACGCGCTATGCTTGCTCTTGTGCGTCTTTTTTGCTTGTACGGGCGGTACAGATCTTCCACCTCGGCAAGTGTGGCAGCCGCCTCAACGGAGGCCTGCCATGCCTCCGTCAGCTTGCCAAGCTCTGTCACGGCGGCTATAACCTCCGCTTTACGCTGCGCCAGATTTTTAAGGTACGCCAGCCGCTCTGAAAATTCGCGCAATATCTGGTCATCCAGCGAGCCGGTAAGCTCCTTTCTGTAGCGGGCTATGAAGGGTATTGTGTTGCCCTCCTCAATGAGGTTTATTATGTTGCCGGAAATGCTTATGCTTAGGCCAAATTCATCAGCCAGCAGTTTTTTTGTATCCATTAAATGCTCCTTTATACCAATGCGAAAATATTG
>CAYXBW010000073.1:0-2587 GCA_964463305.1 uncultured Christensenella sp. | reverse complement strand
TATACCAATGCGAAAATATTGCCCCTGCACCGTCCATGCAAAGGCAAAAAATCAATAGCCCATTTTATCTTCCAGCACATCGCGGAAGCGGGGCTTTCTTCGTGGTCTTCTTGCGGGGTCGTGTTCGTAGTAATATACGTCCAGCTCCGTATTCAAAAACTCCATCACCATAGACATTTTGCGCACAAAGAAGGGTGATTCGTCCCACATCACATGCTCTACGGGGTAAAAATATACAGCGTAAAATTTTCGCGGGCGGCGCGCCAGGCTATCTTCTATATTTTCCAGCACGGCGCGCATAGTTTCTCCGCCGAAGGGATGAAACATATACGCTATTGCGTAGCTGTCATAACCCATAAATTCACGCGCATCCATGTTAGATATATTCACCTTATCTGCAAGCCCCAGTTTTTCCATGTTTTCTTCCGCGATGGCAGCAAACTCCGGGTTGTACTCTATACCGTCCGTGTGCGCAAACCCCATTTTTTGGAGCTGATAAAGCACATAGCCCTTGCCGCAGCCCAGATCCAGTACGGGCAGGCTTTTATCTTCAAAGTATGAAAAAATAGTGCGGATATGCTTTTTGGCGGTGCGCTCATACCACACATTGTCAGATTCGTCAGCATAGGGGTAGACGTTGCGCGAAAAATCAAGTCCGCGCGGCTGCTCTGTGAATTTATATATCATTTCATCCAGAAATGTTTTTACCGTGTACACAAAGGCTCCTCCGTGGCGTGTGTATTTACAAGTTCTTACCCGTAAAGTATAGCACACAAATATGAGCATTTATACAGTTTGTGCGCCGTGCGGGCTTGGTGTATAATCTTATTGGAAGGTTTTATGCGCAAAAATGCAAATTGGGGAGATATATTATGGAAATTTGGGCCGACCCGAAAAAATATATAGGGCTGGAATTTGACTGCGAGTGCGGCAGACGGCATTCCTCCGCCTCGCGCGAGGTCGTTGTTGGCGGTGATGCGGCGGAAGAGCTGCCCGCAATTATTTCGCGCGGTGGGTTTTCGCGTCCGCTGGTGGTTTCTGATGTTAACACGGAAAGGGCGCTGGGGGGACGGGTGAAAGAGCTGCTCAAGGCGGCGGGCATACAGTTTGGCGAGTATATTTTTACGGATGAAAAGCTGCATGCAGACGCGGAGGCCATCGGGAGGCTGCTCATAGCGGCGAGTACTGAATACGATCTGCTGCTGGGCGTGGGAAGCGGCACAATAAACGATCTTTGCAAGTATGTGGGCGCGCGCACCGGCAGGCCGTCTGCCATAGCGGCAACATCCGCCTCTATGGATGGCTTTAATACAAGCGTTTCCATACTGCTAATAAATAAGCTCAAAACTACCATAAATTCGCAGACGCCCTATGCCGTGGTGGGAGAGATTGACGTTATTAAAAATTCGCCCATGGAAATGCTGGCGGCGGGCGTGGGAGATATGCTGGGCAAGTATGTTTCACTGCTGGATTGGCGCATAGCCGCCATTATAACGGACGATTATTTTTGTGAATACAGCGCGGGAATAGTGAAACAGGCTGCTGACATGGTGGTGGAGAAGGCAGACGGCATAGCAGAGCGCGCAGATGATGTTGTGGCGGCGGTGATGAACGGGCTAACACTTTCCGGTTTTCCCATGAGCTATAATGGCAGCTCTCAGCCGGGTTCGGGTGCGGAGCATCAGTTGGCGCACTTCTTTGATGTGAGATTTACCGAACTGGGTATGCCCAATATGCTGCACGGTACGGCGGTGGGTATTGCTTCCGTAATTGCCACACGGCTTTTTGAATTGCTGCGCGAAACGAGGGTGGATTTTGACAGAGCCAGAGAAATGGCAAAAACCGCAGATGCTGCGGCTTGGGAGGCTGATATAGCGCGCGCATACGGAAGCGCGGCGGACGCGGTGATAAAGATGGAGCGCAAGGCGGGTAAAAACGCGCCCGCAGCCGTATTGGCGCGTATAGACCGTCTGGAGCAAAACTGGACGAAAATAATGGAGCTGGCGGCGGGACTGCCAACCTCTGTGCGTCAGGCGGAGATACTGCGCGCGATGGACGCGCCCTATTCGCCCGTGCAGCGAGGAGTGGACAGGCAAATGTTTTTGGACTGCATATATTATGCCAAGGATATGCGCGTGAGATACGGGCTGCTGCAAATGCTTTTCGATCTGGGCTTGCAGCAGGAACTGGGCGGGGAACTGATGCGCGAGATATATGGATGATTTGATTTGAGAAAGGCTTCGCCGTATGAGCTGAATTTTTTAAAGAAGTGCAGGGCGCGGTTCGGAATAAATAAACTGTAAACACTTGACACGGCGAGCTGCCGCGTGGTATATTAACAAAGCAAAATAAAGCAGAAACTGCCCGTTTCTCACCTGCCCGCTTAGAGCGCGGCAGTGTCAAATAGCTTTTTGTGGGCGCGGCCATTGGCGGGCGCTTATGAACGGCAATGTGCGAATGATATGCGGGCGGCGAGAGCTGTCCGTTTTTTGATATTCGGGGCAGCAGAGGCTTGGGAAAGCGTTTCGCGATGCGGAGCGTATATTAGACAGGAGGGAAATTCCAATCGCTAACGATCTGTTCATAA
>CAYXBW010000072.1:0-12094 GCA_964463305.1 uncultured Christensenella sp. | reverse complement strand
GTATGGCTATATCCTGCAGCATTGCCTTGCGGCGGTCGCCAAAGCCGGGAGCTTTAACGGCAACGCAGGTGAATGTGCCGCGCAGCTTGTTTACAACCAGCGTAGCCAGCGCCTCGCCCTCTATATCCTCGGCTATTATGAACAGCTTTTTACCCAGCTGAACTATCTGCTCAAGTACGGGCAGCAGATCCTGTATGCTGGTGACCTTTTTGTCGGTTATGAGTATCATGGGATCGTCAAGTACGGCTTCCATCTTGTCTGTATCCGTTACCATGTAGGCCGAAGCGTAGCCACGGTCAAACTGCATACCTTCAACAACGTTTAGCTCGGTTTGCATGGTTTTGGCTTCCTCAACGGTTATAACGCCGTCATTGCCAACTTTTTTCATAGCCTCGCTTATGAGCTTGCCTATGTTTTCATCGGCAGCGGATATGCTGGCTACCTGCTCTATGGATTTGGAATCGTCTATTGATTTGCTCATGGCCTGCAGACCCTCAACCACCTTTTCGGAAGCCTTGAGTATGCCTTTTTTGATAGCCATGGGGTTTGCACCCGCCGCTACGTTTTTGAGACCCTCGCGTATTATTGCCTGTGCCAGCAGAGTAGCCGTTGTTGTGCCGTCGCCAGCTACGTCGTTTGTCTTGGTGGCAACTTCTTTAACAAGCTGTGCGCCCATGTTTTCGAAGGGATCTTCAAGCTCTACCTCTTTAGCTATTGTTACGCCGTCGTTTGTGATGAGGGGAGCGCCGAACTTTTTATCCAGAACAACGTTGCGGCCGCGCGGCCCCAGCGTTACTTTAACTGTATTTGCAAGCTGATTCACGCCGCTTTCAAGTGCACGGCGGGCTTCTTCGCCAAATCTTATCTGTTTTGCCATATTGTTTGTTTCCTCCTATATTATTTAACTACCGCGAGAATGTCTGACTGACGAACTATAACGTATTCGTTTCCGTCCAGCTTTACGTCTGTGCCGGCGTACTTGGAATATATAACCTTGTCGCCCTTTGAAACTTCCATTTTAACTTCCTTGCCGTCAACCATGCCGCCAGGGCCAACCTCTACAACCTCTGCCATCTGGGGCTTTTCTTTTGCCGTACCCGGCAGAACTATGCCGCTCTTTGTGGTTTCTTCAGCTTCAACAGATTTAATTACCACTCTGTCGCCTAAAGGTTTTATTGTCATACTATGCCTCCTAAAATATTTTTTATATTTGTTAGCACTCAGCAAACTTGAGTGCTAATATTCTGTTACTATAATATATGCATAACTGCAATAAATCAAACAAAACAAGTTGGTAAAAATATTTAAAAATTGGATTTAAATAAAAATATGCGGCTGTATATAACAAATACTCCAAAATACTAGCTCAATCTGCGTATTTCGCTTAACATATGATCTCTTAAAAATAGTAAAATAGAGCTAATACTTATTACAGACCTGCCAAAACTTTAATTACAATATCATAGAGGGGAACGCGTATGGATAAATGGGATAAAAGGTTTATGGATCTTGCCTGCGAAATTGCAAAATGGTCTAGCTGTTACAAGCCAAACAGAAATATTGGCGCGCTCATAGTAAAAAACAAACGCATACTCACCACGGGCTACAACGGCGCGCCCTCCGGCATGGCAAGCTGCAAGGAACGGGGAGAGTGCATAAGAAACAACATGGGTATACCCTCAGGTGAGCGTGCGGAGATATGCTATGCCATACACGCAGAGCAAAACGCAATAATACAGGCGGCAAAGCTGGGAATATCCATAGACGGGGCAACCATATACTGCACGCACCAGCCCTGCTCCATCTGTGCAAAAATGATAGTAAACGCAGGCATAGAGCGCGTTGTATACCTTGATCCCTATCCGGATGATTTTGCAAAGCAGATATTTGCGGATGTAGCCATGGATATATGCCAGTTTTCTTTTGATGCAAAGTGACCCAATAACCCGCAGGAGCGGCGTTTTTATGCAAGCAAAAAATGCAGGAATTGCGGAATATATAATAGTAGGCAAAATTATATTATACAGGAGGACAAATTTTGAAAAGAGCGGAATTACTTGAGCTTTTGGGCGCAAGGGTGCTGTGCGGCGAGGATCTGCCGGACAATGATATATATTGCGCCTGCGGCTCTGATATGATGAGCGATGTGCTGGCCTTCACAAAGCACGACGCAATACTGTTGACCGGGCTGGTGAACAACCACGTGCTGAGAACGGCGGAGATGCTTGATATACAATATATAATGTTTGTGCGGGGAAAGGTGCCCGCAGAGGATATAATTGAAATGGCGGTAGATATGGACATGGTTTTGATGACTACTGAGCTGCCCATGTTCACAGCCTGCGGCCTGCTGTATAAAAACGGCATAAAAGGCGGAATGCGGGGTGAGTGAAAATATGGTGTATACCAGAGAATACGAGGTCCTAAAAGACGATTTTGCAGCGGCGGGGGAAGCCTCTGCCAGAATAAAGCGCAAGCTGAAGCAAATTGGCATAGACCCCACGCTCATAAGAAAAATTGCCATAGCCTCTTATGAAGCGGAAATAAATATGATAATACACAGCCTGGGCGGCGTTATGTCCATAGAGATGGATGAGGGCAAAATAACCATAATATGCAAAGACACCGGTCCGGGCATACCGGATATAGACCTTGCTATGAAGGAGGGCTATTCCACCGCGTCTCAAGATATACGGGAAATGGGCTTTGGCGCGGGCATGGGTTTGCCAAATATAAATAAAAACAGCGACGATATGAACATAGTTTCCACCCCTGAGGGCACAACTATAACAATGTCGTTTTCTATAAATTAGAGGCATGAAATGAGAAAGTATTTTCACTCGGTAACGCTCAACAAAGAAAAATGCTCAGGCTGCACCAACTGCATAAAGCGTTGCCCCACAGAGGCAATACGTGTGCAAAACGGCAAGGCCAAAATATTGGCGGAGCGCTGCATAGACTGCGGAGAGTGCATACGTGTGTGTCCTTATCACGCAAAGAGCGCGGTAACAGACCCGCTCTCCAGCATAAATGAATTCAAATATAAGATCGCGCTGCCGCCCCCCGCGCTGTACGGGCAGTTTAAGGCGCTCAACAATGTGGAAAAGCTGCTCTCCGGCCTTAAAATGATGGGGTTTGATGCCGTGTTTGAGGTGGCGCGCGGCGCGGAGATATGCTCTGCCGCAATAGCGGAGCGGCTTAATAACGCAGATATAAAGCCGCTTATTTCCTCTGCCTGCCCCGCTGTGCTGCGCCTAATACAGGTGCGCTTCCCGGATCTGTTGGAAAATATAGTGGATGTGGACGCACCCATGGAGGTAGCGGCAAAAATAGCAAAGCAGGAATTTGCGGCAAAAAACAACGTTGATATATCTGAGATAGGCGCATATTTCATAACGCCCTGTCCCGCCAAGATGACCAGCGTAAAATCCCCCCTTGCCAAGAAAAAGAGCAATGTGGACGGCGCAATATCCATGCTGGAGGTATACGGTCTGCTGGCAGGTCAGTTAAAGGGAGAAATGCAGCCGTTTGAGCAGGAGCGCGCGGGCGCTATAGGTGTGGGCTGGGCAAACAGCGGCGGAGAAACGGCCGCAGTAGGCAGGCCAAATTCGCTTGCGGTGGATGGTATAGCAAATGTGCTCAAGGCGCTTGAGGATATAGAAAACAACAAGCTTTCAGATATAGATTTCTTTGAGGGGCTGGCCTGCACGGGCGGCTGCGTAGGAGGCCCGCTGGTGTTTGAAAGCTCCTTTGTTGCGCAGGCGCGTATAAAAAGAATATGCGATACGCTGGGCGATGATTTTGAAGAGCTGACTAAAACGCAGGCCTACGCGCGGGATGGCTCTGCGGATATGAGCATGCCCATAGAGCCGCTGGACGTTATGAAGCTGGACGACAATATGACGGTGGCGATGCAAAAGGTGGCTCAGATAGAAGAGCTGGTGCAAAAGCTGCCGGGTATGGACTGCGGAAGCTGCGGCGCGCCAAGCTGCCGCGCTCTTGCAGAGGATATAGTTCGCGGTCACGCAAACGAGATGGATTGTATATTCATATTAAAGGAAAAGGTACGCTTCCTTGCCGAGGAGATGGTGGATCTGGCAAGCAAGAGCAAGGATACCGAAATAGAGAAAGGATAAATATATGGTAACGGTAAAGGAACTTATGGCAAAGCTGGATCTAAAGCAGCTCACTGCCGTGGAAAATATGGACGGAGAAATAACAGACGGCTGCGTCTGCGATCTTTTAAGCTGGGTAATGGCGCGCGGTGAGGCGGATATGGCGTGGATAACCGTGCAGACACATCTCAACGTGGTGGCCGTGGCCTGCCTGCATGATTTTGCCTGCATTATAATACCTGAGGATATAGAGGTGCCAAAGCCCACGCTGGACAAGGCAAACGAGGAGGGCATGATAATGTTTTCATCCTCAAAAACAGCTTATAAGCTGTGCTGCGAAATGCACGCGCTGGGCATAGAGGGCGCGTGAAGCGCGGATTTTACGCATGAAGGTTTATTATGACCTGCATATACACTCTGTGCTGTCACCCTGCGCAGAAGAGGATATGACGCCTAACAATATAGTAAATATGTCTGCCATAAAGGGGCTGGATGTTATTGCCGTGTGCGATCACAACAATGCCTCCAATGCTCCCGCTATTGCCAGCGTTGCGCGCGGAGCCGGGCTTTCATTCATTCCCGGCGTGGAGGTGACCACGGCAGAGGAGGTGCACGTGCTGGCTCTTTTTGCGGATGCTCAGCGTGCGTACGATTTTGGCGAGATAGTGTATGAGGCGCTGCCAAATATAAAAAACAAGCCGGATTATTTTGGCAACCAATATATAATGGACGAAAACGACGAGATAGTGGGCGAAAAGGAAAAGCTGCTCATTTCCGCAACAAGCTATAGCTTTGATGAGTGCTGCGCCCTCATAAAGGAGCACGGCGGCGTGTATGTGCCCGCTCACGTAAACAAGGACGCAAACGCGCTGCTTGCCAATCTGGGTTTTTTCCCGCCGCACATAGTTTTTCCCGCCATAGAGGTATGGCGCGGGGGAGCGCCGGTGGACAAACCGGATTCTCTCATAATACACGATTCTGACGCGCACATGCTGGATCAGATATCTGAGCGCGAAAACTTTCTGGAGCTTGAGACGGGCGGCCGCGCGGGTGTGCTGGCAGCGCTGGGATATGTGTAGAACACAACGCCGCACAAACAGGTCGCGTTGTAAGGCGGGTATTTTGGCGGCATTCCGCACTCAGAATGCTCCATAAAGTGCTGCTATACTTGCGCATGGTACACTTTGCGCACCGCGCTTTTTGACCGCATAGCGCAAAAATTGTGATGATTTTTTATATAATATGTGATAAAATAGACAAGGTCGATAAAAAAGATATATATGGAGGCTTTACGTAACATGGCGAACGAACAGGAAATGCAGGTAAAATTGGATAAATTGGACGCTTTCATAACGGATATGAAAACCAAGCCCGGCCCGCTTATGCCGGTGATGCAGAAGGCGCAGGAAATATTCGGCTCACTTTCCTTTGATACGCAGGAATTCATAGCCGACAAATTGGGAGTGCCCATGGCTGATGTATACGGCGTGGCAACTTTCTATTCACAGTTTGCGCTGGAGCCTAAGGGTCAGCACGTCATTGGTGTGTGCATGGGTACGGCCTGCTACGTAAAAAAATCCGAGGGAATATTGAACGCGCTGGCTGATACGCTGCAGGTAAGCCCCGGCTTTACCACAAACGATCAGCTGTTTACGCTGGAAGCCACGCGCTGCCTTGGCTGCTGCGGTCTTGCTCCCGTAATAATGATAGATGATCAGGTGTACGGCAGGCTGGTGCCTGATGATATACCGGACATAATTGCAAAATATAAGCAGTCATAAAAAATGAAAGAAATATCTCTGCACATAATGGACATAGTCCAAAATTCCATTACAGCAAACGCATCGCTCATAGAGGTGAGCATGGAGGTTTCCATAGGCGAAGACAGGTTAACTGTCTTTATACGTGATAACGGAAAAGGTATGGACAGGGAGATGTTGGAGGGAGTGACAAGCCCCTTTGTTACCACGCGCACTACGCGCAGGGTAGGGCTGGGCATACCGCTTTTCAAGGCGGGAGCCGAGGCCACGGGCGGCAGCTTCTTTATAGATTCAAAGCCGGGCGAGGGCACGGTGCTTCAGGCGGATTACGTTTTTTCGCATTTAGACAGACCGCCCATAGGAGACTACGCCGGAACCATGCACACGCTAATTGTGTGCAATCCGTCACTGGATTTTGCCGTTACATTCAGCTATAACGGAGAGCGTGAAACGCTGGATACGCGAGAAGTAAGGCAGGTGCTGGGCAGTGATGTGCCGCTAGACACGCCGGATGTTTCCATGTGGCTTAGAGAAAATCTTGATGAGATATTCAAGCCGGAATATGCAGATTTATGATGTACATATAAAAGAGCCGGTATCACCGGCTTTTTTGATTTATATGGAGTTGCGTAAGTGCAAACTGTGCCGCGCGGCTGTTCTATGAATCACAGCGGAGTATATAAAAAATGCGCAGACCATATCATTGTCTAAAGACGGATACGAGAAAATGAGTACATATGAAACTGCGTATGAATTTGCGCGGTTTAAGGCAATATTTGAAATGCAGCGTAAGGTTCGAATACTGGGGGGGGAACAATGAACATACTTATAACAAACGATGACGGTATACATTCTCAGGGCATAATTTTGCTGGCAAGGAGGCTTTCTAAGGCGCACAACGTATTTGTGGTAGCGCCGGACACGGAAAGAAGCGGCGCATCGCATTCAATAACGCTTATGTCTCCGCTGGCAGTAAAGCGGGTAGAATATTCAGAATACGCCGGCATAACGGCATACAGCGTCACCGGCACCCCGGCAGACTGCGTGCTGCTGGGAGCCACCTCTCTGCTTGAGCAAAAAATGGATCTCATAATATCCGGCATAAACCTGGGTTCAAATATAGGCACAAACATAGCTTATTCAGGTACGGCAAACGCCGCAATGGAGGGGCTTATACTTGGGTATCCATCGCTTGCGGTTTCCCAGATGGTGGAGGGGAAAGAAAACCGCGAAGATTTCCCTTCATACTTTGAAGCGGGCGCAGATATAATAGCGCAGTTTATAGACGGCGCAGATATTTGCTCTATGAAAGATTATTTGCTGAACATAAACTTTCCCGCCGTACAAAAGCGTTACATAAAGGGCGTGAAATTATGCGCGCAGGGCATAAACGAATACGATACGATATATGAAAAGGAAACGGATGTATTTGGCAGAGACCTTTATAAAATGCGAGGAGTCAAAAACAACACAACCTACAACGAGGATAATCTCACCGATGTTAAATGGGTGCGTGAGGGCTATATTGCGGTAACGCCGCTCACCTGGAAAAACTGCGCGGCAAACTATATGGAAGAGGCAAAATGCAAGATTGATAATTTGAAATTGCAATTTTGAGGTGTTTATGCTATAATATACCGGTAACCGATAAAAATATGGGAGACTGGTTTTTTATGTGGACGGGAAATTTGCTGGATCGCCTCAATATGGAATACGACAATCTTTCAAAGGGGCAAAAAAAGATAGCCGGCTATATAATGCAAAATTATGACAAGGCTGCATTTATGACGGCAGCCGCGCTGAGCGAAATAGTGGGAGTGAGCGAATCTACAATAGTTCGCTTTGCCTATGCGCTAGATTATGACGGATACCCAAAGCTGCAAAAGGATCTTCAAGACGTTATACAAAACAAGATGACAACTCTGCAGCGCCTTTCGCTAATGGACGGGCTTTCTTCTCAGGAGGTTATAGACGCCTCCTTCAAAACAGATATAAACAATCTGCGCGTCACAAAGGAGCGAAACAGCTCACAAAAATTTGACGCGGTAGCGAATATTATAAACGAAGCGCGAAACATATACATACTGGGCACCCGCTCCAGCGGTCCGCTGGCGGAGTTTTTGCGCTATTACATGAGCTATATGAAAGACAATGTGCGGCTGATACGCTTTGACGGAAGCGATGTTTTCAGCCAGATATTGAACGCGGATGAACGCGACGTGGTGATAACAATAAGCTTCCCGCGCTATTCTGCGCGTACAATTGAAACAATGGAGTCTTTAAATAAAAAGGGATGCCAGATGATTGCCATAACAGACAGCGAATTTTCGCCCCCGGCGCAGCTGGCGCACTATTCGCTCACGGCAAAAAGCTACCTCAATTCCTTTGTGGATTCCTTTGTGGCGCCGCTTTCTATAATAAACGTACTCATAATATTTTTGGGGCTGAAAAATAAAAAAACTCTCACGGCAAACTTTGAAAAGCTGGAGCAGCTATGGCGTACAAACGAAATATACGCGCAGAGCGTAAGCGCGCCGGAGGCAGACGGCAATGAATGAAATATTGGTGATAGGCGGCGGGCCGGCGGGTATAATGGCCGCGTATGCAGCTGCCATGCGCGGCGCAAAGGTAACCCTTGCAGATAAAAATGAAAAGCTGGGAAAAAAACTTTTCATAACGGGCAAGGGACGCTGCAATATAACGAATGCCTGCGATACGCAGGATTTTTTTCGCAATGTGGTGAGAAATCCCAAATTTTTGATGAGCGCGGTGTACGGCTTTACAAGCGTTGACCTGCTGGAGCTTTTGGAGCGCTATGGCCTAAAAACAAAGACGGAGCGGGGAGGCAGAGTGTTTCCGGTCTCAGATAGATCCTCAGATGTTATTCGCACGCTGCAAAAAATGCTGGATGATGCGGGCGTGGCAGTATTGCCAGACGCGAAAGCGGGGGATATCTCCACAGAAAATGGCGGTTTTGCCGTAAATATAAATGGCAAAAAGCGTGAATTTGCGCGTGTGATAATTGCTACGGGAGGGCTTTCATATCCACTGACCGGCAGCACAGGCGATGGATATAGCTGGGCTGAGCGGCTGGGGCACAGCATTGTGCCGCCGCACCCCGCGCTTGCGCCGCTTGAGGATCAGCATAATATATGCGCGCGTATGCAGGGGCTTACGCTAAAAAACGTTAAATTCACGCTGTTTCAAAACGAAAAACCCATATACACAGAGCAGGGCGAGCTGCTGTTCACGCATTTTGGGCTGTCAGGGCCTGTTGTGCTGTCTGCCGAGAGCTTTATTGATCCACAAAAAGATACGGACAGCCTGCGCTGCGAAATAGACCTGAAGCCCGCGCTGTCAGAAGAAAAGCTGGAGGCGCGGCTGCTGCGGGATTTTGCCGAAAATCAAAACAAGCAGCTTAAGACATACATGAGCGAGCTGCTGCCGTCAAAGCTTATAAACCCTTTTCTTGAAGAGGCGGGAGTGGACGGCAGGCTGGAAATAAACCGCGTCACAAAGGAAAACCGCCGCACACTTGTGCAAAAATTGAAGCGCTTTGGCATTAAAATAGCCGGCCCCAGGCCAATTGAGGAGGCCATAATAACTGCGGGCGGCGTGGATGTGAAGCAGGTGGCGCCGGGCAGCATGGAGAGCAAAATAACGCCAGGGCTGTACTTTGCGGGCGAGGTGCTGGACGTGTCCGCATTGACCGGCGGATTCAACCTGCAAATAGCCTTTTCTACAGGTTTTTTGGCGGGCGATTCTGCGGCAAAGTCAATTATTGGGAATTAGCTCTTTTGTGTAGGCATGCAAATGGCGACTGTTTTACCGTATTAATTGACATTTGTTCAAAAAACCATTACAATTATATTAGGTATTTGTAATATTTTCATATAGCAATTTACCATAAATATATGCTAAATGCATAATAACCTAAGAATGGAGGTGGGTTTGCTAAGTGGCAGAGGTACTCATTCCTATCCTCGTAGGCGTCGGTTGCCTTGTTGTGGGTCTGTTGATAGGCTATAACTACAGACGCAATATAGCGGAAGGCAAAATAGGTCGCGCCGAGGATTCCGTTAAAAAGCTGATAGACGATGCGCAAAAGCGCGCTGAGGTCATCAAAAAAGAAACGGTACTTGAAGCACAGGAAGAAGTTCACCGACTGCGTAGCGAATTCGACAAGGAAACAAGAGAAAGACGTAATGAGATTACAAAAATTGAAAAAAGATTAGTTCAAAAAGAAGATCAACTGGACAAAAAGAACGACAATATCAGTCAAAAAGAAGAGCAGCTGGATAAGCGTACAAAGGAGATCACCAAAATAAAGGACGATCTTTCAGAGGTGCATGACAAGCAGCTCGCTCAGCTTGAGCATATTTCGGGCATGACTGTGGACGAAGCAAAGGGGTTGCTGCTTGAAAAGGTGGAGCATGAAGCCAGGCACGATATGGCTATAATGCTGCGCGAGATAGAGCAAAGGTCTAAAGACGAGGCCGATAAAAAGGCAAGAAACATACTGTCTCTGGCCATACAAAAGTGTGCCGCAGATCATGTTGCGGAGTGCACGGTATCGGTTGTCAATCTGCCTAACGATGAAATGAAGGGCAGGATAATCGGCAGGGAAGGAAGAAATATCAGAACACTCGAGACTGCTACCGGGATCGATCTCATAATAGACGATACTCCAGAGGCGGTCATACTGTCCGGTTTTGATCCGGTCAGGAGGGAAGTCGCAAGGCTTGCGCTTGAAAAATTGATTGTAGACGGTAGAATCCATCCTGCGCGTATTGAAGAAATGGTAAACAAAGCGCAGAAAGAGGTAGACGCTCAAATAAAAGAGGCGGGCGAGCAGGCAGTGTTTGACGCCGGCATACACTCTTTGCACCCTGAGGTGGTAAAGCTTCTGGGAAGGCTGAAATACCGTTCAAGCTACGGTCAGAACGTATTGAAGCACTCGCTGGAGGTGGCGCATTTGGCGGCATTGATGGCAGCGGAGATTGGCGCGAACGTGAAGCTGGCGAAGCGCGCGGGGCTGCTGCATGACATTGGTAAAGCGGTAGACCATGAGGTAGAAGGTCCGCATATACAGATAGGTGCGGATATTGCCAAAAAATATAAAGAATCTGCAGACATTATAAACGCAATTGCGGCTCATCACGGAGACGTGGAGCCAAAAACAACGGAGGCCGTACTTGTCCAGGCGGCTGACGCCGTTTCCGCCGCAAGGCCGGGAGCGCGAAGGGAATCTTTGGAAAATTATATCAAACGTCTTGAAAATCTTGAAGAGATTGCGAATTCATTCAACGGCGTGGAAAGATCCTATGCTATACAGGCTGGCAGAGAAGTTAGGATCATTGTTAAGCCGGAGGATATCGATGACGCGGGAACGAATCTTATTGCAAGAGATATCGTAAAAAAGATCGAGAGCGAACTGGATTATCCGGGACAGATAAAAGTAAGTGTCATAAGGGAAACAAGAGCTGTCGATTATGCAAAATAAAGCACAAAGCAGGGGAGCGGAAACGCTCCTCTTTTTTTGTGCCGCGCTTGCTAACACGAACAAATAGTGTTAAAATAACAGTATATTTATACACGTCTCGAATTTGACATTCATCTCATCAGTATAGACAACTCAGGAGGGCAAAATCCATGAGAGCAGCAAGAAAAATATTACCATTCCTTATTGCAGTTTTGCTTGTTTTAACGCCTTTTAGCGCGGCATTTGCCGAAGAGGCGCCCGAAATTCCCGAAGATCAGCAAACCGTAGAGTTTTCTGCGCAGGAAATACCGCCAGAGGCAGTGCCGGAGCAGCCGGCAGAGCAGGAAGTCGTGGCGGAAGCCAGCTCGCCTAGCGCGGCTGGTGAAACGGTGGTGCCCGAGGGCAAATACAGCTTTAGGTACAGAGACAACGCGGATGGCACCGTGACGGTAACGGGCATGAACGCCTCCTTCAGCAGCATGAAAACGTATTTCGACACGGTGATTGTGCCGCCCGCGCTGGACGGAAAGAGCGTTTCGGCGCTGGCCGACGACTGCCTGCTGTTTTGCGGCAACGTAAAGCTTCCGTCCACCGTAAAAATGATGGGCTGGGGCGCTTTCCGGCTGTGTGAGGATCTAAAATCCATCACGGTGGACGCGGCAAACGCGAATTTTTCTTCTGCAGACGGCGTGCTGCTGGATAAGGCGGGCAAAAAGCTCATATGCTATCCCAATGAA
>CAYXBW010000071.1:0-12227 GCA_964463305.1 uncultured Christensenella sp. | reverse complement strand
TGGTAGAGGGCAAAGAGCTGGATAAGGAAATAACGCTGGGAACAGAAGTGGTTACTCCGGACAACGCACCCGATATATATGCAAGCATGGGTGGAAAGTAAAATACACATATTTGTAAAATATAGTTCCAAAAGTCAAATGTCCCATGCCTTTCAGGCAGGGACGTTTGCATTTTCTTTGACCAAGCGCCATTTCGGTATATAATGAAAAAACGGTGATCAGCAAAACCGTTGCAATAAGCGGGGCATGTTGGGCTATGAAAGAAGGCATATACAGCCCAATACGCCCTTTATGGCGGGGCGCTGAGCTTGATGAGAAATATAACTTTTTGGAGTAAATGATGAAAAAAATGCGCTTTCGCGGTAGCTTGCGCACCAGATTACAACTAAATTATCTGTTTATAATATCGGTTTCATTGCTGACTATTTTGCTGCTCACAAATTATTTTTACGGGCAGTCTATAGACAGCCAGGCAAACGAATATACCTCTCAAATGATAGCTCAGGTGCGCGCCAACGTAGATATAACTATAGACTCTGTGGACAGCGTTATAAAATATTTGGCAAAAGACGAGGCAGTACTTGATTACCTGCGCATACAAGATCAAAATTCTGAAGAGCGCATAGATCTGGAAACGGATGTGCGCGCGCAAATGCAGATATTTTACAAAGAACGCAAAGAGCTGAACGGAATAGTGATCGCCAGCAAAAACGGTTTTTACGCGTCAAATCAGATGAGCAAGCTGGCGCGGGATCCAATAACAGCGGACAAATGGTTCGCGCAGGCGGCGGCAAAAAGCGGCAGCTTGACCATCACCACGCCCATAGGCAGAAATATAAGCATATGGCAGAATATGGGCACAAATGATGTGGTTATGCTGTCACGCGCGGTGCTGGATCCTGAAACGGGGGAGATACTGGGCGTGATAGGGCTTGATGTGTATATAAGCGTTTTGCAGGATATCATAAATAACGTAACGCTGGGCAAAACCGGCTATATACTTATAATGGATGAGCAGGGCGGCGTTATTTGCGGCCCCAGAAACGACACCGTATACCGTTTAAGGCCCCAGTGGTTTGACGCGGGCAAAGAAATAAATATACACGAAATACAGGGCGAACCATACCAGCTGCTGCACAGCAAATCCGAATTTACCGGCTGGATAGTGGGTGGTGTTTTTGCCTATGGTGAAATGCTGGAGCCAATGAGCAATGTGCGCCTTGCGTCCATGCTGGTGCTGTTTGCCACGCTGGCGTTCGCCTTCTTCTTGGCCACACAATTTGCAGACCTTTTCACCAAGCCCATAAGTGAGCTGCGTGCGCTCATGTATCAGGCGGAAAACGGAAATTTGGACGTACGCTTCAAGGGGCAGCATGTGGGCGAAATAGCGCAGCTTGGCGCGGGCTTCAATGCCATGATAGACAATATACAAACGCTGCTGCAGCTGGTGTATGAAGAGCAGCAGGCAAAGCGGGACGCGGAGCTGAAAACAATGCAGGCACAAATAAAGCCGCACTTTTTGTATAATACGCTGGACACAATAAGGTGGATGGCTGTGGAAAACGGCGCGCAGGATGTAACGGAGCTGGTGAGCGCGCTCACCAAACTGTTCAGGATATCTCTGAGCAGGGGCGCTGATGAAATAAGTATGAGCGAGGAGCTTGAGCATGTGCGCTGCTACTTGTACATACAAAAGGTGCGTTACGAGGAAAAGCTGAGCTTTGAGGTTTTCTGCGAGGAAGAGCTGCTTTGCTGCTACGTGAAAAAGCTAATATTGCAGCCGCTGGTGGAAAATGCCATATATCACGGTATAAAGCAAAAGCGCGGAAACGGGCGCATAGAGGTGCGGGTGACGCGCGAAAGCGATCATATATTGATGTTGGTAGCTGATGACGGGGTGGGAATGAGTGACAGCCACATTGAAAAGCTTAACAGCCTGCTGGGTTCAGACGCGCCGGTTGAGGGCGAACACGGCTTTGGCGTTTTCAATGTAAACGATAGGATAAGGCTGGCATACGGCGCAGGATTCGGGCTGCGGTTTTCGCGAAACGAATGGGGTGGAGTAACGGCGGCTATCACGCACCCTATTATCTGGGAAAAGGACGGTGGGCATAATGGAATTAAAGATATTGATAGCAGATGACGAACCCAAAATAAGGCGCGGGCTAAGACATACAATAGAGCAGATGGAGCTGCCCGTTTGTGTATGCGCCGAGGCTGAAGATGGAGAGACAGCGCTTGAGGCGGCAATAAAATATCATCCGGATATAATTTTTGTGGATATATGTATGCCATTTACGGACGGGCTCAAGTTTATAGAGCGGGCGCAGATGGAGGGCATAAAGAGCAAATTTATAATAGTGTCCGGGCATGATGAATTTCAGTACGCGCAGGAATCTGTACGCTTAAAAGTATTCTCTTATCTGCTGAAGCCGGTAGATATGGATGAGCTATACTCTATATTGAAAGCGCTTGTGGAGGAAGTTAAAAAGGAGCGCAAAAAAAATCAATATTTTGAATGGGCACAGCAGCAGCTCACAAAGCGCCGAGACTATCTCAAAGAAGAATTTTTGCGCGAATGGATAGAGGGAAAGCTGTCTGAAGAGGAAGTGGAAGAGCAGATAGACTATTTTGAAATGAAGCTCAAAAGCCCCTGCCTGCTTATAATAATACCCATGCAGAACGTGGGTGATACTGCGCCATGGAACCGCGAGCTGCTCATTTTTGCAATAGATAACATAGTGCATGAGCTTTTTGGAGGCAATGAGATATACTTGTTTCAGGATGCACGCTCCAATCTGGTGGGTATTTTTGAACAGCTTGATTGGACGGAGAAAAAGGGAGAAGAGATAAGCGGACTTTTGGAGGAATATTTGGAGCGGCGCGTATTTGTGGACATGCAAAAAATAGATGATTACAATAACCTCACAGAGGCCTATGAGCAAATGATAAAACGCGCTGCAGAAGAAATGTGCCTTTCGCCCGCGGTACAATTCGCGCAGCGCTACATACATAAAAATTATGCTAATGAAGCGCTCAGCCTGAGCGAGGTGGCGGAGAGAGTGGGAATAAATTCGTCTTATCTCAGCCGGCTGATGAAGCAGGAGCTGGGGCTTTCGTTTATGGAATACCTTTCCAGAACACGCGTAAATAAGGCTATAGAGCTTATGAGCGGAGGCATGGTGAAAATAAAGCGGCTGGCGGAGCTGGTGGGCTATTCAAATCAGTTTTATTTCAGCACGGTATTCAAAAACACGGTGGGTCTTTCACCCGCAAATTATCTAAAAGAGGGTGGCAAAGATGAAGGGTAGGGTGGTAGTTGTTATCACGGTTTTATTCTGCGCGCTTTTATCTGTATTCCTGCTGCTTTCAAACCGTTTTGTAACAATGGAAAAAAGCGGTCCGCCGGAGGTGAAATACCTTGTGGGAATGAGCCAAAACAATCTTTTGGACCCGTGGGGAATCGCCATGCAGCTTGAAATTGAGGAGGAAGCTAAAAAATATGAAGACCTGCGGGTCATTTTTACAGATGCGGCAAATGATTTGGGAAGGCAGGCGGAGGACATAGAGCGGCTTGTGGACTACGGTGTGGATCTGCTCATAGTTTCTGCCACCGAAATGGATGAGCTGCAGTCAACTATCACAAAGGTGCATGAGCTTATACCCGTCATATTGCTTGGGCAGCCGCTTGCAAAAGGAGGCTATACACTATATGTGGGCGCAGATAATGAGCAGGTGGGGCGTATGGCGGCCGAAATGATTTTGGAAGACATAGGGGAATCAGGAAATATAATAGAAATAATAGGAGATGATATTTCACAAACGGGAATATTGAGAGACAGGGGCTTTCATGAGGTGATGGAGGAGTTTCCCGGAGTAACGGTGGAAACGAGGCTTATTGCAAACTGGATGCGGGATCAGGCAGAGGACAGGATGAAAGAATATATAGTTGTCCACCAGCCGGTTGTAGACGCCATATTTGCCCAGAGCGATACTATGGCGGAGGGCGCGTATATAGCCATGGAAAAATTGAGGGTGAGCAAGGGCGTGCCCATAGTGGGCATAGGGGGTACATCCGGGCAAAACGGTGGAATTGAGCTGGTAAAAAGCGGTACGCTTAGCGGAACCGTACATTGCCCCACCGGAGGCCATGAGGCCATCCAATACGCAATGAGCATACTTAACGGCGAAACAGATATACCGTTGAACATTATATTGGAGCCTGTAAAAATAAGAAGCGGTAATGCGAAATGATGTATATAAACTATAGCACCAGCCCCAAAAGAGGCTATAAAGCTGAGGCAGGCAGTATAATTGAAACATATACGGAGAGGTGAGTTATGGAAGGTTTGACATATGAGCCGCTTGGCGATATCCACGCGGAGGGCTTGTTGCCCGTTTGGTCTGATGAGGATGTTATTAGATATACAAATATAGCGGCGCCCTGTACTAAGGAAGAGGTTGAAAAAAGGATAGCTCTTTTAAAAGGCTCTGATGTGTTTGCGGTGATGCGGGATGCCGCCGTTATTGGAATAGTGGGCTGCCCGTGCATAAACAGAGAAAAACAGCAATTTGGCTTTTTTTATCAGTTTGGTAAATCGGTCTGGGGAAAGGGCATAGCAACAGCTGCCGCTCAGTGGCTGCTGGATATTATGACGCAAAAATATCCATCCCCAACGCTGTACGCAGACGTTGTGGCAGATAATATAGCCAGCGAAAAAATATTGAAGCGTCTGGGCTTCAATATGATCTCCCAAGAACCGTTTGAAAAAAACGGCGTAAAGCTGATGATCCATAACTACATGAAATAAGCGCAAACCACCCACAAAACCGCCGGATGTGCCACACAATATTTTCCCCGCGCCCCGCGCGGGAAAATAGCCCCCGCGGCAAGCAAAAAAATCACATATTGAACAAAATATCATCCCAAATAGCCGAAATCAAAACCCCGCACCAGCGAGATAAAACCACCCGCGCCCAGCTATAAAACCCCGCCCGCTTGACAAAGTGCGTTTCTCGTGCTAACATACTAACAGTTTAACACACTAAACAAATAAAGAGGAACAAACATGAGCAAATTAAAACTGCAAGTGCCCATAGGCACGGGCGATTACCTCCCGGACGAATGCTTTGAAAAGCGGCGGCTGGAAGAAATATTCCGAAAAAACTTCAAGGCGTGCGGCTACCGCGAAATAGAAACGCCCTCCTTTGAGTATTACGATGTATTCATGCATGACGCGGTGCCATACGTGCAGGAGAATATGATAAAATTTTTTGATCTGAAGGGGCGCATATTGGCGCTGCGTCCTGATATGACCGGCCCAATAGCGCGCATGGCGGCCACAAAGCTGCCCGCGCAAAGTGAGGTGCTGCGCATGTGCTGCATAGGCAACGTGTTCGGGCACACCTCGCAGGGCAGGATGGAGCGCACGCAGGCGGGCGTGGAGCTAATAGGCAAGGCGGGCGCGGCTGCGGACGCGGAGGTGATATCCGTTGCCATACAGTCGCTCATATCGGCAGGTCTGTCCGGCTTCAAGATAGATATAGGGCAGGTGGCGTTCTTCAAGGGGCTGGTTGCTCCCGCCGCGCTTTCTGAAGAGGAGCGGGAAAAGATTCGCGCCATGATAGACGCAAAAAACAACGTGGAGCTTGAATATGAGCTTTCGCGAATGGAAATAGACGCGGATGTGAAGCGTTCGCTTTTGGAGCTGCCCAATCTTTTTGGCGGCGAGGAGGTTTTTGCCGCGGCGGAGCAGTTTGCCAAAAACGATACCTGCCGCTTTGCGCTGCAAAATATACGCGAGGTGTACGGCACGCTGAAAGACTACGGCTACGGCGAATATATCTCTATAGACCTGGGGCTTTTGAACAATTTCAATTATTATTCCGGCATATTGTTTCGCGGCATGGCGGACGGCATAGGCGTGCCCATACTGTCGGGCGGGCGCTATGACGGGCTGGTGAGCGAATTTGGTGCAGACGCGGCGGCAACGGGCTTCGCCATAGGCATAAAGGAGCTTCTCATAGTGCTGGAGGCGCAGGGCAGGCTGGTGGGAGACAGCGGCAAGGTGAAGGTGGTGCGCTGCGCGCCGGAGCGGCGGGGCGAGGGGTACGGCTATGCAAAAGAGCTTCGCGCGCGGGGCGAGAGTGTTATAATGGAAACGAACGGCGCGGCCTATGATGCGGCGCGCTATGACGTTATAGATTTTGTGTGAGGTAGAATATGCTTACTGTTGCTTTGGCAAAGGGGAGATTGGCGCGTTTCGCCATAGACCTGTTCGAAAAATGCGGAATAAACACTGAGGAGCTGCGTCAGGATACGCGCAAGCTGGTGCTTTTGGATGAAGCAAACGATATGCGCTTCATATTTGTGAAGCCGTCAGACGTGCCCACATATGTGTACCGCGGCGTGGCAGATATGGGCATAGCGGGAAAGGATACGCTTTTAGAGGCGGGGCTGCCGCTGTATGAAATGCTTGATCTTGGCTTTGCAGCCTGCAAGATCTGCGTGGCGGGCTATGAAAACAAGCGGGAGAAAATAACATCCGGGCTGCTTAGAGTAGCCACAAAATACCCGCGCGTTGCCAAGATGTTCTACGATGGACGCAGCGAGGATATAGAAATAATAAAGCTGAACGGCAGCATAGAGCTTGCGCCCATACTTGATCTTTCGGACGTGATTGTGGACATTGTGGAGAGCGGCAGCACCATACGTGAAAACGGGCTTTCCATTCTGGAGGACGTATGCGAGGTATCGGCGCGGCTGGTGGTGAATCAGGTGAGCCTAAAAACAAAATCGGCAGTTATAAAGCCGCTCATAGAAAAAATGAGCGCGGCGTTGGAGGTTTGAGCTATGCTGGATATAATATCCGCAAAGGATACGGCAAAAATAAAAGAGCGGCTGCTTGGGCGGAGCGAGGCGGATACCGCGCCGCAGCAGGCGGTGGTGGATGAAATACTGAAAAATGTAAAAGAGCGCGGAGATGAAGCGCTCTTTGAATACATAAAAAAGCTGGACGGGTATGACGCGCGCGGCGCACTTTTGGTTACGCAAGATGAAATAGCAGAGGCGTATACGCGGGTGGAACCATCTTTGATAGATATAATGCGCGAGGCGGCGGCAAACATAGAGGAGTTCCACAACCGCCAGCGGCGGGAGGATTGGTTTATAGAGCGCGCAGACGGCAGCCTGCTGGGGCAGCTTTATATTCCGGTGAGCGGCGCGGGCGTGTACGTGCCGGGCGGCAAGGCGGCCTATCCCTCCAGCGTGCTTATGAACATAATTCCCGCCAAGTGCGCGGGCGTGCAAAACATATGCGTGGCTACCCCCGCTACCGGCGGCAGCGTGAGCGCGGCAACAATAGTGGCGGCGGATATAGCGGGCGCCAGCCGCATATTCAAGATGGGCGGCGCGCAGGCGGTGGCGGCCTTTGCCTACGGCACAAAGAGCGTTCCGCGAATGGACAAAATAACAGGCCCCGGCAATATATACGTTGCGCTTGCCAAAAAAAGCGTGTACGGGCAGGCGGGCATAGATATGATAGCCGGCCCGTCCGAGGTGCTGGTGATAGCGGACGGGGCGGCAAACCCCCGCTTTATAGCGGCGGATTTTCTTTCTCAGGCAGAGCATGATGAGCTGGCGGCCTGCATACTTGTAACGGACAGCGCAGAGCTTGCGGATATAGCGCGGCAGGAGATACTGGCGCAGGCGCAAAAGCTGTCTCGCAACGAGATAGTTTTGGCATCGCTAAAAAACTACGGCACCATAATACTTTGCGAAGATATGAATGAGTGCATAGCAGTTTCAAACCTCATAGCGCCGGAGCATTTGGAAATATGCACGGCAGAGCCAATGGCGCTGCTGCCGCGCATAAAAAACGCAGGCTCCATATTCGTGGGCGAATACTCTCCTGAGCCATTGGGAGACTACTTTGCGGGAACAAACCACGTGCTGCCCACCAACGGCACGGCGCGTTTTTCCTCTCCGCTGAATGTGGATGATTTTCAAAAGAAATCCAGCGTGATATACTATAGCAAAGAGGCGTTTTATAAGGAATACAAAAAGGTGGAGAGCTTTGCTTTGGCGGAGGGGCTTACCGCCCATGCCAAAAGCGCGGCGATACGTTTTGAAACGGAAGATGTGTAAAAGAAAAATACTGCATTTCTATTTGATATTTGTATGAGGAGCGTGTTTATGAATAAGAGAAGCGGCGAGATTTCGCGCAAGACCACAGAGACAGATATAAAGCTAAAGCTGTGCATAGACGGCAGCGGAGCGGGCAGCATAGATACGGGCGTGGGTTTTTTGGATCACATGCTCACGCTTTTTGCCAAACACGCGCAAATGGATATAGATCTTAGCTGCAAGGGAGATACAAATGTGGACGGACACCACAGCGTGGAAGATTGCGGCATAGCGCTTGGGCAGGCAATAGCCGCCGCGCTTGCTGATAAGGCGGGCATACGCCGCTACAGCACGCAGTTTGTGCCTATGGATGAGGCGCTTGTGATGGTGAATCTGGATATTAGCGGGCGGGCGTACTGCCATTTTGATATGCAGCTTGCCTCCCCCCGCGTGGGAGATTTTGATACGGAGCTGTGCGAGGAGTTTTTCCGCGCTTTAATAATGAACGCGGGCGTTACTATGCACATAAACATGCAGTACGGCAAAAACGCGCACCACATAATGGAGGCGGCGTTCAAGGCGGCGGGCAGGGCTTTTAGGGAGGCGGCATCTATAGATGCTTCCGTAAAGGGCGTTATGTCCACAAAGGGCGTGCTATGATAGCCATTATAGATTACGGCGTGGGAAACCTGCGCAGTGTGGAAAAGGCCTTTGAGTTCCTCGGCTTTGAGGCGCAGGTGACGGACAGCGCAGACGTTTTAAACGATGCGTCGCACATTGTGCTGCCCGGCGTGGGCGCCATTGCCGATGCCATGGCGCGGCTAAGGGAGCGCGGGCTGGTGCAGGAGATATTGCGGCAGGCGGAATCAGGCAAGCCCTTTTTGGGCATATGCCTTGGCATGCAGCTGCTTTTGGATGCGAGCTATGAAAACGGCAGGCACGAATGCCTGGGCATCATTCACGGCGAGGTGCGCCCGTTTGAGCTTGATGATGATCTCAAAATACCGCATATGGGCTGGAACGACATAAAATTTGGCGGATCGCCGCTGTTTTCGGGCATAGCGCCGCCCGCCTGCATGTATTTTGTGCACTCCTACCACGCGGCTGGCGTGGCGGAGGAAAACATACTTGCCACCTGCGAATACGGCTATGAATTTGTGTGCGGCATAAAGAAGGGGAATATTTTCGGCCTGCAGTTCCACCCGGAAAAGAGCGGAGCGCAGGGTCTAAATATATTGAAAAACTTTGGAGGTTTGCAAAAATGAAGATATATCCGGCGATAGACATAAAGGACGGACAGTGCGTACGGCTTAAGCAGGGCGAGATGGCAAAGTCCACAGAGTATGGAAAGCCGTTAGAGATGGCGAAAAAGTGGGCGGCGGAGCGCGCGGAATACCTGCACGTGGTGGATCTGGACGCGGCGTTTTGCGGTGAGTTTGTAAACAGAGATACGGTTATAAGCATTGTGAACGCCATAAAGATACCCGTGCAGATGGGCGGCGGCGTGCGTACCCGTGAGGATGTGAGCATAAGGCTGGATGAGGTGGGCATATCCCGCGTTATACTGGGCACCTCCGCCGTGGAAGACCCCAGCCTGCTGGAATGGGCGCTCTCAAAATACGGCAGCCGCATAGTGGTGGGTATAGACGCCAAAAACGGCAAGGTGGCAATAAAGGGCTGGAAGGACGATACGGATATAGACGCGGTGGAGTTTGCCAAGCGGGTGCACCAAATGGGCGCGCAAACCGTTATTTACACAGATATTTCGCGTGATGGCATGATGCAGGGGCCAAACATAGAAAACACCGAAAAAATAGTGAAAAGCACCTGGATGAACCTCATAGCCTCAGGCGGCATAAGCTCGCTGGAGGATATAAAGCGCATAAAGGGCACGGGCGCTTGCGGCTGCGTTATAGGCAAGGCGCTGTACGATGGCGCGTTCACGCTGGCAGAGGCGCTTGCCGCCGCCAAATAGGGGGAGCGATGCTTACAAAAAGAGTGATACCCTGCCTGGACGTGCATGGCGGCAGGGTGGTGAAGGGCGTAAATTTCGTGAATCTGAAGGACGCGGGCGACCCCGTGGAAATAGCCCGCGAATATGACCGCCAGTGCGCGGACGAGCTGGTGTTTTTGGATATAACTGCGTCTTCAGACGCGCGCGGCATAATGGAGGATGTGGTTGCCAAAACTGCGGAGCAGGTTTTCATTCCTCTCACCGTGGGCGGAGGCATACGCACAATAGAAGATTTCAGGCGAATACTTCGCTGCGGCGCGGACAAGATATCCGTAAATTCGGCGGCTATAAAAAACCCGCAGCTCATAAACGAGGCGGCGGATAAATTTGGCAGCCAGTGCGTGGTTCTTGCAATAGACGCAAAGCGCAAAGAGGGCGGTTTTGAGGTATATCTTAACGGCGGACGGGTGAACACGGGCATAGACGCGCTCAAATGGGCGGAGGAGGGCGCGGCGCGCGGCGCAGGCGAGATACTTCTCACCAGTATGGACGCAGACGGCACCAAAAACGGCTATGATATAGAGCTTACCGCTCTCATTGCAAAAAATGTGGGCATACCCGTTATAGCCTCCGGCGGCGCGGGCAAACCGGAGCATTTTGCAGAGGTGATAGAGCGTGCAGACGCAAGCGCGGTGCTGGCGGCATCGCTGTTTCACTATAAGGAGCTTACCATAGCAGAGCTAAAGCAATATTTGAGCGGGCGGGGCATACCTGTGCGCAGCTAGAGCTTCGCATAATTAATAATTAAGAATGCAGAATTAAGGGCAAGGGATAAGGGCAATCACACAAAATAATTTCCCTCATGTGGAGGGGTGCCGCAAGGCGGCGGGGTGGTCACTTGCTTTTGATATAGGAGAAAAAATGGATATATTGGGTGAAATAAAGTACAACGAGGCCGGGCTGGTGCCCGCCATTGCGCAGGACGCGCAGACGGGCGAGGTGCTCATGCAGGCATATATGAACGCCGAAGCGGTAAAAAAGACGCTGGAGCTTGGCTATGCGCACTATTTTTCGCGCTCGCGCCAAAAACTCTGGAAAAAGGGGGAGACCAGCGGAAACGTACAAAGGCTGGTTTCATTTGCTCTTGACTGCGACAAGGACTGCGTGCTGCTAAAGGTGCGCCAAACGGGACCCGCCTGCCACACGGGCGCGCAGAGCTGCTTTTTCAACCTGGTGCAGCAGGAGGAGAGCGTTGCCAATGCCGCGCTCATGTATGAGCTGTACAACGTTATTGCAGATAGAAAAACAAACCCCAAGGAGGGTTCTTATACAAACTATCTCTTTGAGAAGGGGATAGATAAGATACTCAAAAAAGTGGGCGAGGAAAGCGCGGAGGTTATAATAGCCTCCAAAAACGCGGGCACAGAAGAGCTGAGATACGAGGCGGCAGACCTCATATATCACCTGCTGGTGCTTATGAACGAAAAAGGGCTTACGCTGGAAGAGCTTTTTGGAGAGCTTTCCGGCAGACGCTAGGCGGCGCAAGCGAGCCGCCGGAGCGTACGCGAAAAAAAGCGTGGTGCGCTGAACGGCGCGGCGCGATGAAATGACCCAAGAGCGTGCGATGTATCTCAAGGCCGTGTTTAGAACGATAATAAAAAGCCCCGCGCAGTTTTGCCTCGCGGGGCCTTCGCTTTTTATTCGGCTACCGGCTCAAACTGATCCTTGCCAACAAAGCAGACGGGGCACACCCAGTCTTCCGGCAGATCATCAAACGGGGTGCCAGGCTCTATTCCGTTATCCGGGTCTCCCTCTGCGGGGTCGTATATATAGCCGCAGGGTATGCATTCATATTTTTCCATAAATGATTACCTCCAAACTAAAATTGGTATGCTATAATGCTAAACACATTTTGAGTGTGTTATTCATAAACATTCGTTATTGGGAAATGTTTTTTTCGCACACGCTTTTCGCTTGACATACGCGGCGAAAATTTATATAATATCAAAGTGCTTCGCTAAAACGGCGCCATAGCCAAGTGGTAAGGCAGAGGACTGCAAATCCTTTACCCCCAGTTCAAATCTGGGTGGCGCCTCCAAATTTAAAAACCGTTGTTTCTTAATGAGACGGCGGTTTTTTTTCGCTTGC
>CAYXBW010000070.1:0-12323 GCA_964463305.1 uncultured Christensenella sp. | reverse complement strand
GCCGCTAAGATATCTATGAACATATGCGCCCCAAACTATATGGTCGTAAATCGCCAGCAGGCGCCCACTGGCAGTAAAAGGTGATTTTCTAAAAAAAGAAACGAGCCGTACCGAAAGGTACGGCTCGTTTTTGTGTTGCGCATTCAAAACTTTTTTTAATCAAATTTAAACTGTTTAGAGGCATGCATTATATGTTTAACTAAATAGGCACAAGCCTTAAAAAAATAATCTAAAGCGCCTTATGGAGGTGCGGATACAATGATAATCAAATGCAAAAACAGGCCTCAAATACGAGACCTGTTTTTGTTTTTCGCAAGTGATTTTAGCATCATATCTCAGCGTGTATCATCACCAGCGTTGCGTGGTTTGGTTTTAAATCTTTCGCTTTACCGCTATGGAACGCCAAAGGCGATTTACGACCATATAGTTTGGGGCGCATATGTTCATAGATACTTATATCGGCGCCCATAGCAGAAGCGTGGAGATATATAGTTGAGTTATTTAGCCTTAGTTACCGTTATAGCATATGTAGCTATAGAATCGGGATTGCCCATATCTGTAGCTGTGATTATTACAGTACCCAGCTTTGTGCCTGCTCCCTTGGCAACCTTTACTTTACCGTTTTCTACGGTGGCTATCTTCGGGTTGCTGCTTGTCCAGATCATGTTCTTTACACTGGAGCTAGCGCCTGAGGGCTTAACATTTGTAAGTACCAGCTGTGTATGCCACGGATACTTTGTGGAACCGTCTCCACCCTTATAAAGTGTAGTGCGGTTTTCTTTGCTCTTCAGGCCGAAGCTTGTTGTAGCCTTCAGTATGGATACTTTCTGAGACAGCGTTGTAACCTTGCCGTCAGCAGTTGTAACCTTAGCGTATACTTTTATTATACCCTGAGCCTTAGCTGTGAGTTTTCCGCCTTCATCTATAGATGCTTTCTTGGCGTTAGACTCAGCTATAGACCACTCTACCTCGTAAACAGCGTCAGCGGGCTTTATGCCTATTGTGTAATCTGCTGTTTTGCCTACGTATACACTGTCAACGCCCTTTATAACCATTTCGGCGGGAACAGCGGATACTGTCAGCATAGATTTGTCAGAGATCACAAAGTCGCCCTGTTTGTTGAATACGCGAACCCTGTACTGGGTCTGATCGTCTTCCTGCTTAAGCTCGGGGGTCGTGTAGGAAGCCTCACTGCCTACTACTTCCCATACAAAGCCGTTTGTGCTCTTTTCCCAGATGTAACCGAAGGGAGTTGTGCCTTCAACTTCTACATCCAATTTAACTGTGCCGCCAACTACGCCAACTATGCTGGGAGCGGGCTGCTTTGTGATCTTAGGTTTAACTATTTCTGTTACCGTAAGCTTTGCAGCCTCTGTGAAGATCACCTGGCTGGAGCCTGTAACAACCTTTTCACGTACAGCAAACTTATACAGCGTGCCGTTTTCCAGCATGGATTTCGGTGTTACTTCACAGTCTTTCGGATATGACACCCACGTTACATTACTGCTATTGTTATATACATCAGTATTGGAAGGCGTCCATGTTCTGCCGTTATCTGTTGATGTCTGAGCGGCATATATGAACGGGCCGGTGCCATCAACACCAAAGCTGAATGCTGTTTTCTGATAAAGAGCAGCAGTTTGGTCTGTAGGCTGTGCGCTTATCTTGGGAGCAACAGGTGAAGCAAGTACATCTGTTATCCTAGCTATGTTGGAGAAGGCGGTATTGTTTGTGCCTGTTCCTGTAGCTATTACGCGGTAGGCGTTGTCCTTCATCTTAGTGCTTGTTACAGGTATATACGCTATGCAAGTTTTGCCGTCATGACCGGGTTTGTTCGGGGTGTTGTTTATTTCAACAACCGCGCCGCTGGCTTCAGTCCATGTTTCGCCTTTATCTGTGGATACCTGCCACTTGTATTTGAAAGAATCAGGTGTGCCGGAACCGTCTATCTTAACGGTAAATTTGGCATATCTGTTCAGACCGGCAACTACATCCACAGGCTGCTCTACTATGCTTACGGGTGTGGGGTCAACCACGGTAACCGTTGCAGGCATAGATTCAACTTTTGTGTTAGAAACTGTGTCTGTTATTATTACCTTGTATTTATAACCGTTTATTGCAGACTTAACATAGTTGGCGTTTATTGTGAGCTTGCTGCCCGCCAGCTTGTTTTCGGCAAGATTTTGATACTGTCTATCTACACTGTACATACCACCGCTGTATACATTGGTGTATGTACCATTACCAGTATCTACCTGCCACTGATAATCTGCACCTGCATTTCCTGCTATGCCAACAGTCATGGATGTTGCTATATCTTTAGGAGCAGATACATCCTGAGGCTGCTGAACAATTGCTATACCTGTTATTTGAGATACGTTGAGCGTTACTATGTTGGAAGCAACTGTTTCGCCGCTTACGGTAGCCATAACTCTATACTTGTAACCGTTCATCATGTTGGTTACGCCTTTTATTGTAAGGTTACCGCCGGATTGGCTATACATAGAACCCGTTGCGTTCTGGAACCCATTGCCCGCATCTACCTGCCATACATACGTAGGTACTGCGGACGGTGTCACCGTGCTCTTAGCAACAGCCTCGAATGTAACCTCGCCGTTTACGCTTGCAGTCATATCTACAGGCTGCGTTGTGAACATTACGTTGGATACGGGCTGCAGATACAGGCTGAGGCCTGTTATTCCAGCGCCGTTAACTGTGAATTTCATCGTTCCGCCGTATGTTCTGAAAGCGCCACTTGCTGTATTTATTGTTTTAAAAGAGTTGCCCGTTGTGGGAGCTATACCCATAACATACTCGCCGTTAGGCAGCGTTACAGAGAACGGATCTGCATTCATGGCAACAGTTGTAACGGGTTTAGCGTTTACATTGTTGTACTCGCTTGCATACCAAACGTTCAAATATTTTGTAGCATCACTTGCAACTATTTTTGCGTTTGTGTTGGCATTGTAAGCATTACCTTTTACCGTGTAACCGTCAGATACAGTTAGCGTACCTGCTGCTACGCAGTTCTCGGCAGACATAGCTTCCGCTACTGAGTAGCCGCTGGTTGTCGGGTTTGCTATTACTCTGAACTGATAATTGTTAAGAGTTGCAGCAGCGGATGCAAAGCTCAGTATACCGCCGTTAACAGTTACAACAGAACCGGCTATGGTAGAACCATTTGCTACGTTCGTCCAGCTTGTGTCTGTAGGTGATTTAACCTGCCAGCTATACGTGAACGCTGTTCCGGGGAAGCCCTGAGCTATAGCTGTAGCATTAAACTCGGCAGGCGCTCCTGTCGCCGCGAATGTATTGCCCATGTTCTGGATTATTATATCACTCAACGCAGCTACGTTTGTAAGCGGCATTGTCTGAGCTGTGAATACACCGTCTGTCATACCTGTTAGAGCGATCGGTGTGGCAGCGGCATAACGCAAGCCGTTGTATGTACCGGCGGGCGCGTTGATGGAAGCAGCTGTTACACCTGAATTTCCCGGGAAGTATACGTAACCGTTGCTGGTGGGCTTTGTTCTTGTAGCTGTGCCACCAGCTGTTTCGGTCAGTGTTACAGGAACGCCATTAAGCGCTACACCGTTCAAACCGGTTACCATTACGCTGTTATCATTTTTGCCACCTGTTATATTCAGGGTTCCTGAAGTTGCTGTTGTTGTAAAAAGCGTAGTGCTTGTTGCGGAACCAATATAGAACTTACCATCCGATGCGGCTACCGTGTTGTCTATTTCAACCTTATAAGTTCCACCCAGTGTATCACCGGATACTGTAGTGTAAGTATACTCACCATTGTTTGTGGTAAGCGCTACAGGAGTTGCTGAATGGGGTGCTGTAACTTTTACTACGGCACCATTTATCAATTTTCCGTCAGCATCTTTTACAGTACCTGTTATTGTTCCTCCTATTATACCAATGGCTGCTGCTGCTTCGGTTGTTTTTACAACATTTGCAGTTCCATTTTGAGTTGGAACAGTAATTGCTCCGTCTGCATCAACAACAACCTCTAGGTCTGTTGCATTGGCTGTGTAGATCAAGCCGCTGGTTGCACTTGTTGTTGCAACAACCTGAATATCAATAGTTCCGGCAGTTCCGTTGCCGCCACTTTTTTCTGTACCGGTCAGCGATATTGATAATTTGCCGTTGCTGTCCGTTATAGCATCAAACTTTGTGTAACCAACACCGAGGTCTTTTGTCACACCGCCAACAGTTGCGCTTGCAGATCCATCAAAGTCGGTTATTTTCATTTGAACCTGTGCATTCGGTATCGCCTGAGCGCTGGCGCTGTCTTTTACAAAAACATCAAATGCTTGTGTGTCGGCAGCATCCGCAACCGGCTCTTCTTCTGCCGCTGCTTCCGCAACAGGCGCTTCTTCCACCACCGGGGCATCAACCTCCGGCGCTGTTGCCGATTCCGCTGTTACTTCTTCAAGCACAACTTCCTCGGGAGCCGCAGCAAACCCGGTAGCAGCAAGGCCAAAGACCAGTACTGCTGCTAAAAGCAGGCTTACTATTTTTTTCATTTTTTTCATTTCCATAATTAATGCCTGTAATATGTAAAATAAGTGGCAAATATCCAAAAGCGGCTTAAATGCACTGAAAACCATGGATGCGCCATGGTTTGGGGCAAATGTTTGTATGCCTTGCGGTGCCATTTTCGAACCGGGAGGAAAGCCAAAATAACAAAAACTATAGTGCCACAAAAAATCTTGAGAAATTTTACGCTTGTTTTGTACATGTATTTGCGCCCCGGAGCAAAGTTGTTCTATGGACAGGAGTGGGTATTATGGTATATTATAAACAGTAGAGAATACTTATAATTGTAAACGAATCAAAAACACGGAAGGATAATATAATGATAATAATTGAGATGAAAAATGGCGGCACCGTAAAGGTACAGCTGGATAAAACTGCGGCTCCTATAACAGTGGAAAACTTTGAAAAGCTGGTTGGCGAGGGCTTTTATGACGGATTGAAATTTCACCGAGTAATAAAAGGATTTATGATACAGGGAGGATGCCCGGATGGAAACGGCACGGGCGGACCGGGCTACTCCATAAAGGGAGAGTTTGCCTCAAATGGCGTTGAAAATACAATAAAGCACACGCGCGGAGTTATTTCCATGGCGCGCAGTATGGATCCAGATTCCGCCGGGTCACAGTTTTTCATAATGCATGCAGATGCTCCCCATCTGGACGGGCAATATGCCGCGTTTGGCAAGGTGGAGTCCGGTATGGAGATAATAGACGAAATAGCGGAGGCGAAAACCGGCTATTCGGATGATCCGCTGGAAGATATAGTTATAGAGCGCATATATATAGAAGAATAGGGCTTTGGCTCAAAAATATACCGTTACTCATTCGGCATATTGCGGACTGTTGTAGCTTATAAAAACGGAGGAAAACTATGATAAATTATGTTTACGTGCAGCCTACAAAGGTTATTTTCGGCAAGGGTGTAGAAAATGAAGCGGGCGGCGAAATATCTAAACACGCTGAGCGCGTGCTTTTGCACTATGGTGGCAGTAGCGCGGAAAAATCCGGGCTGCTGGGTCGCGTGAGAAAATCGCTAGAGGCGGCCGGTGTAAAATATTATGAGCTGGGCGGCGTGGAGCCGAACCCGCGGCTTTCGCTGGTATATCAGGGCATAAAGATGTGCAGAGAAAACGGCATAGGTCTGGTGCTGGCTGTGGGTGGCGGCAGCGTAATAGATTCCGCTAAGGCCATAGCTGTGGGCGCAGAGTATGAGGGTGACGTGTGGGAGCTGTTTGAGAGCACAGACAAGGTTGCCGGAGCCATACTTCCCGTAGCTACCGTGCTCACCATACCGGGAGCGGGCAGCGAATCTTCAAATGGCATGGTAATAACCAACTGGGATAAAAAAATAAAGCTGGCCTATGGTGATGACCGCGCAAGGCCGGTAATATCCTTCCTCAATCCTGAGATAACTAAAACCGTACCAAAGTGGCACACGGCAGCGGGAATAGTAGACGCTATTGCACACGTGTTTGAGAGATATTTTACAAATTCGGAATATGTGGATGTAACAGACAGGATGTGTGAGGGTGTAATAAAAAGTCTTATGAAGTATGGCAGGCTTGTTATGGAGCAGCCGGATAATTATGATATACGAGCCGAAATAATGTGGGCCTGCAAAATGGCGCATGACGGTACGCTGGGTGTGGGACGTGTTGAAGACTGGGCCTGTCATGATATAGAGCATGAAATATCCGCGCTTTTCGATGTTACCCACGGCGCCGGCCTCACGGTTGTTAATCCGGCGTGGATGAAGTATGTATACAAACACGACATAAAAAGGTTTATACAGTTTGCAATAAGGGTATTTGATGTAGAGTACGATAAGGACAATCCAGATTTTATGGTGCAGACCGCAATAGACCGTTTGAAGGATTTTTATCGCTGCATGGGCATGCCCACAACGCTCAGAGAGCTGGGTGTGGAAGATAGAGCAGTGTTAAAAACAATTGCGCAAAATGCAGTAGATCATATAGGCGGCAAGCTGGGCAACTTTGTGGAGCTGGACGCAGCCGATATAGAAAAAATACTGGAGATTGCATATTGATTTGATATAGTGAATATATTTGCACTTTGCCTTGACCTATGCTTGTGGTATGTAATATAATGTATAAAGAATAGTTAAAAAAAGTAATAATTAGTTAAAATAATAATAGGGGAATTAGATATACATCAATTCTGGGGGATAGCAGAATATGCGGGAAATGAACAGCGATGCAGAAGGCATATTGAGCGAGGTGCCGGGTACAGTTTTACCATATGTGGTATTCAGGTTGCAGGACAACAAATTTGCTCTATCCAGCAGATACGTGCTGCATATTGAAGTTTTGGGAAATGTTACGCCAATGGCGGGCATGGGGGAGTTTTGCAGAGGCATAATACTCTTCAATGATATAAGCGTGCCCGTTTTTGACATGAGAAGCATGTTCGGAATATGTAACTACGTTAACGAGCTGGAATCCTTTATGCAGGAACGAATAAAAAATCATGAGGATTGGGTGGCGGCGCTGGAAAACAGCGTTGAAAACGGGGTAGAGTTCAAAATGACCACAGATCCGCATAAATGTGCTTTTGGAAAGTGGTTTGATACTTTTGAATCGGACAACAGCTATTTTAATGTATATATACGCAGTGTAGATGCCCCGCACAAGGCAATACACAAGACGGGCGAGGTGGTAATGCGTCTCATGCGCGAGGGCAAGCGGGATGAGGCGATGGACGTGATCCGCAAGATGAAGGATACGGATTTTGTCAGAACCAAGGAAATACTGGCCGGTGCAAGCAAAATATATATGGAAGGCTCACGCGAGATGCTAATAGTTCTCCAGATGGAGGATGGTTTGAAGGGCATTGTGGTGGATAGCATAACAGATATAAAACCGCTGAACGACATGTGTGGCGTGCCAAAAAACAGCGAGACAAGCAAATATATCTCTAATATAGCTAAAGACAAAACGCAAGAGGGAGATATTGAGCTGATACAGATAATAAATACTCAGGAAATATAGAGTGTGGATTTTTTTAAAAGGGTGGGGGATTTGCAGTCCTGCACCCTTTTTTGCTGAAATACTATTAGGAGATTTTATATGAAATTGCTGCATACGTCTGATTTGCATTTTGGCATATCAATTGCCAATGTTTCAATGATAGAGGATCAACGTGCAATGATGGAAGAGATAATACGCATTGCGGATGATGAAAAAGTGGACGCGGTATTGCTTGCGGGTGATATATTTGATCATGCGCTTTCTTCCGCGCAGGCAATTGCGCTGTATGATGAGCTGGTGACGCGCCTTTGTTCGGACAGGGGGCTGGCCGTGGCGCTGTGCGCGGGAAACCACGATGGCGCGGCGCGGCTTTCCGCTTGCGGCAGGCTGCTTTCTGGGGCGGGGCTTCACGTGGCGGGCAGCATAATGCAGCAGGTGGGGGCGGTGAAAATAGATGACTGCGATATACACATACTGCCCTGGTTCAACACGGACGAGGTGCGTTACCTGCATCCGGAAAGTGAGGTGGGCAGTTACGGCGCTGCATTTGAGCTGCTGCTGGAAAAAATACGTGAAAAGTTTGTGCCCGGCCGTAAAAACATATTGATCGCACACTGCTTTGTTACGGGCGCTCAGGTTGTGGAGAGCGACCGCTCAGTTGCAATAGGCGGCGCGAACATGGTTTCCGCTTCTGTGTTTGACGGTTTCGATTATGTGGCGCTGGGGCATTTGCACCGTGCGCAAACTGTAGGCAAAAACGTTCGCTACAGCGGTTCGCCGCTGAAATATTCGTTTGATGAAACGGGCAGGCAAAAATCTGTGACCATATATGACACCCAAACGGGCGAGCTGCGCGAGCGCGAAATAATGCCGCTGCACGATATGCGTATAGTTAAGGGTAGCTATAAGCAGGTTTTGGCGGAGGCGGAGGCAGACAAGCAAAGTGACGACTATATAAAGGCGGTGCTGGAGGATGAATATGCGCACCAGCAGCTGCGGGAGGCACTGGAGCGGTATTACCCCAATCTCTTGATTATGGAGGGAAAGGCCTACAGCGAGGGGGGAGCGGAAACAACGCTCACTGTGGGTGAGGTGGCAAAGCTTTCGGCAGTGGATATAATGCGGCGTTTTTATACAGAGGCAACGGATGGTCAGCCGCCAGATGCAGATATGGAAAAATGGTTTGCTGTCGCGCTGCGTGAGGCGCAGGCGGGGGAGGGCAGGCAATGATACCAGTAAAGCTTACAATGGAGGCGTTCGGGCCGTACGTGGGCAGGCAGGAGATAGATTTTTCGCGTTTCAGAGAAGCAGGGCTATTTCTAATATACGGCAAAACCGGTTCGGGCAAGACCGCCATACTGGATGCCATGACCTATGCGCTCTACGGCAAGAGCAGCGGTAACGCGCGCGGAGATATATCGGCTATGCGCAGCGACTTTGCGGAAGCGGATCAGCCAACCTCTGTGGAGTTCATATTTGAAATAAGAGGAAAGCGCTATAAATTTTCGCGCGGTATAACGCCATATAAAATGAGAACGGGAGATACGGGCTACAAGCCATCCTTAAGTGCGGCGTATGCAGATGAAAACGGGGATTATGCGCCGTTTTTTGAAAACCCTACAATAGGCAGGCTGGACGCTATGGCGGCGGAGCTGCTGGGGCTTAGCTATGAGCAGTTTTGCCAGGTAATAATATTGCCTCAGGGCAAGTTTGAAGAGCTTTTGGTGGCGCCCACGGGCGAAAAGGAAAAAATACTGTCCACACTCTTTCGCGCGGATATGTGGGATGGTATTGTACAGAAATTGTGCGAAAGCGCGGCGGCGCAGGGCAAAAGCATAAGGAAAGCAGAGGAGGCTGTAAAAGCCGCGCTTTTACAGCACGGCTGCGAGGACGCAGAGCAGCTTGCCGCACTAATTGCGCAGGGAAGCGAGGAGGTGGCGGCGCTGGAGCAGAGCGCCAAGGCACGTGCCAAGGAAGAGGAGGCGGCGCAGGAACGGTTTGCCGCCGCCAAGGCGCTGGACGATGTTTTTGCAGAGCGGGAGGATGCGCTTGCCCGTGAGACGCGGCTTATTGCACAGGAGGCGGAGCACGCGCGCGGCGCGGAACGGCTGCGCAGGGCGGAGGATGCGCGAAGGATAACCCCCTACCGCGATATTGCTTTGCAAAAAAATGCGGGGGCGGAGAAGAGCAAAGCTTATATGGAGGCGGAGGAGCGCAATTTGAAAACGCTCAAGCACAGGGAGGCGGAGCTGGCGGGCGGCCTGCACGCCTATTTGCAGGGGCTGAATGAAAAGCGTAAAAAGCTGCTGGAAGGTGAGAAAGCTCAGCAAAAGAAGCTGGATGAGGCAAAGCAGCGTCACTCTCTGGCTCTTGAAAGCTATTTGGGCAGCATTGCCTATGTGCTGTCTGAGCGTCTTGAGGATGGCGCGCCCTGCCCCGTGTGCGGCAGCACAGAGCACACGCGCAAGGCGGAACGCCGTGAGGGCATAAGCTCTGCTGAGGATGTGAAAAACGCGGAAAATATTGTGGAGCTTTGCAAAAATGATTTGCAGAAAGCTCAAAGGGAGCTTTTTCTGCTGGAAAACCGCATAAAGGAATGCGAAAAGCAGGTTTCGCGCATAGAGCTTACCGCGCTTGGCACACCGGTTGTGGTTAAGGATGTGGATGCGCTAATAGATGAGCTGGACGGAGTGAGAAGCAGCCGCGCCGCTGCCAAAACGGTGGTGGAAAAGGCAAGGGAGGCCGCTAAAGAGGCACGGGCGCAGTTTGAAGAGGCAATGGCCGTATACAAGTCGGAGTGCGGCAAATACGGTTTCGAAAATGACAATCAGGTGCGAGAGCACACATTGAGTGAGGAGGAAGCGGCTGCACTGAAAAGCAGGCTGGAACAGTTTGCGGCTGAAAAGCAGGCGGCTGCGGAGCGCGTAAAAACGCTGAACGGTCGTCTTGCGGGTGTGGAAAAGCCGGATACGGCAGCAGCCGAATCAAAGAAGAACACAGCTTCTGCTTTGCGCAGGCAGGCGGAGGAGCAGTTCACACAAAAGCGTACCTATGTGGAAATGATGCAATCCACGCTTGAGAGGGTAAAAGAACAAGCTGTTGGGCTGGAGAGTATGCGGCAAAAATACGCCAAGATGGACAATTTCGCCAGCCTGCTGCGCGGAGATGGCGGCATTGGGCTGAAGCGCTATGTGCTGGGCGTTATGCTGTCCTCCGTTACGCGAGAGGCCAATAGGCTATTAAAGCTGGTGCACGGCGGGCGCTATCAGCTTTTCCGGACGGCGGAGAAAAGAGGTCAGGCAAAAAAGGCGGGTCTTGATCTTGAAGCTTTCGATTCCAACACGGGTGAGCGAAGAAGCGTTTCCGGCCTTTCGGGCGGCGAAAAATTCCTCGTTTCGCTGGCGCTTTCGCTCGGCCTTTCGGCAGTAGTGCAGGCACAGAGCGGCGGCATTCGAATGGACGCAATGTTTATAGACGAAGGTTTCGGCTCGCTTGATCCCGGCTCCATTGAGGACGCTATGGCAGTGCTTGCCAGCGTGCGCGGCAGCTCAAGGCTGGTGGGCATAATATCACATGTGGCCATGCTGAGAGAAAATATTGAGGCGGCAATAGAGGTAAATAAAACAAAGCAGGGAAGCACTTTGCGGCAGATAGTATAACTGTGTTTTATAGCGGTCTATCAAATATTGCCAAATCAGAATATGAACGGTTAAGTGCTGTGATTTATTTTTAAACCGTAAAACAAAAAATGCCCCCGCAATACACTTTGCGAGGGCGTTGATTTATGTGCGGATTTATCATTCGGCAGAGCGTTTTTTGGACTCCACAAGGTAGGGGTAGGGATTTAGATAGTAGCCGTCCGCTGTAACTATTGTGAAGTGCAAATGATTGGCGGTGCTGTTGCCCGTATTGCCCACATTGCCCACCACTTCGCCGCGCTTCACCTGTTCGCCCACGCTGCGAGAAGAGGGGCGCACCATGTGATAATAGTGGTATTGTGTGCCGTCCTCTCCTTCCAGAATAACGTAATTTCCCGTTCCTGGGGCGGCTCCCACGTCCTTTATACTGCCGTCCACGCAAGCTAATAGATTCGTATCTTCGGGCGCGTTTATATCTGTGCCCGTGTGCTTTCTTGCGCCGCCGTCGCGCGAATCCTCCCAGTTGTCGCCAAAGCTTCGGTCTTGGGGATTTTCGATGGGGAAGAGAAGCGGCTCCAGCTCCGGCTGGCCTATGCCGTCGCGAGGGTTTAGGTCGTCGTCGTACAGCGTATTAAGGTAGGCGTAGGAAAATGTGTGGTATATCGGCGAAACCGTTTCGGTGGATGGCAGCGAATAGAAAAATTCATCCGCGTCTTTTGGCGAAATATTGACCGTAACGTTGTATATGCCCGTTTTGCCGTCGTTTCCGGCAACGTTGTCTATTTGTATATCCGTTTCATAGGCATTCTCCAGCGCGTCGCGCAAGATTTCCGGCTCGCCGCTGTAGTTTAGCGCCAGTGTGGCCAAAAGCTGCCAGGGCAGCATTTTCACTTCAAAGCTGAAATGTTTTATGCGTATGTCCTTTGTGCTCTGGCCGGAGCGCAGCCATTTCACGTATTGCATGGGCAGAGAAAGCGTTGTCTTGGCATTTTCCACCACCAGATTTGTACTGCGCTTTCCCTCCGGCCAAACATAGGTGTCTGCCGGAATATAGTTTAGAACGTCGTCCGTGCCTATCATATCCAGCACCTCGCCCACCGTCAGCGGTGCGGGAGTGGGCGAGGGAGAGGGCGTCGGTTCCTTGGTGGGCTGCG
>CAYXBW010000069.1:0-12535 GCA_964463305.1 uncultured Christensenella sp. | reverse complement strand
CGTTTTATTTATCTGCAAAAATAGCCGGCTTCAAAGATATACCTGCGCTGCTCAACTACATACAGTCTCAAGTCAAATTTTAGAATTGATATCACACTAAAGGCGGCCCCTGTAAAATGGCCGCTTTTTATTATAGCTCACACTGCCTCACTGACAAGCTGCTATCTATATTACCCGTGCTAACGCAATGTCTGCAGCCCACTGGCTTGTGTTTTTGTGCTAATACGCATTTTTGCAACTATTGAATATATCTTCCGTTTATTTCAATTGTGCCGTATATTTTTGTATAGCTCTGCTCTCCATCACAAGGCCGCACGCAAGCCCCATCAAAAAGCCTGAAATCGCTCCTGCCGCTATCAGCAGCGGCAGATAGTAGACCGTTTGCGGTGTTGCCGTTATAAGCGCCGCCACACCCACCTGCATTATGTTATGTGTTATGCCGCCAGCCACGCTCGCCTTTATAATACTGGCAAAGCGTTTGAGCACAAACATAACTAATATGCTTGCCAATCCGCCCGCCAGCGAAAAGACCAGCATGGTTATATTCCCGCTGAATAGCGCAGTTAAAACACAGCGCGCCACACATATAAGCAGCGCGTATGGCAAGCCCAGCGCATAAAGCGCATAAAGCGAAACTATGTTCGCCAGCCCCAGCTTGGCACCCGGCAAAAAAGGTATTGCGGAGGAAACTGCCGAATCCACCAGCGAAAGCGCCAGCGCTAAAGCCGTAAGCACCGCTGCCAGCACAAGCCTTTTGGTATCACCCGCTGACCGCATCCACACCGCCTCCTCCCGTGATAGTGGCGCTTACATGGTTGGGCGCACACACTATGCTAGCGCCCGCCGCAGATATCGCGCCCGCGCGTTTACATTGCGCGTTGGGGCAATTTGTATGCTCCACCCACACCCTGCCATCGCTTATCTTGAAAAGGTTTGTATATTTTCCCTCGGCGCTGTATTCGGCCTGATTGCTTAGCGGCAGCTCGGCCAAAACGTGCCCGTCCATACGAATTGTTACTGTTTTTCCCGCATTTCCAAAAGCCAACGCAAACCAGACGGCTATAGCAGCCGCAGCCACCGCCACGGTGAACACTATATCGCTTAAGCTAACGATGGGCTTATCCCGCTTCATACGCGCTATCCTTTACGGTGAACCCCCGCCCAAAACCCGCAGTGGTTATTATTTGCTTATCTTCCGTTATAAAAACCGCATCAACGCCGTTTTGCTCTGCAAAAGCTTTGCCGCGCTCCAATCCCATAACAAAAAGGGCTGTGGAGTATATATCTGTATCCACACCGCGCTCCCCCACCACAGATACCGAAAGCAGCCCGCTCTGCGCAGGGTAGCCCGTTTTGGGGTCTATAATGTGATGATAATATTTTCCGTCCGCCTCAAAACCGCGCTCGTAAGCGCCCGAGGTGGATATGCATTCATCCACAAGCTCCAGCGTGGCGACGTAATCCGCCTCGCTGCCCAGAGGGTCACGTATGCCCACCCGCCACGCGCTCCCGTCAGGTTTTTTGCCGCGCGCGTAAATAGAGCCGCCAAGCGAGACAAGCCCTGCGCTCACGCCCTCCGTCTCCATATTTTGCCGCAGCGCGTCCAGCGCATATCCCTTTGCCGAACCGCCCAAATCTATTTCCGCGCCGCCCGCGTCCACGCTGTTTCCATCCATAGATACAGCCTCATAGCTTGGATTTTGCAGCAGCACGGCTATTTCCTCCGCAGTTGGAACCCTCTCTGCTCCCGTGCCAAAGCCCCAAGCATCCATGAGCGCGCCTATTGCGGGATCAAAGGCTCCGCCGGTTTTTTCTGCCAGTTCCAAACTGCGCGTCAAAACGTTAGCCGTATCCTGCGAAACATTCGCGCGCCCTTCATGGTTTAGCCGCCATAGGTCGCTTCCCTCTATTGTTTTGGAAAGCAACCTCTCAAGCTCGTTTATGCTGGCATTGTTGGCCTGCGCAACCGCTTCATCCGCATACAGCGTCTGCGTGCATATTGTATTCATTGCATAGGTTTCCGTGCTCACGGGCGTTGGCGCGCAGGCGGAACAAAACAAGGCCGCCAGCACACACATCAAGGCAAAAACACGCTTCATTTCATAGACAGCGCCAATATTATGGCCGCAGCTCCGCCAAAAATGGCAAATATCAAAAGTCTTTTTACTCCAAGTTTCATTATTGTATTGTACCACAAAACACGCCGGAGGTAGCATCAAAAATTGCGCCGCCATGCCGTATTGTTGATACCGCGCGCATTTTGTGATATATTTATGTTCTGAATGAACAGAATTTTAACGCAGGAGTTAATATGGATATAAAAGCTGCCCTTGCGGGCGAACTTGAAAAAATTACGGGAATGGCCGCTGCGGATGTTGCGGCAATGCTGGAAACACCGCCCGACCCGAATATGGGCGATGCCGCGCTGCCCTGCTTTAAGCTGGCTAAAACTATGAAAAAAGCGCCCCCTGCTATAGCTCAGGAAATAATGGAAAAGCTGGAACGACCCGAATATATTTCCGAGATACGCGTATTGGGAGGCTATCTGAATTTTTTTTATGACCAAACCTTTTACATACGAGATGTAATGGAAAACGTGACCGCCGCGGGCGAGTATTGGGGAAGCTCCAATATTGGCGAGGGCAAAACAATAGTAATAGACTATTCTTCAATAAACATAGCAAAGCCCTTCCACATAGGTCATCTTTCCAGCACTGCCATAGGCAGCTCGCTTTATAAGATATACAAGTATTTAGGCTATAATGCCGTGGGCGTAAACCATCTTGGAGACTGGGGCACGCAATTTGGCAAGCTTATAACGGCATACAAGCACTGGGGCAGCGATGAGGAAATAAACGCCGCGCCCATGGAGGCCATGCTGAAGCTTTATGTTCGTATACATGAAGAGGCTGAGGAAAATGACAGCCTAAACGATGAGAGCCGCGCCTGGTTCAAAAAAATAGAGGATGGCGACGAAGAGGCTCTCAGAATATTCAAATGGTTCTCAGACCTTACGCTTAAGGAGGTTCAGCGGGTTTACGCCATGCTGGACGTACATTTTGATTCCTATGCGGGAGAAAGCTTTTATAACGACAAGATCCCCGCTATAATAGACGAGCTAAGGGAAAAAAACCTGTTGGTGGAGAGCGAGGGCGCTTTTGTTGTGCGGCTTGACGAAGAAAACCTCCCGCCCGCTATAATATTAAAATCCGATGGAACAACGCTTTACGCCACGCGCGATCTGGCGGCGGCTGAGTACCGCGAAAAAACTTACGATTTCCATAAAAATCTCTATGTGGTGGCCTATCAGCAAAATCTGCATTTTCGCCAGCTCTTTGCCGTGCTGCATAAGATGGGGCACAACTGGGCAGACAAGTGCGAGCACATAGCCTTTGGCATGGTGTCTCTTGAAGACGGAACACTTTCCACCCGCAAGGGCAAGGTGGTACTACTGGAGGACGTGCTTAAAAGCGCCACGGAGCAGACACTAAAAATTATAAACGAAAAAAACCCGGAGCTTGAGAACAAGGAAGCTATTTCGCAGCAAATAGGCGTGGGTGCTGTGATATATTCCACGCTTTCCCAGAGCCGCATAAAGGATATAACCTTCTCCTTTGACCGCGTGCTCAATTTTGACGGCGAGACCGGCCCCTACGTGCAGTACACGCACACCCGCTGCGCCAGCGTGCTTAAAAAAGCGGGCGCAGTGGACGCGGCACCGGATTGGAGCGCGCTGCAAAACCCAGAGGCCATAGCTGTGCTGAAGCTTATAGATGCTTTCCCCTCTACGCTTGTTTCAGCTACAGACAAGAATGAGCCGTTTTTCGTAACGCGCAATATAACCGAACTTGCGCAGGCTTTCAACAAGTATTATTATGAATATAAAATACTGGATGGCAACGCGTCACAAACTGCTGCTCGCCTTGCGCTTACACAGGCGGTAAAGAACATCATAAAACGCGGGCTTAATCTGCTGGGCATTGGCGCACCGGACAAAATGTGATTTGAGGTAGATAAAAATGATAGATTTACGGGTACTTAGAGACAATTTTAAAACTATTGCAAACGCTCTTGGCAAGCGCGGAAAGCCGGAGACAGAGCATATGGTGGCAAGCGCACTGGAGCTGGACGAGAAAAAGCGTTCACTCTTGACCCAGGTTGAGGAGATGAAGGCGCTAAGAAACAAAGTCTCCAAGGAAATACCCATTCTGAAGAAAAACGGTGAGGACGTTTCTTCTCTGCTGGAGGAGATGCGTTTGAACGGCGAAAACATAAAACGGCTGGATGACGAAATAAAAGAGGTGGACGAGCAGTTAAACAAATATATGCTTTCCATACCAAACCGTCCGGACGAATCTGTGCCCGCCGGCAAGGATGAAAACGACAATTTACTGGTGCGCACCTTCATGGAACCCACCAAATTTGATTTTGAGCCTAAGGCACATTGGGATATAGGCAGGGAGCTTGATATAATAGATCCAGATATGGGCGCAAAGGTAACGGGCGCGCGCTTTGTTTTCTACAAGGCTATGGGTGCGCGGCTGGAGCGTTCAGTTATGAACTTCATGCTGAATACGCATACAGAGCACAACGGCTATGTGGAAGTAATACCGCCATACCTTGCCAGCGAGAAGGCAATGTTTGGCACGGGCCAGCTTCCCAAATTCCGTGAAGATATGTACAAGGTGGAAAATGACGATTATTATCTTATCCCCACGGCTGAAGTGCCTGTTACCAATATGTACCGTGAAGAAATATTGGACGGAGCGCGCCTTCCCATACGCCACGTAGCGGGCACACCCTGCTTCCGTGCGGAGGCGGGCAGCGCGGGCAGAGATACGCGCGGGCTCATCCGCCAGCACCAGTTTCACAAGGTGGAGCTTGTAAAATTTTCTCACCCTGATGAGTCTTACAATGAGCTGGAGCTTTTGACCAAGGATGCCGAAAGCATACTGCGTATGCTGGAGCTGCCCTATAGAGTGGTGCTGCTTTGCGGCGGCGATATGGGTTTCTCCTCCGCTAAAACGTACGATATAGAAGTATGGATGCCCAGCTATGGCAGATATGTTGAAATATCCTCCTGCTCCAATTTTGAAGATTTTCAGGCGCGGCGTGCAGGCATACGCTTCCGCGATACTGATGGCAAAACAAAATTTGTGCACACGCTGAACGGCAGCGGGTTGGCGGTTGGGCGCACGGTGGCCGCCATACTGGAAAACTACCAGATGCCGGATGGGCGTGTAAAAATACCGGATGCGTTGCGTGTGTATTTTGGACGTGAATTTATAGAAAAAACCTGAGTGACCTGAATTTCAGTTAGGGCTGCGCGGTTTATCCGTAGCAGCCTTTTTTATTATCTTATATTTGTGGCACATCACAAGTTCTTTTTTGGGAAAAAATTTACAAATAAAGGTTGCAGACGCAACTATTCTGTTGTATAATAGCAAAGGTTGCAGACGCAACTAATTTTTTACTACTAAGGGGCAACACATGAACACAAAACCAACCTTGAGCAAATATGCCTCCATACTGAACCGCCTTGGTATGCAGTTTTATGACCAGGAGCTTACACCGCTTGGTATTGGCGGCGGTCAGCAATTCTTTTTGGTGCGCATATATGAGGATCAGGGAATAAGCGCAAAGGCGCTTGCCCAAAAGGGATATTTTGATAAAGCCACCGCCACCCGCGCGCTGCAAAGGCTTGAAGAACTGGGCTATGTTAGAAGGCTTACAGATGAAGATGACAGGCGAAAATGCCGCTTCTACACAACGGAGAAGGCCGGGCCTGTAATAGACGCCATATGTGCTGCCGCAAAAAAATGGAACGAGATTTTGACGCATCACATGCCCCGCGAGGATGCCGAAACGGCGGCGCGTTTAATGGATCAAATGGCAAAAAATGCCTATGAATATATTTCAAATTCGATTGGAGGGGGAAAAAATGGCAGAGAATGTAATCTCTGAAAACGTATCAACTGAAAAAAATCCGCTTGGTACTCAGCCGGTGGGCAAGCTGCTGCGCACCTTTGCTCTGCCCGCAGTTATTTCATGTCTGGTCAACTCTGTTTATAATATTGTTGATCAAATCTTTATTGGTCAGGGTGTGGGTTACTTAGGCAACGCAGCCACCACTATTTCGTTTCCTATAATGACAATAATGCTGGCCTTTGCCACACTTGTGGGTACGGGCGCAAGCGCCTATGCCGCGCTGAAGCTGGGCGAAAAACAGGGCGAGGAGGCGCAGCGCGCGCTAAACAACCTCTTTGTGGTTTGCATAATACTGAGCATAGCTTTCGTTGCGGTGGGTCTTATATTTTTAGATCCGCTGCTAAAAATGTTTGGTGCAACAGATGCCACAATGCCATACGCGCGGGATTACGCAACCGTAATAATAATTGGTTCGCCAGCCAGCATAATAGGCATTGCGCTCTCAAATATGGCACGAACAGACGGCAGCCCCAGGCTTTCAATGTACAGCATACTTGTGGGCGCGGTACTTAATACCATACTTGACCCCATATACATTTTCGTATTCAAATGGGGCGTTACGGGCGCGGCGATAGCCACCATAACCTCGCAAATAATATCCGCCGTGGTGCTGCTGGTATACTTTGCGCGGCGCGGAAAAAGCATGCGTTTTGAGCGAAAATATATGAAGCTCCACCCTCGCACCTGCAAGATGATGTTCACTCTGGGCATCTCCTCGTTCGTTACGCAAATAGTGGCCTGCGTGATGCAGGTGATTATGAACAACGTGCTGGTTTATTACGGAAACCTCAGTCCGGTTGGTGGCGACACTGCTCTTTCCGCAATGGGTATAGTAATGAAGATAGCTCTTATACTTGCCTCGGCCTGCATTGGCATTGGTATTGGCGCACAGCCTATTCTGGGCTTCAACTGGGGTGCGCAACAGCCCAAGCGAGTGAAAAAAACATTTTTGCTGGCGGCTTGGAGTTCCACCATTGTTGTGGTGATCGCCTGGCTGGTCTGCCAGCTTTTCCCCGGCCCCATACTCAGCCTTTTTGGCAGCGCGGACGCGAATTTTACCGACTTTGCAATAAAGTGTTTGCGAATATACCTCTTCGGCATATTCTGCGCAGGCTTCCAAATAGTTGCCACAAATTATTTCCAAGCCACAGGTCAACCGCTCAAGGCGGCCATACTCTCCATGCTGCGCCAGCTGCTGCTGCTTATACCCATGCTGCTCATAATGCCCACTTTCTTTGGGCTTGAGGGCGTGCTGCTGGCAGGGCCTGTTGCGGATATCGGCTCGGCTGTTATAGTAGCTATTTTCATAATAAAAGAAATGAAGAAGCTCAATAAATGGATAAAACAAGAGGACTCCGGTCAGCTTTGTGCGGCAGGTATATAGCCTCACCGCCAAAAAGCCAAACTCAGTACAGATCGTGTAAATAATCTTCCCCTGACTAGGCGCGCCTATAGAACGGCGCGCTGTTTTTTTTAGTTATGTAAACCATTTTAATTTTTTAGGTTTACAATCGCCCTTGTATATGCTATGATTTCAAAGTATCAATATTTAGTTAAATTTTGGAGGTATTTTTTATGACAGAGAAAACCGCCGCAAAGCGCGGCGTGAACGCAAGAGCTATAGTTTTGTGCGGGCTTTTTGCCGCTTTGATAGCTGTGGGCGCTTTTATAAAGATTCCCATACCCTATATTGCCTTTTCTATGCAAACAATGTTTGTTTCCCTTGCTGGTATGCTGATTGGCAAAAAATGGGGTGCCATATCTGTGCTGGTTTATCTTATAATTGGCCTTGCCGGGCTTCCCATATTTACACAGGGCGGCGGCTTCGGCTATGTTTTCCAGCCATCTTTTGGCTTTTTGATAGGCTTTGTGTTCTGTGCCTACATAACCGGCGCTCTCACAGAGCGCATAAAAACACCCACCTTTAAAAACCTTCTCATAGCGCAGCTGCCCGGTATATTCGCGTACTACGCTATAGGCCTGCCATATTTCTTTCTTATATCCACACAGTATCTCAACAACGGTATGGGGATCGGCGCGCTTTTCATATATTGCTTCGCTGCCACGCTCCCCGGAGATATAGTAAAAAGCATGCTCAACGCCTGGCTGGGTCGCCGGCTCATTCCGGTTTTACGCAAGCCTGTGTAAAACTTCCCGATTCGTTTCTTATATAATACAGGCATCCCGCAAAAAAACGCCTCAGGCGTTTTTTTTGTAATGAGATTTCAAATACCCCCAGTTTATGGCGCGGCGCTCTTTAACGCCTGCTACACTGCCGATATCATTGCGTACACACCACGCGCCGCGCCTTGTCATTTTAACTCAAAAGATACAATATAAAGCAAAAGAAGCAAACGCACATAAACAATTCCATAAATACTAAACAATTGCATACAAAACAGTAAAATCCGTTGACATTGACCTCTTAAATTTGTTACAATGAGAACATAAAAGTGTTAATAATTAACACTCTGCTTGTATGTTTTAAGAGACTCAAGGAAGAATCACACAAAATGTTAACATTATAAACGAAATATAACAAAATCTATATCAAAAATGGAGGGTTCATTTAAATGGCGGAAGCAATCATAATGCCACGGCAAGGCCAGTCTGTGGAAAGTTGTATCATTACCAAATGGAATAAAAAGGTAGGCGACGCGGTATCTCCGGGAGAGGTGCTTTTTTCCTATGAAACGGATAAAGCCTCTTTTGAGGAAGAGGCCAAGAACGCCGGCACGCTGCTAGCCATATTTGCCGAGGAGGGCGACGATGTACCCTGCCTTGATACCGTTGCTGTGATCGGCGAGGCGGGCGAGGATATTTCCGCGTTTTCGGCGGGTTCTGCCGCTCAGCAAGCAGCTCCTGCGGCCGAGGCGCCCGTTGCCGCTCAGGCAGCCCCTGTGGCTGCTGTTGCCTCCGCCGCCCCCACCGCTTCTGCCGAGGGTAAGATGAAAATTTCACCCCGCGCACGCGGCATAGCAGACAATCAAAAGCTGGATCTCGCTCAGGCAGTAGCCACCGGCCCCAACGGGCGCATAATAGAGCGCGATATACTGGAGCTTTCCAAGAAGGGCGCTGTGCTTGATACTGCCGCCGTTGCCGCTACGGCTTCGGCAATGCCCGCTCCTCCTGCTGCGGAGTATGAGGATGTGAAGCTTTCCAACGTGCGCAAGGTCATAGCCAAGTCTATGCACAATTCATTGCAGAGTATGGCGCAGCTTACGCATACCGCTTCGTTTGACGCTACCGAGATGATGGCCTACCGCAAAAAGCTCAAGGCTAACGGCGAGGCTATGGGGCTTGGTAACATAACACTCAACGATATAATAATATTTGCGGTTTCCCGTATACTCAAAAACCACCGCGAGCTAAACGCGCACTATCTTGATGACAGTATGCGCCTGTTTACGCACGTGCACATGGGTATGGCGGTAGATACTCCGCGCGGCCTGCTGGTTCCCACAATATTCAACGCGGACATGATGTCTCTTAACCAGATTTCCGCCGCGGCTAAAGAGATGGCTGCCAAAGCGCAGGACGGCTCCATTTCACCGGATTACCTCACAGGCGGTACATTCACGATCTCCAACCTCGGCTCGTTCGGCATAGAGAGCTTCACACCGGTAATAAACCCGCCGCAAACGGGCATACTGGGCGTGAACACATTGCAGCCGCGCATAAAGATAGTAGACGGACAGGCGGTTCCCTATCAGGCGATGACGCTGTCTCTCACATACGACCACCGCGCGCTGGACGGCGCACCCGCCTCACGCTTCCTGCAAGAGCTGTGCAAGGCGCTGGAAAACTTCTCTCTGTTGATGGCGAGGTAACAAATTATGGTATACGATCTTATAGTATTGGGCGGTGGCCCTGCGGGCTATCTGGCCTGTGAACGTGCGGCGCACGAGGGCTACAAGGTACTGCTTTTTGAAAAACGCAACGTGGGCGGCGTATGCCTGAACGAGGGCTGCATACCCACCAAAACATTCCTTTATTCCGCAAAGCTGAAAGACGGCGCGGAGCATGGCGACAAATACGGCGTAGTGCATGGCGATGTGAGCCTTGACCACGCAGCCGTTGTAAAGCGCAAGGACAAGGTTGTAAAAACGCTTACCGGCGGCGTTGGTTCCATGCTCAAAGGTCTTGGCGTGGAGTGGATAAAAGCTCCCGCCAAAATAACCGGACGCACCAATGACGGTTATGAGGTGGAGGCCGAAGGCAAAAAATATGAGGGCGCGCGTCTTTTGATAGCCACGGGCAGCGAGGCGGCAATGCCCCCCATAGACGGCCTAAAGGAGCAGTTTGAAGCAGGCTTTGCGCTCACAAACCGCGAAATACTTGCCATGACCGAGGTTCCAAAGGAGCTTGTGGTTATAGGCGGCGGCGTTATAGGCCTTGAAATGGCAAGCTATTTCACATCGGCGGGCAGCAAGGTCACCGTTGTTGAAATGCTGGAGCAGTGCGGTGGGCCAATAGACGCAGAGATCGCCAAGCTGCTTGTGAAAAATTATGAGAAAAAGGGTGTCGCCTTCAAGATGGGCTGCCGCGTTACCAAGATAGAAAAGGACGGCGTGCAGTTTGAAAAGGGCGGCAAAACCGAAAAGATAAAGGCGGACAAGGTGCTGGTTTCAATAGGCCGCGTGCCCAACACGGCGGATATTGGTCTTGAGAACATAGGCGTGCTTATGGAACGCCGCGCAGTTGTTACAGACGAATACATGAAAACCAACCAGCCCAACGTGTACGCGGCCGGCGATGTAAACGGTCACTCCATGCTGGCGCACACGGCCTACCGTGAAGCCGAGGTTGCCGTAAACAATATGCTGGGCAAAAAGGACAGGATGAAGTATAACGCCATTCCCGGCGTTATATACACCAACCCGGAGGTTGCGGGCGTGGGCGAAACAGAACAGTCTGCCAAGGAAAAGGGGCTGGATGTTACGGTGAAATCCGTTTCTATGCGCTTTGCCGGACGCTACGTTGCGGAAAACGAGGGCGGAGACGGCATCTGCAAAATAGTTGTGGACAACAAATGGAACAAGCTCATTGGCGTACACATGATAACAAACTACGCTTCCGAGATAATCTGGGGCGCGGATGCACTCATAGCCAAGGAGATGACGATAGACGAAATTAAGAAGATAGTTTTCCCCCACCCCACTGTGTGTGAGGTAATACGCGAAGCTATCTTCCAGCTTTGATGATATAGCGACTATATTTACATTAATTTAAAGGAGTAAGAGCATGACTAAATGTTTGGTGATCGATCCGAAACAAATGAGGAAAAAGGGTAAGATAACGTTCAAGGATATACCCATGAACGCTTACCAGAAAACCGTTAAAGACGAAAAAAGTAATTTTTCAAAGCAGGAATTCATGAACATCTACCGCGATATGTGGGTGGTGCGCGAATTTGAAACAATGCTTAACCTTATAAAGACCACAAACCAGTACGAAGGCATAGAATACAACCATCCCGGCCCGGCGCATCTTGGCATAGGCGAGGAAGCCAGCTACGTGGGACAGGCCTTCGAGCTTGGAATAGAGGATTTCGCGTTCGGTTCTCACAGAAGCCACGGCGAAATACTGGCAAAGGGTATGTCCGCAATAGAAAAGCTTTCGGATAAAGAGCTTACCGATATAATGGAAAACTTCTTCGATGGCGAAACATACGCTGTTGTAAAGAAGTATACGCAGTACAAAAAGGTAAAGGACATGGCGCGCGAATTTTTGCTGTACGGCATGATAAGCGAGACCTGGGGCAGGCAAACCGGCTTCAACCGCGGTCTGGGCGGCTCTATGCACGCCTTCTTCACACCCTTTGGCGTGTACCCCAACAACGCGATAGTTGGCGGCAGCGGCCCTATAGCCACGGGCGCAGCGCTTTATAAGCGTGTAAACAAAAAGCCCGGCCTGGTAGTTTGCAACATAGGCGACGGCGCGATCGGCTGCGGACCAGTTTATGAAAGCATGAACTTTGCCACAATGGATCAGTACAACACATTGTGGGATGACGAGCACAAGGGCGGTCTCCCCATAATATTCAATATATGGAACAACAGCTACGGCATGGGCGGACAGACCTGCGGCGAAACGATGGGCTATCAGGAAGTGGCTCGCCTTGGCGCCGGCCTCAACCCGGAAGAAATGCACGCCGAGCGCATAGACGGCATGAACCCGCTGGCCGTGATAGACGCATACCGCCGCAAGCGCAAGATAATAGAAGACCGCAAGGGTCCGGTGCTGCTGGACGTTGTTACATATCGTTATTCGGGTCACAGCCCGTCAGACGCGGCCACCTATCGCACAAAGGAAGAGCTTGAGATGTGGCAGGAGATAGATCCGCTGAAGGTATTTGGCGAGCAGATGATAGCCGCCGGAGTTGCCACGGAAAAAGAGCTGAAAGCTATAGAAGATGGAATCCGCAAGGATATGACCTGGGCTGTAAAGCTGGGTAAGGACGAGGAGATATCTCCCCGCATAGACCTTGCAAAAGATCCTGACGCAATAGCAAACATGATGTTTACAAACCTTTCCATACCCAGTA
>CAYXBW010000068.1:0-12722 GCA_964463305.1 uncultured Christensenella sp. | reverse complement strand
GCGGATTTTGAAGTTATAAAGACGGAAGATATTTTGGCCAGAATGGAAGCGGATAGAGAAAAAGCCGATCTTTCCATAAAAATGATAAGTTTGGAATTGGCCTACAGATCGGACGCGTGGAAAGCGTGGGATAGAGCATTTATGGCCGCTACCAGATACGCTGCGACCGACCGGCAAAAATTTTTAGAACTAGCTGATGCGGCGCAAGAGGAGTATGATGAAACTTTAAAACCGCTGTTGGAATTGCATAAAAAGTTGGTAGAGGACGGGGACGTAAATGCCTTTATAAACTCCAAGCTGTTCGACCCGTACAGAAAGCGTGTATTTGGCGAGGAAACAGAGTGATCGTTGTGCCGAAAATATGAGAGCCGTGGCTTTTGTTGCGGCTCTTTTTCGCTTGGTGCTCATTGGATAGCCCCGCATAATTTACAACTTTTTCACACAAAAAGCCGCCGTATAGCCTATAATATATAATGAGATAAGTATTGGAATATTAGTTTTAGAGCGCCCTTGCGCGGCTCTAATATTGCCGCGCAGCTCAATATATGTTATAATAGTATGAACTATTATTTACGAAAACGTAATATTTGATGAAATTATTGTACAAGGAGTATATATGACGAAGGCTTTACCCCAAAAGAAGATATTGGCGGGAATAATATCCGCTGTTTTTATGTTCGCTTTTTTAATGCCCGTTGCAGGCTTTGAAAGCAAAGCTATGGCGGCGGCTCCGCTCATAGTGATAGACCCCGGTCACAATTACAACAAGGGAGCGGTGGACAGCGGCGCCATAGGCATTGACGGAACAAAGGAAGCCACGCTTACTATGCAGCTTGCCCCCAAGGTGATAAAGGAATTGCAGGGCAGGGGCTACAGGGTAATGACAACGCTGCCCGTAGTGGACAGTGTGGAATCTATAATGACTCCTCCCAATATAACCACATGGGGGCGGGCTAAGGCGTCAAACGACGTAAGCGCCGATCTTTTCTTGTCGCTGCACTACAATCAGGACAGCAGTTCTTCCACGCAGGGCTCGCTGGTGCTTTATGATTCGCGGCAGCTTGTGCTGGACACGCCAACACGGCAGCTAATAGGGCCGCAGGCCGGCGCCAACCCGGCGCTCGCGGCAAGCGTTCAGCCAAAATCACTAAAGCTGGCAACCGCGCTGCGCGATAAATTTTACGCAATAAGCGAATTTGACATGAAGGGCAACCGTGCCACGGGATTGCAAAATCAGGGCGCGGATGTTTACACATACAACAACGCTCCCGCCGTAACAATAGAGGTGGGCTTTATAACAAATTCCACAGACCTTGCCAATTCAAAGGATGGAAACAAGCAGCTTCGCGTTTCCAAGGCGATAGGCGAGGCGGTGGAGGCGTTCTTTGGCGGATCGCCCGGCGAAGACAGCACGCCCCCCACAATAGGTTCGCTTGCTTTGGGCGCAGCCAGCCCCACGGTAAAGGCGGATTTCACGCTGCGCGCAAAAAATGTGGCAGACGATAATTCGGGAGTGAGCAAGGTGATTTTCCGCGTGATACCGCCCAGCGGCGCGGAGAAGAAGTATACTGCAACAGATGAAAAGGACGGAAACTGGCGCGCTACATTCAAGCTGGCGCATTTTGGAAACAAAACCGGCGTATATAAAATAATTGCCTATGCATATGACAACGCGGGTAATTTCGCAAAAACCGCAACAAAGCGAATAGAGATACTTGAGGACAGCACAAAGCCAACAATTGGCTCAATAGCGCTGGATCAGCCCACGCCAACGGTGGCCTCAAGCTTTAAGATACGTGCCAAAGGCGTGACGGATGATTCGGGTATTAGCGCGGTGAAATTCCAGTTTTGGCCGGCAACGGATTCAAGTAAGGCGAAAACTGTTGCCGCCGCGCAAGGCGGCAGCGATTGGGAAGTGATGTTCAACCCGGCAGATTTTGGTAAGCAGCCGGGCAGGTATTACGTAAAAGCCATAGCCTATGACAAGCGCGGAAACAACGCAACGAAGACGGTGTTTATGGATGTAACGGCGGCTCCCGTGACCGATGTTGACAAGCCGGTTATGGGTTCGCTGGTGTTTGGCGGCGGCAGCCCCACTACGGAGACAAGCTTCACCATAACTGCCAAGGATGTGGCCGATCCCTCCGGCGTAAAGGATGTTAAATTCCGCATAGCAAACCAAAGCACCTCGCTCAGCCCCGCCAAGAGCATAACGGCGGCAGACAAGGGCAACGGGCAGTGGCAGGCAACGTTCAATATAAATGATTTCGGCGGATATTACGGCACGTATAAGGTAAACGTGTACGGTACGGACAATCTGGGAAATACGGGAGTCATAAAAACGGGAGAGTTCACCCTAAAAACATATCTGAGCCAAACGCCCATAATGGGCTCGCCAAGCTCCACGGTGGATCAGATGGTGAATTATTTTATGAGCAACGCAAACGGATTCCAGTATCCCACCTATTACATGGAAGCGCCCATAAGCACAACGCTGCGGCAGTTTGCGCAAATGTATTACGATGTTTCCGTGGCGGAGGGAGTAAGGCCGGAGGTGGCCTGGGTGCAGATGTGCCTGGAGACGAAATACCTGCAATTTGGCGGAGATGTGAAAATAGGGCAGTTCAACTTTGCCGGCCTTGGCGCAACGGGCGGCGGAGAGCCGGGCTATGATTTCTCCAAGGTATACGGCAACAACGCGGAGGGGTTAAAGTATGGCATAATAGGCCATGTTCAGCATCTAAAATGCTATGCCAGCAAGGACGACGTATTCTTCAAGAATGCAGGCAAGCCTATAGACCCAAGATGGGATGCGGCTGTTAAAGCGGGGTACCGCGGCATAGTTACCTATGTAGAGGATATGGAAAACAACTGGGCGGCCACTCCACAGTACAGCAAATATCTTTATGACTGTTTGGCAAGGCTTATGACTCAGCCCAATACTGCTATGGCAGAGGTGATGGAGGAGAGCCTTATGGCGCTGGAACCGGAGGGGCTGGTTACAATGGAAGACCCGCAGGAAACACCTGAGCCAACAGAATCTCAGGATCCTGAAGCGGGAAAGGATAAGCCGCAGGAGCCGGCCTCACCCACCCCGGCCCCGCCCGCTGTAGACGAACCGGTAGCGGATGTGGGAGATGTTAAGGAATAGAGATGCTGGTACGTTTCAAGCGTGTGCCCATATTGGTATGATGTTATATTAACCACGTGATACATATAGTATATTGTGCTTTTTATAAAGTTGTATTATACTATATATTGATTTTTTATATGATTTCGCGCAGTTATAATCCCATGCCGTTTTTGGTGAGGGTGCGCGGGGAGGTCTTAAAATGAAATATGGCAAGAAGCATCGCTTTCGCAGATTCACCCTAAAAACGCAGCGCGCGTTCAGAAATGCCGGAGCGAAATTCAGCTCAATGAAGCGAAAGAGCAAGACTATACTGGTGGGGATCATTGCCGCAGCAGCTGCCGGCGTTGTGCTGCTTGTGGTGTTTGTGGCAAAGCCCACGCTGCCGCCGCTTGCAGGACAAAAGGTGGTACTGGATGGCACACAGGATGCGCAGGTGCAGCCCTTGGCGGAGCAGACATCGGTGCCGGTGCCCACGCCCACGCCCACGCCGCTTCCCACGCCCACACCCACGCCAGACCCCACGCTTAAGCAGGGTATGGAAAATGAAAAGGTGAATAAGCTGCAGGTGAGGCTGATGGATCTTGGTTATCTTGATATAGACGAACCCACAAATCTGTACGGACCTGCAACAAATTATGCGGTGCAGCTATTTCAGCGCCAGCATGGGCTGGAGCAGGACGGCGTAGCCGGACCGTTAACGCTGGAAAAGGTATATGCAGACGACGCAAAGATGTACACACTGCTGGAGGGAACAGAGGGCAACGATGTTGACCTTTTGCAGGAAAGGCTTAGTGAGCTTGGCTATCTGGGCAGGAATACGGGCTATTACGGTTCTGAAACGGTGGAGGCTGTAAAGGCTTTTCAGGAGCGAAATGAAATAGGAGCGGATGGCAAAACGGGTCAGGTGACGCTGGATCTCATATATTCTGCAGACGCTCTTCCCACAGAAGAGATGGCCAATCAGGTTCGCCGCAGCGGAAGCATAAAGGAATTTCTGTCTGTGGCGGAAAACCAGCTGGGTGAACCTTACATTTGGGGAGCCTCCGGCCCTGATTCGTTCGACTGTTCCGGTCTGGTCACATACTGCTTGAGGCAGGCCGGCTCCACAACGGGCAGGCTCAATGCGGCAGGTTTTTCACAAAATTCCAGATGGGAAAAAATAACGGATATGGACGATATGGAAATAGGCGATCTTATATTCTTTTATAACAACGGCAAGACAAGAGTGGGGCATTGCGGAATATATATAGGAGACGGAATGATGATAGACGCCTCCTCCGCCAATGGCAAGGTGGTAAAGCGCAGCTGCCGCAGCTCTTACTGGGAAAGCCATTTTGTGAATGCGCGCCGCGCATGGTAGTGTTGTGAATTATATATCAATATGAAGCTTAGAAGCGCTGTTTGAGCGCTTCTTTCTTTTATGGCACAGAAATAGTGTCAAATGTGGTTATTTAGGTAAAAATACAAAAATTTTCCTACCGTTGACATTGAGAATCTATTATGATTTAATATAATTATTAATAAATTATGAACTAGCTAATGCATACATGGAGATGCGGCACTGTTGGGTGTAAGGCACAGTTGGGGACAGCAGACGGGATTGTATAATGGAGCGGTTATGTGTTGGTTTCAGTATTTTAAATTGTTGTTGAAAAATTTATATTTTGTTTATTGAAAATATATGTCGTTTATACGTGAGTATATGGGTATAATTATATTTGTTGCCGCATAAGCGGCGTGGAGGTGATTGGATGGCAAAACAGGCTCTTGACACAATAAAAGAAGCTGAAAACCGTTCTTTGGAGCTTATTGAAAAGGCGCATGCTGAAGCGGCGAAAATTATTTCGGATGCGAATGCTAAAGCGGATGAAGATATGGAAAAGCTCACTCAGGACTGCCGCGCAGAGCTGGACAATAAAAAAGCGCAGGCTGCGGCAAAGGCTGAGGATGAAAAGCAGGCGTTTTCACAAGAGACAGACGGCTTGGCAAAAGAGCTGGAGCAAAAGCTGATGTCGCGTCAGGAAGCGGCAGTGGAAAGCCTGATTAAGGTTATTTCGGAACAATAACTTTGAAGGGGATGATTTTTTGGCATTAGTACGGTCGAAACGTATTTTTGTATACGGACTAAATACACAGAGGAAAGCCATACTGGAGGATCTTCAAAAATCCGGTACGGTGGAGGTTTCAGACCTCGGAATAGAAGGCGGAGATCTTAAAACAAAAGAAACTGCGCAAAGTATTTCACAGTTTGACGGCTATATGAACCAAATACAGCATTCCTTGGCTGTTCTGGACAAGTATGCACCCGAAAAAACGGGTCTTTTCAGTAGCCGCAGAGCGCTGCCCATAGATAAATACAGCATGAGGGCTGCGGAAAACAACGATGCCTTGAAGTCTGTAATGGAAATAAACAGACTGGCAGATAAAATTCATGAAAATGCTGAGAATGCGCGGCGTATAGACTCAAAGCAGATAGCTTTGCGTCCTTATTTGCGTTTGGATGTGCCCATGAAAACCTCTGAGACGCGCAACACATACATAAAAATGGGTATGCTGGTAGGCATGTGGGATGCGGCGCGGCTGGAGAGCGCGCGGGCAAAATGCGGGCTGGACGCGTATATAGATATTTTGAGCGCGGAGAAGGAAGAGAGCTACATCTGGTTTGAGTACTTGAAGCAGCAGCAGCCCCAGGCCATAGCTTTCGCGCAGGAAATAGGCTTACAAGAGCCTTCATTCAGCCTTAGTCACCACATACCCGCCAAAAAGGTGGAGGTGCTGGAGCAGGCCAAGGCGGATATGGCAAAAAATACAGAGGAGTGCGAGGCAAAGCTTGCAAAGCTTGGCTCAGAGCGCAGGAGCATAGAGCTTTTATTTGATCATCTTGCTCTTAGAAAAGACAAGTATATTGCCCTTTCCAAGCTGGGCATGACGGATGCTACCTTTGTTTTGCAGGGTTATGTGCTGGAGACGCATGCTGAAAAGCTGGCGAAATCTCTGGAGGAGAAATTTGCAGCTTATGTGGAGCTGGAAACGCCCGAAAACCCGGCCGACGCGCCGGAGGCGTTTGTGAACAACGCCTTTGTGAGTCCGGTGGAGGGCATAACGGAAACGTACAGCATGCCCGGAGCTACGGATATAGACCCGAACCCCATAATGGCAATATTCTATTACGTGTTCTTTGGAATGTGCTTTTCTGACGCGGGCTACGGCATAATGGTAATGCTGGCCTGCGGTATATTGGGCTTTGGAAAAATACTGGAGGCGCACAAGCGCAAAATGTTCCAGATGTTCTTCTTCTGTGGTATATCCACCACCTTCTGGGGCTTCATGTACGGCAGCTTCTTTGGAGACGCGCTCTCTGCGTTTAGCAACGGAGCAATAAAACTACAGCCGCTGTGGCTGGACCCAATATCAGAGCCGCTCAATCTGCTGATCTTTGCGGTGGCAGTTGGCCTTGGAACGGTTATAGTGGGTCTTATAGTGAAATTTTACGAGGATTGGCGCAGGGGCGAAAAAGCCGCCGCCGCGTTTGATTCCGGCTCGTGGATAATAATACTTTCCGGCATAGGCGTGCTGGCAATAGGTTCTGTAACCGGCCAGCCCATCGTTACGAACATAGGCATGTGGATGATGATAGGCGGCGCTGTACTGCTGGTGGCAACTCACGGCAGGCACAACAAAAATCCCATCATGAAGATATTTGGCGGCATACTTGGCATATATGATATCACAAGCTATGTGGGAGATATTTTATCCTATTCACGCCTTATGGCGCTGGGGCTAACCACAGGTGTTATTGCCAACGTTATAAATCTTTTGGGGCCGGTGTTTGGTGATCTGCTTTTTGGAGCGGGCAACCCGTTGGGCATCATAATAGTTGTTATTGTATTCATAGGCGGGCACTTGGTAAACTTTGCGCTGAACATGCTGGGCGCTTACGTGCATACAAACCGCTTGCAGTATGTTGAATTCTTCAGTAAGTTCTACGAGGGCGGCGGACGCAAGTTTGTTCCGCTCACAATGAATACAAAATACTATACGTTTTCATCGGAGGAAAAATCAACAACTCAGCCTTAAGCGGTCTGGCGCGTTGGATATAAAATGTAAAACTATTGGTCAATACTGCCTAAAAGGGCGGGGTGTTGACCCTTATGTGAAATAAATATGTGTAATAAATTAGGAAAGAGGGTAAAATTATGGAATTAGGTATGTTTTTTGCTTTAGCGGGTGTGGGTATCGCCGTTGGGCTTGCGGGCGCAGGCTCTGCGCTGGGCGTGGGTATTGCGTCTGAGGCTGCGGCAGGGGTCGTTATTGCCGATCCCAGTAAGTTCGGTCGTTTGCTGGTATTGCAGCTGCTGCCGGGCACACAGGGACTGTACGGCCTCATAGTGGGCATAATGGTTATGCTGAATGTAGGTGTGCTGGGTGGCAGCGCTCCGGATACGGCAACCGGTCTGGCATTTTTCTCGGCTTGTCTGCCAATGGGCATAGGCGGCCTTATATCCGGCATATCGCAGGGCAGAGTGTGCGCTTCCGGCGTAAACATAATAGCCAAGAAGCCTGAAGAGGGTGGTAAAGCTATAGTTTCGGCTTCTCTGGTAGAGCTGTATGCGCTGCTGGCTTTCATAGTATCATTCCTGATAGTTATAAATGTTGTAAACGCTATGGGAGCGTAATGCTATGAGCGGCCTAGATAGGATCGCTGAGACGATCATTAAAGAAGCGCAGACCAAGGCGGACGAAATTTTAGCGCAGGCCGAAGAAAAGGCGAGCGATATAGCAAAGCGCGCAGCCGCTGAAATGGACGAATATAAAAAGAGCTATCAAGACACCATAAGCCGCGAAGCTCAGGCTGTTCGTGAGCGCTATGCCGCAGACAGCAGACAGGCCAGAAAACAGGCGCTGCTGAGGGCGCGCAGTATGGTGATAGAAGATACAATAACCAAAGCCAAGGACAGGATAAAAAACCTGCCGGATGACAAATATTTTGATTTTCTGCTTAATATTTGCGTCAAAAATGCTCAGGCGGAACGTGGCGAGCTATACTTTGCCAAATCAGACCTAAACCGTTTGCCGGGCGACTTTATGGATAGATGCAACGGCAGCATTGCAGACGGTTCGCTGGAGCTTGCGGGCGGAGTTGACGGTATGGAGAACGGATTCATAATAAAATACGGCAATATAGAACAAAATTGCTCTATAGAAAGTATATTTGAATCAAAGAGAAACCTGCTATGGGATACGGCAAATTCCTGCCTTGTAGGCGTGGGGGAGTGATTTTTTGAAAGAAACACGGTTTGCATTTGCGGTGGCGTACATGCGCACACTTGAAAATAAAATGCTGGAGCAGACAGACATAGACGCTATGCTGGCAATGAACGGTGTAAGCGATGCTATGAAGTTTCTCGCGGATAAAAGCTACGGTACGGGCGAACGCACAGGCTCTGAGGGCAAGCGCGAAATAGACGAGATGCTCAAGGCCGAGCTGGAAAAATCCTGGCAGGAGATTCGCGAGGCCTGCCCCAAGGGCGCGCCTATAGACGTGCTGCTTTACCAAAACGATTTTATGAATCTCAAAACCATTATGAAGGCAGTTTTTTCAGGCGGGCGCTGGGAGCATCTTATGATGTACCCCTGCACGGCAGAGCCGCATGTTATATACAAGGCGGTATCTGAAAACGATATGGATGAGCTGCCCGCGCTGCTTCGTATTCCGGCTGCAGATGCCTATGAGGTGCTGGCACGCACAAACGATGGCCAGCGTGCCGAAATGATACTGGACAAGGCGGCGTTCAGCGCTATGCGAGGCATGGCCAAGGAGGCTAAAAACAAGTTTTTGGCCGGTTGGGTAGAGCTTTGGGCGCAGCTTACCAATATGAAAACGGCACTCAGAAGCGTGCGTGACAAGCGGGATATAAATTTTTTAAAAGAAGCGTTTTTGGATTCCGCAGAAATAGGCGGAGACGCGCTTTTGGCGGCAGCTGCGCAAGATGAAGCGGCAGTGCTGAACGTTTTCACCGAAAGCGGTTACGAAGATGCGGCGGAGGCGGCAAAGCGTTCCATAAGCGAATTTGAAAAGTGGACAGACAACGCGCTGATGGATTATATAAAATCCGCGAAGAATTCTTGCTTCGGCTTTGAGCCGCTGGTGGCATATCTTTTCGGCAAAAAGGCGGAGCTTCAGGCTGTACGCATAGTTTTGTACGGGCTATTGAACGAGGTGCCGCGCAATATACTAAAGGAAAGGCTGCGTGATATGTATGTATAGAATTGGCGTGATAGGCGATTATGACAGCATTTGCGGTTTTTCTGCGCTGGGAATGGATATTTTTCCGGTGGATACGGTTGACGAGGCGAAAAAGAAGATTCGCGAGCTGGATAATGACGAATACGGTATAGTGTATATAACGGAGCAGGTGCTGGAACAGATGCCGGAGGAGTACGCAAGGTACGAAACGCGCATGGTTCCCGCAGTTGTGCCCATACCATCGTTTACCGGAACGAACGGCTTCGGGCTTTCCACTATACGAAATTACGTAAAGCAGGCGGTTGGTTCGGATATTATATTTAACGATGGGAAATAGCTTGCGGTTCGTATACTGCAGTTTATCAAATGGTAGCGAGCTAACATTTGCAGGAAACTGCTGTGCAGCACACTTTATTGTACCGGCGCTGTGCGCCGCATTTGATTAACTTGCTGTAAAAGCGCGGGGATCATGTCGCGCAATGATACACAGAATGGAGAACGGATATGAAAAACAGTACTGGGTTGATTAAAAAAGTATCAGGCCCTCTGGTTATAGCCACCGGCATGCGCGATGCGGATATGTATGACGTTGCCCGCGTAAGCTCGCATAAGCTGGTGGGAGAGATAATAGAAATACACGGAGATGAAGCCTCTATACAGGTATATGAGGAAACCTCCGGTCTGGGACCGGGCGAGGAGGTGGTTTCCACCGGCAGCCCGCTAAGTGTGGAGCTTGGGCCTGGCCTCATAGGCAGTATATATGACGGCATACAGCGCCCGCTGGACGCAATAAAGGCCAAGATAGGCACAAACCTGGAGCGCGGCATAGACGTGCCCGCTCTTGATTATGATAAAAAATGGAACTTCGTTCCCTCAGCGCAGGTGGGAAGCCGCGTGGTGGGCGGCGATATTCTGGGTACCGTGCAGGAAACGGATGTGGTGGTGCACAAAATACTTGTTCCGCCCGGCGTGGAGGGGGAGCTTGTTCGCTTGGATGCGGGCGAGTACACGGTGCTTGAAGCCATCGGCGAGGTGAAGAAGGAGGACGGCAGTACCGAAGCACTCAAAATGGCGCAGAAGTGGCCTGTTCGCCGCGGACGCCCATACAAGAAAAAGCTTCCTCCAAATGAGCCGCTCATAACGGGTCAGCGCGTTATAGACACGCTTTTTCCCATTGCGGTGGGCGGCGTGGCAGCCGTTCCCGGGCCGTTCGGCAGCGGAAAGACGGTTGTGCAGCATCAGCTTGCAAAGTGGATGAACGCGGATATTGTTGTGTACGTTGGCTGCGGAGAGCGCGGCAACGAGATGACGGACGTTTTGAACGAGTTTCCGCATATAAAGGACCCCAAAACGGGTAAAACGCTTATGGAAAGAACGGTGCTGATAGCAAACACCTCAGATATGCCGGTTGCGGCGCGCGAGGCTTCCGTTTATACAGGCGTTACAATAGCGGAGTATTTCCGCGATATGGGCTACAGCGTGGCAATGCTGGCAGACTCTACCTCGCGTTGGGCGGAAGCGCTGCGCGAGATGTCCGGCAGACTTGAGGAAATGCCCGGTGAGGAAGGTTACCCCGCGTACCTCGGCAGCCGACTTGCCAGCTTTTATGAGCGTGCGGGCGTTATAGAAACGCTTGGTTCTGACGACAGAACGGGCGCGCTCAGCATAATTGGCGCGGTTTCACCTCCGGGCGGCGATATTTCAGAGCCTGTTTCGCAGGCGACGCTGCGCATAGTTAAGGTTTTCTGGGGGCTGGATTCGGCGCTGGCCTACGCGCGTCACTTCCCGGCGATAAACTGGCTTACAAGCTATTCGCTATACCTTGACAAGCTTGGCCCCTGGCTGGATGATAACGTGGCTAAGGATTGGACGCAGCTGAAAAACAGGATAACCCGTCTGCTTCAAGAGGAGGCGGAGCTGGATGAGATAGTTAAGCTGGTTGGTATGGACGCTCTTTCAAGCAGCGACCGCCTGAAGCTGGAGGTTTCACGCTCCATCCGTGAGGATTATCTGCATCAGGATGCCTTCCACGAGGTGGATACCTACACCTCGCTCACAAAGCAGCACTATATGCTGCGGCTGGTGCTGGCATACTACGATCTTGGAATGAAGGCGCTGGAGACCGGCGCGGATATAGACGAGCTTTCCGCTCTTAGCGTACGTGAGCGCATAGGCCGCATAAAGTACGTTATGGAGGACGAGGTGGGAGCCGAATACGAAAGCATACTGACACAGATGAAGGAAGAGATGTCGGCGCTTAAGACAGAGGAGGATGTGTGATGCCAAGGGAATATCGTACTATTCAGGAGGTAGCGGGTCCGCTGGTGCTGGTTCAGGACGTTCAGGACGTTACCTATAACGAGCTGGGCGAGATAGAGCTTGCGAACGGTGAGCTGCGCCGCTGCCGCGTGCTGGAGATAGACGGCACGAACGCGCTGGTTCAGCTGTTTGAAAACAGCGCGGGCATCAACCTTGAAAACAGCAAGGTGCGCTTTTTGGGGCACGGCATAGAGCTGGGCGTATCAGAGGATATGCTGGGACGCGTTTTTGACGGTATGGGCAAGCCCATAGACGACGGCGTGGACATAATACCCGAAAAGCGTATGGATATAAACGGTCTGCCCATGAACCCCACGGCGAGAGCTTACCCGGAGGAGTTCATACAGACGGGCGTTTCGGCAATTGACGGCCTGAACACGCTGGTTCGCGGACAAAAGCTGCCCATATTCTCAGGAAGCGGTCTGCCGCACAGCAACCTTGCCGCGCAGATAGCAAGGCAGGCAAAGGTGCGCGGCACAGACGAAAACTTTGCCGTTGTGTTTGCCGCTCTGGGAATAACATTTGAGGAAGCAAACTTCTTCATAGAGGATTTCACGCGCACGGGCGCAATGGAGCGCACGGTGCTGTTTATAAATCTTGCAAACGACCCTGCCATAGAGCGTATATCCACGCCGCGTATGGCGCTTACAGCCGCCGAATATCTGGCTTTCGATCTGGATATGCACGTGCTTGTAATATTGACCGATATAACAAATTACGCGGACGCGCTGCGCGAGGTTTCCGCCGCGCGTAAGGAAGTTCCGGGCCGCCGCGGCTATCCCGGTTACCTGTATACAGACCTTGCCACAATGTATGAACGCGCGGGCAGGCTGGAGGGGCACAACGGAAGTATAACGATGATACCCATACTCACCATGCCTGAGGATGACAAAACGCATCCCATCCCAGACCTTACAGGTTACATCACAGAGGGGCAGATAATACTCTCGCGTGAGCTTTTCCGCAAAAACGTGCAGCCGCCCATAGACGTGCTGCCCTCGCTGTCCCGTCTTAAAGACAAGG
>CAYXBW010000067.1:0-12736 GCA_964463305.1 uncultured Christensenella sp. | reverse complement strand
AACGAAGTTATGCCGCGTTTTCCGTCGGGGTCCGTCTTTGCCGACCGCGCTCCCCCTGTTACCCGCGCCCCCGCGCGGATATAATGCCCGCCGCAGGCTGAATAAACGTATCTCCAAATCACAATCTGCATAAAACAAACAAAATCCAGAAACCCACACCCCAAATAACAGCAAAAAGCCATGCCGCAGGCTGAATAAACGTATCTCCAAATCACAATCTGCATAAAACAAACAAAATCCAGAAACCCACACCCCGAATAACAGCAAAAAGCCATGCCGCAGGCTGAATAAAATATGAACCATGCGTATAAATTCCGCAATAAAAACTGCGAACCAATGAAAAAAAGCGCACATTGTTGCAATTTTTCCATTGCATGCCATTCAAAGCAACACCAAGTTTGCGTATAGCACAGCAGCGTGTTAGAATATAAAATGTATTCTTGTAATCAATTGAAGGGATGAAGAATGAGACTGGACGCTCTTTTCAAGCCTATAAAAATAGGCGGTATGGAAATCAAAAACAGGCTTGCCGTACCGCCCATGGGCACGAACTATGCGGAGGCGGATTTTTCCGTGTCGCAACGCATGGTGGAATATTACCGCGCGCGGGCGTGGGGCGGTTTTGGGCTCATCACTATAGAATTTACGGCTGTTCAGCGCGGCGGAGTGGCGGCGGCGCGGCAGCTTGGGCTGTGGGAAGACAGGCAGGTGAACGGCTTTAGAAAGCTGGCTGAGGCGGTGCATTCTCAGGGCGCAAAGCTTTCCGTTCAGCTTCATCATGGCGGTCGGCAAACGCTTCCCGCGCTGTGCGGAGGTCAGCCGGTTGCCCCATCGGCCATACCCTGCCCGGAGCTAAAAAGCCTTCCTAGGGAAATGAGCAGCGGTGAGGTTTACGAAACAATAAACGCTTTTGTGGAGGCGGCGCAGAGGGTGAAAGCGGCGGGCGCAGATGCTGTGGAGCTGCACGGTGCGCACGGTTACCTCATGGCGGAATTTATGTCTGCGTACGCAAACAGGCGCACGGATGAGTTTGGCGGCAGCCTGCACAACAGAATGCGTTTTCCGCGCCTTATTATAGAGGGTATACGCGAGAGGCTGGGCAGCTTTCCCATAATATTCCGCATCAGCTCGGAGGAAAAAACGGTGGATGGACGCGGCATAGCGGAGACGCGCGCCGTGTGCCGCCTGCTGGAGGAAATGGGCGTAGACGCGCTTGATGTATCTGCCGGGGTGTATGGAAGCTTTCCGTGGATATGGGGCGCGGGTGACGCACCATACGGATACAGTACAAAATTTGCCGAAGATATAAAGAAAACAGTTAACATACCCGTGATTGGCGTGGGGCGCATAATGGATCCCGCAATGGCGAATGAACTGGTTGAAACCGGCAGGCTGGATATGGTGGCGCTTGGTAGGCAATCGCTTGCGGAGCCGCACTGGCCCAGGCTGGTGCAGCGCGGAGATCATGATGATATATCGCCATGCATTGGCTGCCATCAGGGCTGCACAGAGCAGCTGTTCCAAGGAAACAATGTTACGTGTGTTGTTAACCCGCTGTGCGGAAACGAGGCGGATATGCCCATAGAGCGGGCGGAGCGGCGCAAGAAGGTTATGGTGATAGGCGGCGGGCCGGGCGGATTGTATGCCGCTATGCTTTTAAAGCTGCGCGGGCACAGCGTGGCGCTGTATGAGCGCGAGGCGCAGCCGGGCGGGCAGCTGCGGGCGGCGGCGATGCCTCCCGGCAAGGCAGACTTTGCGCGGGCGGCGGCTTATTACCGCCATATGTGCGAAAAGCTGGGCGTGGAGCTCACTTGCGGAATGCAGGTATCGACAGAGCTTATTTCAGCTAAGAGGCCGGACGCGGTGGTGCTGGCTACGGGAGGCGTGCAGATTGTGCCGGATATACCGGGAGTTGATGGGCGAAACATTGTTTTGGCAACTGATCTGCTGTTGGGTAAAAAGCAGGTTGCAGGGCGTGTGCTCATAGCGGGCGGAGGAATGACGGGCATAGAATGTGCGGATTATCTAGGCCAGTATGGCTGCGATATAACTGTAGTTGAGATGGCTGATGCTGTGGGAGCGGATGTGAACGAGATGGTGAAAAAGACGCTCATGCCAAGGCTTTCAGGCTATGGTGTAAAGTTCATTACGGGCGCAAGGATAACAGAGTTTTCTGCGGGGGGCGCAACCTATGAGAAAGCGGGCAAGGATGAAACGCTGAGCGGTTTTGACAATATTGTGCTGGCTTTGGGCGTAAAGCCGAACAATCCGCTGGAGAGCGCGGCGCGTGAGGTGCTGAGCGAGGTTTATGTAATAGGCGGTGCGGCGGGCGCGGCAAGGCTGCTGGATGTTGCGCGGCAGGCTGCGGAGGTAGGGCTAAAGGTTTAGCACCATAGCGCAATTTGATGGCATTGGTGGTTTTTAGGAGGGTGTGGCTGAACAGAAGCTCACAGCATAATAGAATATAGCCAGATGGCTGCAAGCCGCGGTGCGAAGCGCATGGCCGGGGGCGGGCAGTTTTTTTATTAGCTTTATCAAAATATCCCCAATGGTTTCGGCGGCATATAATGCGGCAAAATCAACATTTTTTATACAACATATTTACTGCGCATAAAGTACTCCGCTGCTTCTTGATATTATAAAGCAGTTTTGACTGTTACCAAGGATAAAACAGCACAATAAAAAAGCTCCCGTTCTCTTTTGCTGCTTGTGCAAAATTAAAGCGGAAGCAAGTTATTAAGCCGCCTTTGCAACAATGTTTTGTTGATGCAAAGGCGTGTGTTTTATTGTTCGTACAGATTGCGGTAGGACGTAAGATAGTCCATGCAAAACTCATCTCTGCCAAGTGCGGCCTCTGCGGCGCGCGCCGTCAATATTAGCTCCTTGCTTGTGGCATCCATTATGGCGCTGTCTATACCGCTTGAAAGTGCGCAGCACAGGAAGGCAGAGTTTATTAACTTGCGTATAGGCAGGCCGTAAGAAATATTGGATAGGCCGGCCAAAAGATGCAGGTCGGGAAATTCCTCGCGCAGTATTTGTGCCGCCTTAAGCGCTGCGGAAGGGGCTTCCCAGGCGGCGCCCACGGCCTCCACCACCATATCCACATATATGCGTGAATTTGCAATACCCTCAGCGTTTAGTATTGCTACCAGCTCGCGTGCGTTATTTACACGCTCATCCGCATCCTTGGGCATACCGCCTCCGCTTATGGGCATGGCAACTATTCCCGTATCATGCGCCTTGACCAGCGGAAGAATGGCGTTAAGGCGGTTTTCCTCCAGCGTGACGGAGTTTATTATGCATTTTTTCAGCTCCATCTCGCCAAATACGCCCGCTATTGTTTCAGGGTTGGGGGAATCCACCATTATGGGTATATTCGTGGCTTCCATTGCTATATTCGCCGCCCAAACCAGCGTGCCCACCTCGTTATCACACATTGCCGAGTTTATATCCAAGTAATTTGCTCCGCACATCGCCTGTGCTTTAGCCAGCTTGGAAATAAAATCTGCATCCCTGGCCTCCATTGCAGTGAGCGTGCCGGGTATAGAGCTGTTCAACTTTTCGCCAATTATTACCATTTTCTTATCTCCTTAACTATTTCGCACACAATATCTGCCCGCCTGAGCGAGGTTATTATGTAATATCCATCTGCTATTTCCTTTGCCGCGGCCGCCTTTTCAAGCGCAAAGTCTACGGCTATACTTGGGTATTCTGATTTATCTGCCACTCGATATCGCTCTATAAGCGAATCTGGTACCGAAATACCCGCCACCTCGTTGTTTATGAAGCGCGCGTTTTTGTAGCTCACCACAGGCATTATTCCCGCCAATATGGGAATACCCAGCCGCTCCTTTGCGCTACGCAGGTTTTGGAGTGAGGCATCATCCATAACGGGCTGGGTGAGCAGGCAGCTCATTCCCGCAGCTACCTTTTTTTCGGCTTTGGCAAGCTCTGCGTCAAAATTTTGCGCATTCACGTTCAGCGCGCCCATGACCTCAAACGGGCTTTGCGCAAAAACATCTGCGTTTAGCCGCTGTATAAAAGAAGCGTAGCGCACCGAATTGAACTGGTACACGCTCTTTATTATATCCCGCTCTTGCGCCGGTATGGGATCGCCAGTCACCACCAGCACGCGATCCACTCCCTGCATATTTAGCCCCAGCAGCAAAGCCTTGGAGGCGTTCAAATTGCGGTCACGGCAGGTTAGATGGGGCATTGCCTCTATGCCGTGCTGCTGCTTTAGCATACTGGCAAGCATGCTGCTGTCTGCGCGCGCGCGGCCTATGGGGCAGTCTGCAATGGTTATTACGTCCGCGCCTGCCTCGGATATCTGCTTTGCCGAAACCGTAAAATATGCCGTATCAGCATTTGCGGGAGCGTCAAGTTCCACCGCTATGAAGCCCTTTTTTATATCGTGCCGCCGCTTTTCGCCATCCTCTGCGCGGTGCTTTGCCACATAGGCGTATTCGCTTGTATCCTCCGCCAGCGATCTTGCCACTGCGGATATATGCTCCGGCGTGGTGCCGCAGCAGCCGCCAAGTATGCTCACGCCGGCGCGGCGTATATCCATAACCTGCAGGGCAAAATATTCCGAAGAGCTGTCAAATACGGTGCGACCGTCCACAATTGTGGGGTAGCCCGCGTTGGGCATCATGGACACGGGCTTGTCATAAAAATCCAGCTCCCGCGCAAGATTTGCCATGTGCAGCGGCCCGCAGGTACAGTTGAAGCCGTAGGCATCCACATGCGGCGAGGCCTGAAGCTCGTTTACTATATCCTGCGCAAAAACGCCCGCATTCGTGTATCTGTCCGGCTTTACGGTGCATTCGCATATCACGAAAGCGTCCGGCTCTGCGTTTTTTATGTATTCTGCGGCGAAAAGCAACGGCTCGCACACGGAAAACGTTTCAAACAAAAAGTTTTTCACGCCCATTGCAAGAAATGTGTCTATTATCTCGCGGTATTCCGCCTCGGCGCGTTCCGAATAGATTGGCCCTACGCTTGCGAACACCTGCGCTTTGCCCGCCGCCGCGCCCGTGGCTATCTCGCAGCCCGCGCGGATAACCTCCAGCACCTCACCAAGATCGGTTCCAAGGGAAACGGTGTTTGCCGCAAAAGTGTTTGTTTTTATGGCGCGCGCTCCCGCCGCTATATATTCGGCATGTATCTGAGCTATGCGCTCCGGGTGCGAAAGATTTTCGCGTTCGCAGCCGCCCACGCTTACGCCGTATTTTTGCGCCAGGTATGTACCCAGCGCACCGTCAAAAAGTAAAGCTTGTCCATTTTTCATGGCATATATTATAACACAAGCCGCGCGGTTTTGTATAATATGGCTTTACACGGTAAAAACGGGGGGCAGACACGCTTTTGCCTAGCCCCCCGCATCAATTTGAATGATGTGGAAAATTTTAAAATTACGTGTCAGCTGGAGGAGGTGGGCAGGTAGGGTATCAGCCTTGTGGCAACATCAAGTGCGGTAACCGTTTGTATGTATATTTTGCCCGGCCCGCGCAGCCTGGTAAGGAAAAGCCCCTCGCCGCCGAAGAATATGTTTTTGAAGCCTTTTATGGTTTCCACCTCGTAAGAAACGCTCTCCTCAAAGGCCATAAGATTGCCCGTGTCCACCATCAGTTCCTCGCCTGCGGCAAGCTCTTTGCTTATTATGCGTCCGCTGCCTTCCAAAAAGCACATGCCTCTGCCCGTGATCTTTTGCAGTATAAAGCCCTCGCCGCCAAACAAGCCTGTGGATATTTTTTTGGTGAATACGGTAGATACTTCAATGCTGGGCTGCGCGCACAAAAAGGCGCTCTTTTGCGCTATGAGAGTTTCGCCATTGAACTCTCGCGGCATTATAGTTCCTATAAAGCTTGATGTAAAAGCCATTTCCGCACCCGCTTTGTCTGCGGTGAATGTAACCAGAAAAAGCGAATTACCGGAAAATACGCGTGCTATTCCCTTGGCAAAGCCGCCCTTCATATCTGTTGACATGCGTATATCCCGCTGCATCCATGCCATTGCGCCGGATTGAGTAAACATTTCCTCGTCTTTGTCCAGTGTTACGTTTAGGCAGGGAAACAACTCTCCGTCTATAGTATATTTCATTTTACTACTCCTTTTTGTTCGGATGTTTTGAAAAAAGATATTATTTTACTACATTATACAATTTCCGTGTACTGTTGTATACCAATTTGAAGATAATATACACACTGCGTGAAAAATAAAGAGTGTGGGAACTTGACCGCATAGCAGCTTTTGCCGTATCATAGTTATAACGTTTTAAAGCATCTGGTCTACGGCGTGAACTGCGCCAAAATTCCGGCGCGGCAGCTACCGGTAAAATATTAGGAGGATATATATAATGAACGAAACAGCGGAAAAAATACGTGCGGGCAAAACATATCTCGGAATAGAGCTAGGCTCAACGCGCATAAAGGCGGTGCTCACAAGCGATGATTACTCGCCCATAGCCAGCGGCAGCCACGAATGGGAAAATCAGCTTGTGGATGGTGTGTGGACCTATGCTATGGAGGATGTATGGGCGGGGCTGCAAAGCTGCTATGCAGATCTTGCGGCAGATGTGGAGAAAAAATTTGGCGCGCCGCTTGAAACGGTGGGCGCTATAGGTATATCCGCAATGATGCACGGCTACTTGGTGTTTGATGAAAACGAAAAGCAGCTTGTGCCATTCCGTACATGGCGAAACACGATGACGGAGCGCGCCGCGGAAGAGCTTTCAGAGCTGTTTGATTTCAATATACCGCAGCGCTGGAGCATAGCGCACCTTTATCAGGCAATACTAAACAAAGAATCCCATATAGGTGACATACGTTTTATGACCACGCTATCCGCATATATACACTGGAAGCTCACCGGCAAGAAGGTAGTGGGTGTGGGCGAAGCCTCCGGTATATTCCCTGTGGACAGTGAAACAATAGATTACGATGCGCGCATGGCTGCACTTTTTGACCAAGCGGTAAGCGGCAGTGATTTGAAGCTCTCGCTTACAGAGCTTTTGCCCCGCGTGCTGGACGCTGGCGATGAAGCGGGCAGCCTTACGGCCGAGGGCGCGAAGCTGCTTGATACCTCAGGCAGGCTTAAGGCCGGCATACCGCTTTGCCCTCCGGAGGGTGATGCGGGCACGGGCATGGTGGCAACGAACAGCGTGGCGCAGCGCACGGGCAATATTTCTGCGGGTACCTCTGTTTTTGCCATGCTGGTGCTGGAGAAACCGCTCACACAAAAATATATGGAAATAGATATGATAACCACGCCCTCCGGCAAGCCGGTGGCTATGGTGCATTGCAACAGCTTCACCTCAGATCTCAACGCGTGGACGGGCATGTTCCGTGAGCTTATAACGCTCTTTGGCGTTAAGGTGGGTACGGACGAATTTTTCAAGACCGTGTTTGAAACGGCTATGGCTTCCGAGCCAAACGCGGGCGGAGTGGTAACTTACAATTATTATTCCGGAGAGCCAATAACGGGCATAGACGGCGGACGCCCGCTTGTGGCGCGTATGCCTGACAGCAAACTTACTCTGGGCAATTTTATGCGCGCGCTTATATTCGGGGCGATGGGCACACTAAAGCTGGGCATGGAAATACTGGATAAAGAGGACGTGAAGCTGGATAAGCTGCTGGGTCACGGCGGTTTCTTCAAAACAAAGGGTGTGGGGCAAAACCTTATGGCATCCGCTTTGGGCGTACCCGTTTCCGTTATGGAGTCCGCGGGCGAGGGCGGCGCGTGGGGCATAGCCCTGCTGGCGGCATACCGCGCGGAAAAAACCGAGGGTGAAACGCTGGAAAACTACCTTGAAAACAAGGTGTTCAAGGGCGCGGCGGGCAGCACGGTAGAGCCGGAGGCAGGCGACGCAGCCGGTTTTGCGGAGTTCATGAAGCTGTATACCGCCGGTCTTGAAATGGAGCGCGCGGCCGTAGCAAGTATGAAATGATTTCCGCAAACGCTTGATGCCATACCATAGGAATTTATAGCTGTGTACGTATAATTAAGAGGCGTGCCGGCAAAAAGGTGTAAAAAACCGCTTACGGCTGCGGCGCAGGTCTGCCGGGAAGCGGTTTTTGCTTTTCAAAAGTGACGTTAGCAAAAAAATACGTCAATAAAAGGATTATCAGAGTGCAAAATGTATTATATATATGACGTAAAAGAGGCGGCGGAACATGTTTAATAACAGCAAAATAAAAATATCCAATTACGTGCTCAAAAGTGAAAAAGTGTCTGAGGGCTTCACTATAGTGCAATTGTCAGATTTGCACGAAAAGGAGTTTGGTGAGGGCAATACGCGGCTTTTTGAGGCGGTGCGTTCGCTTGAGCCGGATATGATAGCCATAACGGGAGATATTGTGGCGCACGAAAAGCAAAAGCGGCACGCGCGCGAATATACGGCAGGTCTCGCGCGCGGTCTTGCGGCCATTGCGCCAAGCTGCTTTGTGTCGGGAAACCATGAGCGGCATTTTTATGAGGAGGTATGCGCGGTGCTGCGGGATGGCGGCGTGCATGTTTTAAGCGAGGGCGGCGTGTTTGAGGCGGAGCTTAAGGGGACGCGCGTGAATATATCAGGTATAGATGATATCTCCTTTGAGGGGGTGAATGTGGAGCGGGCGGCGGAGGCGCTTTCTTCAGCTGCGGGCTATAACATATTTTTATCGCACCGCCCAGAGGTTTTTCCGCTTGTTTTGGGCAAAGGCATAGATTTGGTGCTGGCCGGTCACACTCACGCGGGTCAGATACGCATACCGGGAATAAGCAGCTTATACATGCCGGGGCAGGGTTTTTTCCCTAAATACATGCAGGGTGAGTTTTCGGCAGAGGGCACAGCCATGGTAATAAGCAGGGGCCTGGGTTCCTCCGGCTACCCTACCTTTAGGCTAAACAACCCGCCGGACCTTGTGGCGGCGCAAATAACCCCCCGGTAGCAGGATGTGCCCAGCTGCGCAAAGACCAAACATTAATGCTTGTTTGGTCGTGCATAAACGTGATATACTAATTTTCAAAGGCCATATACAAAAACGCAACACCGGCTCCGGCGAAAGGGGGCCGGACAGCGCAGCTAAGGAGCGCCGGAGGGGAAAGATAAGTGAAGAAACCATTCGTAACAAAGGAACAACTGGAAGAGATAGCAAAGGAATACCCCACGCCATTTTATCTTTATGACGAGCTGGGAATACGGGAAAATGCCAAAAGGCTTGCCCGCGCTTTTGCATGGAACAAGGGATATAGGGAATACTTTGCCGTTAAAGCAACGCCAAACCCTTTCATACTTCGCATATTGAAGGAGGAGGGCTGCGGTACTGATTGCTCGTCTTATACGGAGCTGATGCTCTCTCAGGCAGTGGATATAATAGGCCACGATATAATGTTTTCATCAAACATGACTCCCGCAGAGGATTTTAGACTGGCGGGAAGACTGGGCGCAATAATAAATTTAGACGACTTTACACATATAGATTTTTTGGACAGAGCCATAGGAATACCCAAAACTATAAGCCTCAGATATAATCCGGGTGGTGTGCTGGAGCTTGCCAACGGCGTTATGGACAATCCGGGAGAGGCAAAATACGGAATGACCTATGAGCAATTGGTGGAGGGCATAAAAAAACTGCGCAGTAAGGGCGCGGAAAAGTTTGGTCTGCACGCATTTTTGGCCAGCAATACGCAATCAAACGAATACTACCCTGAGCTTGCGGGCATACTGTTTGATGTTGCTGTGCGGCTGAAAAAGGAAACGGGCGCGGATATCCGTTTCATAAATCTTTCGGGAGGCATAGGCGTGCCTTACCTGCCGGAGGATGAGGGTGCCGACATAATGAAGATTGGAGAGGGCGTGCGCCAAAAGTTTGAAAGCATACTCACGCCTGCTGGAATGGGCGACGTGGCTATATATACAGAGCTGGGGCGCTATATGCTGGCTCCTTACGGCATACTTGTTACGCGCGCAATACACGAAAAGCATATATACAAAGAATATATAGGCGTGGATGCCTGCGCTGCCAACCTTATGCGTCCGGCGATGTACAAGGCCTACCATCACATAACTGTGATGGGCAAAGAGGATGAGCCTGCAGATCACAAGTATGACGTGGCGGGCGGATTATGTGAAAACAATGATAAATTTGCAATAGATCGCATGCTGCCCAAGGTGGATATGGGCGATCTGCTGGTGATACATGACGCGGGGGCGCACGGCTTTGCAATGGGCTACAATTATAACGGCAAGCTGCGCAGCTCTGAAATACTGCTGAGGGAAAACGGTTCCACACAGCTTATACGCCGTGCCGAAACTCCAGAAGACTATTTTGCGACCTTCGATTTTACGGGCATGTTTGGAGAAAATGACGTTAAAACATATTTTAAAAAATAAAAAGCAATATCTTCCGCTTCTGTTAGAGGGTGATGAGCAGGAAGATATGATAGACAGATATATTGAAGAGGGCGAGTTGTTCGCCCTTTTTGATAATGCCGCATCAGAGGATGAGCCTGTTGGTGTTTGCGCAGTGATAAGCTGCACGGGCGGGTGCGAAATAAAAAATATAGCTGTGGACGCGCGGTATCGCAGACGAGGCTACGGCAGGGCTATGATAGAGCAAATGCTGGAGCGGTATAAAGGCTGCGGAAAAATGTATGTGGGAACGGGTGAAACGCCTGATATGATGCAGTTTTACGGTAAGCTGGGCTTTGCGTATTCACACCGCATAAAAAATTTTTTTAAAGACAACTATATACATCCCATTGTTGAGCAGGGAGTGCTGCTGGTGGATATGATATACCTTGCGCGTGACTGCTGAATAAAAAATAATGATTTTACACGTAAAATGGAGTTATATATAATATATAAAAAGATATATACTCAAAAGCCGAAAAACTCCTTGTAGATTTTTTCACAAAATTTGAAAAAAGAAAAAGGAATAGAGGGCTTTATATAGAATAAGGTTAATATGGGGGTATGTCTTAAATTACATGGAAAGCGCAAAATACGTGCTACCCCGTTATATAATGGACAGTATTTGTTAACTATATATTCTTTAGGAGGTTTTTTTAATGTCAACAAAGCAGTATTACCAATGGAGTGAGATCAAAAAGGGCACATACTTCTCTTCTATGCGTACTATCATAGAAACAGGTTTCTATGGAAACAACGTATATCCCGTAGAGGGTTTGAAGGAAGCCTACAAACTGGCTTATGACTGCCCCGGAACAGTTGTTACGGATATCCCCGTATACAAGCCGGAAGAGACTGGCCTGCCCGCAGACGCTAAAGTGCTGCTGTTCAACGACGGTAATGTTGGCGGACGCGCGGCCGCTGCAAGGTGCATACTTGGCAGCAACGATTATTACGGCGAACCCGTAACAGAAGGCAAATTTGGCCCTATCGTTCGTGAAGCCGTATACCAAACACGCAATCGTCAGATGTATCACGCTCAGGCGTACATAGGTCTGGCTCCCGAGTTTATGGTGAAAGCGCATCTGTGCATACCGGAGGGCGAGGAAAACATAATGTATTCCTGGCTGTACAATTTCCAGTACCTCACTGAAGAATACTACAAAATGTACAAGGAGTCCGCTGTTATTCCTGAGGGCGACCTGTATATATTCTCTGATCCGCAGTGGTCTCACCCGGATTTCCCGATGGGTCTTGCATTCTTCGATCCGCTTCACAACTGCGCTTGCCTGCTGGGCATGAGATACTTTGGCGAGCACAAAAAGGGCACGCTGACCCTCGCATGGGGCGTTGCGAACAGGAACGGTTTTGTTTCCTGCCACGGCGGCCAGAAGCGTTACAACCTGAAGGACGGCGGCCATTTCGTAGCCGGTGTGTTCGGCCTTTCCGGTTCGGGCAAATCCACCATCACACACGCGCATCATGATGGCAAATACGATATCACGGTGCTGCATGACGATGCTTTCGTTATCTCCCGCGAAACAACGGCTTCCGTTGCTTTGGAGCCGGCGTACTTTGATAAGACGCAGGATTACCCAATGGATTGCGAAGACAACAAATATCTTGTTACAATACAGAACAACGGCGTAACTGTGGACGATAAGGGCAACAAAGTGCTTGTTACAGAGGATATCCGCAACGGTAACGGCCGTGCCATGAAGTCTAAGCTGTGGAGCCCCAACAGGGTAGATGTTTTCCACGAGCCTGCAAACGCCATAATCTGGCTGATGAAGGATCCCACACTGCCGCCTGTTGTTAAGATAGACGATGCTGTGCTGGCTTCCACAATGGGTGCCACACTTGCCACAAAGAGAACAAGCGCAGAGCGCCTTGCTCCCGGGCAGGATCCTGATGCGTTGGTTGTAGAGCCATATGCAAATCCCTTCCGTACATACCCCCTGGCAGACGATTACAACGGCTTCCGTGCGCTGTTTGCTGAGAAAGGTCTGGATTGCTACATATTCAACACCGGTCACTTTGGTGAGAAGAAGGTTACAAAGGAAGCAACTCTTGGCAGCCTTGAGAAGATAATAGAGGGCAAAGTGGAGTTCAAGCCCTTTGGCGGAATCCCCGGCATGAGCTATCTGTCCATAGACGGTTTCGATCCCGATTTCAACGATGCAGATTACAAAAAGCAGTTGGTTGCTCGTATGAAGGATAGAATAGAGTTTATATCCTCACGCAGCGAGTTTGACAAGCTGCCTCAGGAAACTTTGGACGCTATGAACAAGGTTGTTGCAGCGGCTGAAAAGCTGTAAAAACATATTCTTAAAAATTAAC
>CAYXBW010000066.1:0-12916 GCA_964463305.1 uncultured Christensenella sp. | reverse complement strand
CTGGCTTTTTCCGTGGCCATAAATGTGGATGCGGATGTGCTTTTGATAGACGAAATACTTGCGGTGGGCGATGCGAATTTCCAGCAGAAATGCTATGATACGCTGAATTCGCTCAAGGCGAAGGGCGTTACAATAGTTATAGTTTCGCACGATATGGGCACTGTGGAAAAGTTTTGCACACGCGCCATATGGATGAAAAACGGCGTGGTGATGTATGACGGCGACCCCAAGGAGGCCGTTAGCACATACCTTTCCTACATGCACGAAAAGCAGATGGCGCGCATACGCCAAAAGGGAAGCGGCGCGGAGATCGCCGCGGCCGAAAGCGCAAGCGATACCAGCGCGCCCACAATGGAGCAGCTGGTTTTTGGTGTGCTGGACCCCACCACCCAAACAGGATTTGCGGTGCAGGCGCACGGCGTAAAGGATGATTCGGGCGTGAAGGGCGTTATGTTCAAGGTGTGGAACGACGAGGATACGGAAAACGAGGCCGTATGGATGGAGGCAAATAAAAGTTCGGAGGAAAACTGGGATATTTTCTTTTCTACGGAACTTTTTGCGGGCAGAACGGGTCTATATCATATGAAGGTATACGGCGTTGATAACGCCGGCAACGAGGGCGCAATGGGAACGGGCAGCATAAGGGTTGTGGGCCGCGCGCAAACCGACCACGAGGTGGTATCGGCATTTTTTAAAGATAAATAATACCGCTTTGTGATCAATAAAATCCAAACCGGTATAAGCGGGGGATATATGGACGGACAGAGCTTGGAATATAAGCTTATTATAGATAAGGCGAAAAAGATAACAAACCGCAGCCGAGACAGGTATTCTTCAGGCTATGGTGAACTGGCAAAAAACAAGGGTGTGCTGGAGCGCCTGCACAAGGATATAAACGTATTGCAGCACAACAACACGTTCACGGTGCTGCATCCGGATGGCTCCTCTGCGCCCAAGCGGCAGTTTCGCAAGGCGGCGCGCAAGCTGGTTTCGGCGGCGCTGCTGCCCGCTATGGAGCGGCAATCTCTCTATAATGAGCACACCACACAAAGCTTACTGAACCTGACGATAGTGACGCAGAGCCTGTACGAAAACGCGTTCAGAAGCAAGGGGTACACAGCCTCACAGCTAGGCAAGCTGCGCGGCGGCATGGATGAGCTTGTAGCCAGGCTGGCGCGTATGGAAAAGCATATGGACAGTTCGCGCCGTATGCTGGACGGCAGCCGCGAGGGCGGAAGCTGCTCTTACGCGCAGGCGGGCGAGGACGTGATAATAGATTTTATACTAAAAAACGGCGGCATAGAATATGCTGATGTGACTTATTTGGATTTAGGCGCAAACCACGCGCGAGAGCTGAGCAACACATACTATGCCTATCTGCGCGGCGCCAAAGGTGTGCTGGTGGAGGCAAACCCGGCGCTTATACCGGAGCTGAAGCTGGCGCGCGAGGGCGATACGGTGATGAACTGCATAGCCGGCGTTGCGCCGGAGCAAAGCAAAACGCTTTACGTAATGAGCGGAGACGGGCTTTCCACTACAGATATGGAAAACGCACGCGCCATGTGCGAGGCAAACCCCGCCATATTCATAGAGCGCGAGGTCACAGTGGAGGTGCGCGGCATAAACGAAATTGCCAAGTCCGTAAGCGGCGGCATAACCATACTTTCAATAGACACGGAGGGCGGAGAGTGTGAAATTCTTAGCGCGCTGGATTTTGAAAAGTATCGCCCCTTTGTTATAATCGTGGAGCTGGTGGAGTATGGCACAGGCCTTATGCACTCCACAAAGCGCGCAGATATACCTGAGCTGCTGGAAAGCCTTGGGTATGAAGAATTTGCCTTCACGGGAATAAACGGCATATTTGTGGATTCAAAGCGGGGTGCTGAAAAGATATGAATATAGCGGTGGATCTGCAGCCGCTATGCACCGAAAGCGCGCGGCGCGGCATGGGCGTTTATACGCTGAACCTGCTGGAAGAGATGTTTCGGCAGGATACTCAAAACAAATATATACTGTTCAACATATATGGAGATTGCTGCATAGACGGCAAAGAGCTGCCCCCCAATGTGGAATATTTTAAGCTATACCCCGGCGAAGAGAGGTATTTGCTGGATTATTCCTTTACTGAAGAAGGCGTGGGCATGAAGTATGACGGACTCATTGAGGGGATATTCCAAACATTCATAAAGGAACGCGGAATAGACCTGTTTTTTATAACCTCACCCTTTGACGTATACATGACCTATAATAAAGCATGGTTTGAAGGATGCCGCACCGCCTGCATTTTTTACGATATGGTACCGTGGCTCTTCCCCGAAAGATATCTTACAGACAGGGGCGCGCGTATGCGTTATGACAGCGTGCTTGATTTTGTGGCAGGTGCGGATTTGCTGCTGGCTATTTCCCTTTGTGCCAAGAATGATATAGTAAAATATATGGGCGTGGCACCCGAACGCGTGAAGGTGATACACGCGGGTGTGTCAAGCGGGTTTGCGGCAACGGAGTTTCCCGCTGCGCAAAAGAGCGAAGCCTTTGCAAAATATGGAATAGACAGCGAATACATGCTCTTTCCCAGCGGAGACGACTTTCGCAAGAACGCTCTTGGCACCGTGCGAGCCTATTCCGCGCTGAAAAGGGAAACAATAGCGGCTTGCCAGCTTGTAATTACGGGCAAATCACCTGAGGCTGAAATGGAAGATATCCGCAATATTTTAAGTGAAAACGGCATAGAGGACAGAGTTATATTTTCCGGTCACATACCATATGATGATTTGTTGCTGCTTTATAACAACGCCAAGCTGGTGCTTTTCCCATCGCTGTACGAGGGTTTTGGCTTGCCCGTTATAGAGGCGTTCAAGTGCGGTAAAAATGTGGTAACGTCAAACAATTCCAGCTTGGGAGAGGTGGCGGAGGGCGCGGCAGTGCTGGTTGACCCTCAAAGTGTGCAGGATATAACGCGCGGCGTAGAGCAGGCGCTCTCCATGGAGGATTTTTCTGCGTTTGATGCGGTAAAGGCGGAGCGCATAGCTTTTTATACATGGGAAAACTCTGCGCGGCTGGCGCTGGAGGGCATAAATGCGCTCACACCCGTTAAAAAGCCGGAGCCGCGGCGTATGCGGGCGGCTTATTTTTCTCCTTTGCCGCCAAAAGATTCCCAAGCGGCGAAAAACGGCGAGGCACTATTGGCAGAGCTGATGAAGCATTGTGATGTAGATGTTTACGTGGATGGTTCTTACCACACGGAGCGTTATATAAAAGTGATAAACCACGTGGCCTATCCGGGGCGCGCAGAGCTTTATGATGTTGCTGTATTCAATCTCTGGGATGATGAGGATTGCCTTTATATGCTGCCCCATGTAAGCGGAGCGGGCGGCGTTGTCATAATGAACGATGAAAGCCTGCATTCCTCCGTGCTGGCGGCATGCAGGAGCGGAAAGATCCCGTGGAGCCTGTATGAGCGCATGCTGCGCGAGGAGGTGGAGGACTCCCGCCGTTTTTCGCGGGAGGTTCGGCAAAACGAAGATTTTGCGCGCGTGGCTTTGAGTGAAATAAAGCTGAACCGTGCCGTTCTTGACAGTGCAAGCAAAATAGTGGCGGGCAGCGAAAGGCTGCGCGAAGCACTGCTGGAAAAAAATGTGGGTTATTGTGTGCGCGCCATGAAAAGCATGGAAGAGCTGCTTGATTTTATGGCAGATAACAGCAAAAAATATATAGACGATGCGGATATACTGCATATCTGCGAATTTGAGATACCCGCGCGAGAACTGGATTTTGATATTGAAATGCCGCGCGTGGCTGAGACGTTCTCCTATGTGGCAAGGAGCGCGCAGGCATGAAGCGCATATGTTTTGTGGTGCAGCGCTACGGCAAGGAAATAGTGGGCGGAGCGGAGGCGCTGTGTATGCAGTACGCTGAAGAGCTAAAAAACTATTATGATATAGACGTGGTCACCTCCTGTGCTGTGGATTACGATACGTGGGAAAACGAGTACCCGGCTGGTGAGTGCGAAATAGAGGGCGTTAGGGTATACCGCTACCCGTCCAAGCATCCTCGCATACAGGAGAAAATAGGCAGGCTCACAGAGCAGGTTTACGGCGACCCCAAAAACAGCAATGCGCTGGGTAAGCGCTGGCTTAAGGAGGTGGGGCCGTATTGCCCTGGTATGCTTAAGCATATAAAGCGGCAAAAAAATGAATATGCGCTTTTCATATTTGTGGGATATCACTACTATAATTCAACCTTCGGGCTGCCCTGCGCGCCGGAAAAGGCGGTGTTTTTGCCCACTGCGCATGATGAGCCGCCCGTACGAAACTGCAACTATTTCAAGTATTTGTTTGCCCTTCCGCGTGCGTTTATATTTCTTACCGAGGAGGAGCGGCGGTTTGTGCGAAATTTTTTTGGCATAGCGGAGAGTGTGCCGGATATAGTGGCAGGCTCATGGATAGAGCCGCCGGAGCATGAAGCGGCGAAACTGCCGGAGGGTGGGTATATAGCATATGCGGGCCGCATAGACGCAACAAAAAACTGTGATAGGCTGCTGGAGCACTTTGCAGAATACAGGCGACGGGGCGGCGCAAAAAAGCTGCTTTTGATGGGGCGGGCGCTTATGGAGTTGCCCCAAAGCGGTGATATAGTATATACTGGTTTTGTGGATGAGGCAAAAAAATTTGCGCTGCTCTCAGGTGCGGACGCTTTTGTTATGCCTTCTCAAAACGAGAGCCTTAGCATTGGCACTCTTGAGGCTATGGCTTGCGGTACGCCCGTGCTTGTGAATGGCGACTGCGCCGTGCTGCGTGCGCACGTGGAGCGTTCCGGCGCGGGGCTGCACTATACGGATGCGGATTCGTTTTGCGCCGGCATGGCCGGGCTAAACGGCGAAATGGGCGAGCGCGGAAAACGCTATATAGCCGAAAACTACGCAAAGGACGAGATATTGGGGCGCATAAGGCGGCTTTTGGATCGTTTGATATAGAAATGAATATAAGGGAAAGGGACTGTATATGATTTGCAGTGTTATATTGGCCGGGGGAGCGGGAACGCGGCTTTGGCCGCTGAGTGATACGAATATACCGAAGCAGTTTTTGAAGCTGTTTTCTGATGACAGCCTAATAGTGGAAACCAGCAAGCGCGTAAGCGAGAGGGTTCCCATAGAGAGGCAATATGTTTTGACGGGCGAAAAATACCGTACGCTTGTGGAGGCAGAGTTTGGCGGAAAAATAAACATACTGGCAGAACCGCAGGCAAAGAATACGGCACCCTGCATACTTTGGGCGGCGCTAAAAATAGCTAGGGATTGCGGCAGGCAGGCCGTAATGGTGGTTATGCCGTCAGACCATACCATAAAGGAGCTGGATGCTTTTCAGGCCGCGCTGGATACTGCCATTGCCCAGGCGCAGCGTGGGTGGATCGCCACCTTTGGCATAGTGCCCACTCGCGCGGAAACGGGCTACGGTTATATAGAGATAGAAGAGGGCGGCTACGCCCCCAACGCGGAGGCCAAAAAGCTGCTGGCTTTTCATGAAAAGCCGGATGCGCCGCGTGCAGAAGAATATATAAAAAGTGGAAATTACATGTGGAACAGCGGCATGTTTGTGTTTACTGCGGGCACCATAATAGACGAATTTGAAAAGCATTGCCCGGAGGTATATAGCTGCTTTGGCGGTATAGATGTGGATAGCGCGCAGGAGGTGGGGGAGGCGTTTGCCGCCACTCCATCCATTTCAATAGATTATGCCATTATGGAGCGCACCAAAATAGCTGTATGCGTGCCCTCGCTCTTTGGCTGGAGCGATGTGGGCGGCTATCAGAGCCTGCACGAAGAGAGCGGCCAGGATGATGACAAAAATGTGCTGCGCGGCGATGTGATAGCGCGGCACACCACAAATTGCTATGTATACGGCGAAAAGCGTATAGTGTGCGTGGGGCTTGATGACATAGTGGTGGTGGAGAGCGGAGATACCATACTCATTGCGAGGAAGGATATGTCAGAGCAGATAGGCCAGATAGCAAAAGAATTGAGCAAAAACGCGTCAAGCAAATGAGGCTTGCAGTTTTGCAAAACGTTTTTTAACAGATATAAGCTCAAAGGCGAAGCGATGACTATGTTTATGGCAAGGCTTTTGTGCAAAGTGCTTTAGAAAAAAAGCTGTAAAGGCTAGATGCCAGATAGACAAATGCTTGCATAAGTAAGCGGCGTATTTACGGAGGGATAAATGTTATACCCGATAATGCTGGAGCCCGTCTTTAAGGAATACCTTTGGGGTGGGAAAAAGCTTATAGAAAAATATAATAAAGACGGTGGCAAAGAGAGCATTGCCGAAAGCTGGGAGCTTTCCGTGCATCCGCAGGGCGTGTGCAGCGTGGCCAACGGCAGATTTGCGGGCATGCCTTTTCCGCAATACTTGACTGAGGTAAGCGGCGCTTTGGGTGAAAGCGTAAGAGAGCTGCCGCTGCTGGTGAAATATATAGATTCTGCAGACAGGCTTTCCGTACAGGTACACCCTAATGACAGCTACGCGATGCAAAAGCATGGCTGTGCGGGCAAGACGGAGTTTTGGTATATTATGGACTGCGAGCCTGATGCGGAGATATTTTACGGGCTTTCCCGCAGCCTGAGCAGAGAAGAGTTTTGCCGCATGGCTGAGGATGGAAGCATTGTAGAGGCACTGAGGCGCGTAAAGGTGAATCCGGGCGACGCCTTTTTGCTGCCGCCGGGAATGGTGCACGCTATAGGCGGCAATATGACAGTGGCCGAAATAGGCACAAACTGTAACATAACCTACAGGATATTTGATTATGGCAGGCTGGATGCGGCCGGAGCCAGGCGATCGCTGCATATAGAAAACGCGGCGGACGTTATTAAAAACGATGAGTCTGCGGCGGCCTTTGAAAACGGGCGCATGGACTGCGGCGCGTTTAAAGTGGAAATTTTAGATGTAAACGGTATTGTGGACGTTGCGCCCAACAACGCCAGCTTCCAGTGCTTGCTTTGTGTGGAGGGAAGCTGCCGCGTAGACCGTGCCTTTGAGCTTACGGCGGGCAGCAGCGCTTTCATACCCGCGGGTCTTGCATATACGCTGAACGGGCGCGGCAGGCTGCTGCGCGTGACGGTGTAGATGGTATGGGCGAGAAAAAGGAACTCAAAAATACCGTGAGTGATATGGAACGGCAAATAGAGCTTTTGGAGGCGCGGCTGCTTGTGGCAAAGCGCGACGCCAAGAGGGCGGAAGAGCTGCAGCAGGCTTTGGACGCCGCGGTGGCAGATTTTAAGCGTGTGAATGCTGAACTCACCGCCGTGTATGCTTCGGAGAGATGGAAGCTCACAGAGCCGCTTGCGCGCCTAAAGCAAAAAATACGGCCAACAGAGCAAAAAAATGCGGCAGTGGAAGTGGCGCCGGAAAAGCCGGCAGCGCTAAATGCCGCCAAAAAGAATCTGCTGTTTTTTGATAGATCGGTGCCAATGGAAGACAGGGACGCAGGCTCTAAGGCCACATTGCGCTACATTGGCATATTAAAAGAGCTGGGCTTTGAGATATACTTTATTCCGGAGGATTTTGCGCGCCCGCAGCCTTATACGGAGCGGCTTGAAGCGGAGGGCGTGCACGTGCTGGGCGAGGTCTGCCGAAACATTTGGCGTGACTGGCTGAGGCAGAATGGCGGTGCGGTGGAAAGCGTAATAATAAGCCGCCCTAATGTAGCAAAGCGCTTTATGGAGGCAGTGAAGCAATATACACGCGCGCGCGTGGTGTATATGGGGGTTGATCTGCATTATTTGCGGGCGCAGCGCGAACGTGACGCAGGTGGAACTGTGAGTGAGGAAGATATTGCCTGCGAACGTGCGCTGGAGCTTACCGTGATGTGTGACGCGGACGCAACATTGATGTATAGCAATGTTGAGTGCGACATGATACGCGAGGAGTTTGGCGTGGAGGCCGAAGCCATACCGCTTTATTTTTATGATGATATACCACTGCGCAAAGCGGATTTTTCTGCCACGGCGGATCTGCTTTTTGTGGGCGGTTTTTCGCACAAGCCAAATTTGGATGCCGTTAAATGGTTTGCAAACGAGGTTTTCCCGCTGGTTAGGCAAATGCTGGGCGAGGTGCGCATAAACATAGTGGGTTCAGACCCCACTGAGGAAATACTTGCTTTGCGCAGTGAAAGCGTGCTGGTTAGCGGCTTCGTTTCGGATGAGGAACTGCGTGGATATTACGAAAAATGCCGTGTGTGCGTGGTGCCGCTGCGCTTTGGCGCGGGTGTTAAGGGCAAGACGCTTGAGGCTATGCAGAGCGGAATACCAGTTGTTTCCACGTCTATTGGCGTGGAGGGCATGCCGGATGTAGAGAACGTTATAAAGCCCACAGACAGCGCGCAGGATTTTGCGAAGCGCATTGTAGAGCTGTATACGGAAGAGGCCGCGTGGAGGGAATGCTGCGGCAGTTACCGTGATTATTTATTACAAAACTATTCCCACAAAACTGCAAAAAAACTTATGGAGACTGCGCTTTATGGCAAATAATGAAATTTATAATTTATGGGTGGCAAAGGCCACGGGTGATGCTGAGCTAAGCGAGGAGCTGCTGCGGATAAAGCACGACCCGGAAGCAATAGAAGACAGGTTTTATAAGGAGCTGGAATTTGGAACGGGCGGACTGCGCGGCGTTATAGGCGCGGGCAGCAACCGTATGAACATATACACGGTGGGCAGGGCTACACAAGGCCTGAGCGAATATATAAAGAGCAAGTTTGAAAAGCCCTCGGTTGCCATAGCTTATGACAGCCGTAAAAACTCGCAGCTTTTTGCGTTTGATGCGGCGGGCGTTTTTGCGGCAAACGGAATAATGGTGCATATTTTTGAGGAGCTGAAACCAACGCCTATGCTTTCTTACGCGGTGCGAAAGCTTAAATGCAGCGCGGGAATAGTTATAACGGCCAGTCACAACCCCGCCAAATACAACGGCTACAAGGTGTACGGCGCGGATGGCTGCCAGATAACGCTGGCGGCTGCAGAGGAGATAATTTCATATATAAACGCGGCGGATTATTTTTCCGGAGTGAAAACGGAGCCGCTTCAGGACGCGTTGAAAAACGGGCGCGTAAAATATATCAAAAAATCGGTGGAGGATGCCTATTTTAAAGAAGTCAAAAATTGCAGCGTATTCCCCGGAGTAAAGCATACCTCGCTGCGCGTGGCATATACGCCGCTCAACGGAGCCGGAAGCAAACCGGTGCGGCGCATACTGGAAATGGTGGGCGTGCATGATGTGGATATTGTAAAGGAGCAGGAAAACCCGGACCCGGCCTTCACCACCTGCCCTTACCCCAACCCGGAGAATGCAAAAGCGCTAAAGCTTGGGCTGGAGCTGGCGGAGCGAACGGGTGCTGATATAGTGCTGGGTACCGATCCGGATTGCGACCGTGTGGGCGCGGCGGTGCTGCACGATGGGCGGTACGTGCTGCTTTCGGGGAACCAAACGGGTGCGCTGCTGCTGGATTTTATATGCAGGATGCGCATAAAAAGAGGCAAGATGCCCAAGAATCCGCTGGCAATAAAAACAATTGTAACAACCGAGCTGATACAGGCCATAGCGCAGAGCTATGGAGTGGAGCTGAAAAATGTGCTGACAGGCTTTAAGTTTATAGGCGAGGTGATAGGCGGGCTGGAGGCAAAAGGCGAGGTTTCCCGCTTTATATTCGGGCTGGAGGAGAGCTACGGCTACCTTTCGGGCGCCTATGCACGAGACAAGGATGCGGTAAACGCAAGTATGCTTATATGCGAAATGGCGGCGTACTACAAAAAGCGCGGCAAAACACTGGTAGACGCTTTAGATGAGATTTATGCAGAGCATGGCAGCTTTTTTGACAGGCTGGAAAGCACGGAATACGAGGGCGCGCAGGGAATGCGCGATATGGCTGGTATAATGGACGCGTTGCGCGCTGACGCTCCGCGCGAAATAGGCGGTCTGAAGGTGGCCGAATTTACAGATTATCTTTCGGGAAGGCGTGTGGGCAGGACGGGCGAAGCCAAAACGGAGCTTCCCTCCTCTAACGTGCTTGGCTTTGCGCTTGAGGGAGGTTCATCTGTAATAGTGCGTCCGTCCGGTACAGAGCCAAAGCTGAAAGTGTATTATTCGCTGCGTGCAGAGAATATGGACGAATGCGAAAAGCTGTACAAGTTGGCTTCAAAGAGTATGGCAGAATTTCTCAAAAAATGAATAAAAACATTGCATAAACGATAAAAAATGAATAAAAGCGGCAAAAAAGGACGCAAGGCAATTTGCCCGGCGTCCTTTTACAGCCTGTTTTAAGTGGGCTTGAGGGGGGATCGTTTGCAATGCTTAGTGTGGCTTTTGGGCAAACGCCTTGCTGGCTGACTGCACTTTGCGCCAGCCTTTATGCGGTGATGATTTAGCATTGCTTGGCTTTTTGCAGCCTGTAATATTGGGCAAAAACGCACTTACTGAGCACTGCCGGGGTCTGCCTCGCTTGCTGGAAAATCAAAATGCTGTGCGCAGCTTGAAAGTGCTTTTTACCATGTGTGTAAAACAAAAGCAAATCAAGCTGCTGTAAAACAGACAATGTTTTTAATGGGGAAACGGCATTATTTTAACAAAATGGCTTGTGCGTAATATTGTGTTCAGTTATAATTATACGGTAAATGCAAATGTTTATTATTTTATGTGATATAAATGGAGGAAGAAAATGAAAAAGATTTTAGCACTGTCACTTTGCGTGATCATGGCCTGTGCCTTTATGGCAGCATGCTCCGCGCAGCCCGCGCCCAGCGCGGCTCCCGCTTCTGCGGCCCCTGCGGCAACGGAAGCGCCCGCGTCTGAGGCTCCGGCGGCTACGGCTGACCCGGCGGGCGTTCCGTCCACTCTGCCAGAGCTTTCCGAGGAATCAGCCATACCCGATGCTGCGGTAGCAACGGGCGGCGGACTGCAAAAGATAAAGGACGCAGGCAAGCTTATAATGATGACGAACGCCACCTTCCCGCCTTACGAATATCTTAACGGTTCGGAGGTAGCCGGTGCGGACGTGGACATAGCGCAGATGATTGCGGACGAGATAGGCGTTGAGCTGGATGTTGTGGATATGGATTTTGACGGCCTGCCCATAGCCCTGCAAAACGGCAAGGGCGATCTGGTTGCCGCCGGGATGACAATAACTCCTGAGCGTCAGGAAGCTGTGGATTTTTCCATACCCTATACAGATGCCACGCAGCTGATAATAGTGAACAAGGAAAACCCCAAGGTTTCCGGCCCGGAAGATTTTGAAGGCAAAACAATAGGTGTACAGCTTGGTACAACTGGCGATATATACATACAGTACGAAATAGATGACGGCGCGAACATAACGGTAAAGCAGTACAAATCCAACATGGACGCGGCGATGGATCTTATAAACGGCAAGCTGGACGCCATAGTGCTGGACGAAATGCCCGCCAAGAGCATAATGTCTGCCAATGATTCTCTCGCTGTAATAGAAGAGCCATTCACGGAAGAGCAGTACGCTATGGCAGTTGCAAAGGGCAACACAGAGCTTTTGCAGGTGGTGGATCAGGTGCTTATGAAGCTGGTGGAAAACAAGCAGGTTCAGCCGCTCATAGAGCAGCACGCGCAGAACTACGCCGATATAAACCAGTAAACTATATAAAGATATAAAATAAATCAGCCGGACGGTCTTTTTTGGCCGTTCGGCAAAAATTTTAATGTGGGTTGGATTGTAAAATGTTTGATGATATTCCTAATCAGATATATAAGGCGCTGGTGGTGCAGGACCGCTGGATGATGTATATAGACGGTCTGCTGATAACGCTGATGATAGCGGGTGTGGCGGTTGTGATCGGTTCCATTATAGGCTCTGGTGTGGCCATTGCAAAGGTGAACGCGCTGGAAAACAAAAAGCTGAAATGGCTGGGTGTTATTTGCGAAGTGTATACCACTGTGATTCGCGGAACGCCGGTTCTGGTTCAGCTGCTGCTTATGTATTACGTTACGTTCGCGGCGTTTCCGACAGAGATGTCCGCCTATGTCGCGTCGCTGGCCTTTGGCATAAACAGCGGCGCCTACGTGGCCGAAATAGTGCGTGCGGGCATAATGTCCGTTGATAAGGGGCAGATGGAGGCCGGCCGCTCGCTGGGTCTTTCGCGCGGGCAAACAATGAAGAGCATAATTTTCCCGCAGGCCATAAAAAACATACTTCCCGCCCTGGGCAACGAATTTATAGTGCTGTTTAAGGAAACGTCAATAGTAGGCTACATAGCCATAACAGACCTCACGCGCGTGGGAGAGCTGGTGCGCACGCAGACGTACAAGCCGCTCATACCGCTGCTTGTGGTGGCGGCGCTGTATCTTGTGATAGTGTTGATAATAACCTGGCTTTTGAAAAAGCTGGAGCGCAGGCTGGCTCAGAGCGATATGAGGTGAGGCGATGATAGTAACAAAGGATTTGAAAAAGGCGTTTGGCGACAATAATGTGCTGAATGGAATAAACGAGCATATAGAAAAGGGCGAAAAGGTGGTAGTTGTGGGGCCATCTGGCAGCGGTAAATCAACATTTTTGCGCTGCCTCAATTTGCTTGAAAAACCCACAGGCGGGGAAATATGGTTTGAGGGAAATCTGCTTACAGGCGCGTCTGAGCATGAAATTGACCGCCTGCGCACAAAGATGGGCATGGTTTTTCAGCAGTTCAACCTTTTTCCGCACATGACGGTGCGAAAAAATATAACGCTGGCTCCCGTAAAGCTGGGCGTGATGAGTGAGGATGAGGCAAACGCCAAGGCGGAGGCGCTTCTCGCGCGCATAAACCTTTCGGAAAAGATAGACGCGTACCCTGCTTCGCTATCGGGCGGGCAAAAACAGCGTGTGGCCATAGTGCGCGCGCTGGCAATGAGCCCGGACGTTATGCTGTTTG
>CAYXBW010000065.1:0-13393 GCA_964463305.1 uncultured Christensenella sp. | reverse complement strand
GCTTTTGATCAATTATAATATATTAGTCCTGCATACTGTCAAGTATATCTTATCACGCACGGTTTTGAATTGATTTTTGCAAGACGGTTTTTTGTAAAGGTGTTTTGACAGTTTTTCTTCACATTTTTTGTAAAATCACAAAAAAGCTGCCTACATAGTGGCAGCCAGATAAAAATTAAATAATAACCTCAGTTTTCACCTATTGACTTGAAAACATCTGAGAGTTCGTTTGCTATGTCTATCAGCACGGGATCGAAATGCAGACCCCTGCCCTCGTTCAATATCTGCATCGCCTGCTCATGAGACATCTTTTTTTTGTAGGGGCGTTCAGATACCAGCGCGTCATACACATCCACCACCGCCATTATTCTGCCCGCTATGTGTATCGCTTTCTCCTTGAGACTATGTGGATATCCACTACCGTCCCATTTCTCGTGATGTGAAACTGCAACTATTGCCGCGTAGTTCAAAAATTCCTTTTCGCGCGTGAGCTCCATTGCTCTTCTTATTGATTTTTCACCCAGTGTGGTATGGGTCTTCATTATCTCAAATTCCTCCGTGGTCAGTTTCCCCGGTTTCAGCAATATAGAGTCAGATATGGCAACCTTGCCAATGTCGTGCAGTTGAGATGCCTCCAGCAGCATTGCGGGGTCTATACCCTCAAGCTCCTCAGAGTATATATTATTTTTTATCATATAGTCCAATATACACTCATAATAGCCCTGCGTACGCAATATGTGTCCGCCCGTGGTTCCATCGCGCATTTCCACTATTTCTGACATGGTGAAAACTATGGCGTTTTGCAGTTCCTTTATTATTTCTGTCTTTTCCTCCACCATTATTTGCAGTTGTTTGCTGGAATTTACCAAAAACTCTCTGTGCGCGGCAAGTTCCAGATGCAAAAGCACACGTTTTATTAGCAGCGGTGGCATAAAAGGTTTTGTAATAAAATCCACCGCGCCCAGCTCAAATGCCTTTAGCTCAAAGCTCATATCGTTTTGGGCAGTGAGGAAAATAACGGGTATATCCTCGTAAGCGGGATTTTGCTTTAGCTCCTGAATTGTTTCAAAGCCCGTCTTTTCAGGCATCTCCACATCCAGCAGTATCAGATCTGGTTTTTCCCTGTCTAAAAATGCGAAAGCTTCGCTTGCTGTGTGGGCACTCTCCACATCGCAAACGTCCTTCAATACTTCCTTTACTATTTTATGTATTATGGGGCTGTCGTCTATCACCAGCAACATGCGCCTCTTTGTATTACGCAGCATGACATATTTTCCTTCCTAGTATAGCACCACTCTTATACCCATGCTTATCTGCCCGTCCGAAAATGCAGTATGAAGCACGGTCGTGTGTGTTTTGAATATTATACGTTTGTTTTCTCCCGTTATTGTGAACGGCATTGTGAGCGAGAATAAAAAACCATTGCCGGCAAGAGCGGCCTTGGCGCTGCCGCCTGTCATATTGGCTATCTCACACAAACAGTCGCTCATATCCGCTTCTGATATCTCCTCTGCGTCGCAGCCCGTCATATAGGAGCTTAATAACCTGAGCGTCTCAACATCCGCATCTATCAGTAAAAATCCGCTGTTTTCGCCCGCGAAATTAAGTATTGCGGCAATATCTGCATAGCTGTCATGCGGGGCAATTTGCTGTATGTCAAATCCGGCAGTGGTATAAACCACCTCCTTGAGCGAGCCAAAAAAGGCGGATGATATCTCATTCAAACCCTCCGGCGTACAAAATTCTCTATTCATTATTTTCACCTACGCATTCCAGCATCTTGGTCATCAGTTCTTCAACCGAGAAAGGCTTTGTCATATAGTTTATGGCGCCCGCCTTTATGGCTGCCACTATACTGCGCTTTTCACTTTCCGTGGTTACCATCATTACGGGTATATTTTTAAGCGCCTCATCAGCCTTTAGTGACTGCAATACCTCATAGCCGCTTAAACCGGGCATGTTCCAATCAAGCAATATTAGGTCTATAGTCTCAGTGCTCGTTTTGAGAAAATCTAAAGCCTCGCTGCCATTTTCACTTTCAAAAAAATTGTATTCCAGCACGTCGCAGACTGCCTTTATTATTTTTCTGACGGTTGAAGAATCATCTATTGATAAAACATTCATAAAATGCACTCCTTTTTGGTGTAGTAAACGCCGTTTGCAAGCAACTCAGATCTAAAATAACGCTTCATTACCTCATATAGCTCATAAGCTCCCAAAAACAATACGCCATCCCCCTCCAGCGCGTCCCACAGCTTTTTTGTAAGCGACTCCACAAAGTCTGCAGAAAAATATATCATTACATATCTACAAAATATGACATCAAACTTACCAAAGGGTAAAAAGCTATCCTGTAGATTGAATTTGCTGAAGGTAACGGCTTTTTTTATGTGTTCGCTAACTTCCCATACCCTGTCATTTTTCTGAAAATATTTGGATTTTATACCGCCATCCAGCCCGCGCATTATGGAAATGGCATCATATCTCCCGTGCCTGGCTATTTCCAGTACGTGATTGGATATATCCGTTGCCATTATTTCAAAATCATCCAAGCTTACTCCCAATATTGCATTTTCGCGTAAATAGGTGTCTATGCAAATGGCGGTGGAATATGCCTCCTGGCCGGTGGAGGAGGCGGTGCTCCATATGCGTATTTTTTGCTTTTTACCACTTTTTAGATCCTCTATTAAGCGCGGCAGGTAAAGCGTTTTCAGTATCTTCCAAGGAGTCTTGTCTCTAAACCACATTGTCTCGTTTGTTGTTATGGCGTCTATTATTCGCTCTGCGTACTCTCCCGCCACATCACCTGTTATACGCGAATAAAGCTCAGAGTATGAATTTAATGACAGGTCTGCCAGCATTTTTGACAGTCTGGTCTCTATGAGGTATGCCTTGTCGTCGCTTATGTCTATGCAGCATTTTTCCTTTATATACTTTTTGAACATAAGGAACTCAATATTTGTAAGATTCCGCGCCAAAGCCCTACCTCCTTTATTGCAATACTTCCTTTATTATGTGGGAGGCTATTTCCTCCGCATCAAGAACTATATCACTCAAATCGTTTTCCACCACCACACGCGGCATACCGTACACCGTGCAGGTGTTTTCGCTTTGCGTTATGCAGTAACAACTGCATTTTTGCTTTAGCGCACGCACGCCCTCCGTGCCGTCCTTGCCCATTCCGGTAAGCACCACCGCCATTACTTTACTGCCCGCAAAAGCATCTGCGCCGGATGAAAAAAGCAAATCAGCGCATGGGTATACATCGTTTATTACCTCATCATTATTTATCATTACCTTATGCCGTTTTGTTATATACATATTGGAACCACCCGGCGCTATATATACAGTTCCCTTTTTTATTACCTCGCCATCCTCTGCCTCCTTCACGTTCATGGGAGATTTGGAATTGAGGTTTTGCGCCAGCCCTCGCGTGAAATTTTTCGGCATATGCTGCGCCACCATAATGGGCATGGGGAAATTGGCGGGCAAGCTGTTCAATATCATTTCCACTATATCAGGGCCTCCGGTGGATGCAGCTATAAAAAGCGCCTCATAGCCGCTGTCTGCAAAGAAGCGTGGCTCCTCCAATGCTGCGCTTATGCCGGCAGAGCTTATATCTGCAATTATTTCCCTAAGCCTTCTTGTAATTATGGTCGTATTGCGCATAAGGCTTTCGTTTAGCGGTTTTTTTATGCAATACTTTATACCGCGGTGCAGTGCGCGCTCAATATTTCTTTCGGCATGCGCACCCTGGTTAAAAAGCAGTACGGCTTTCAATTCGGGTGCTATGCGCAGCAGTTTGTCATATTCGCGAAAATCGTCATCACAAAAATAGTCTGCATCCAGCACGGCGAAATATATGTCGCTCTCTGCCGCCTGGGAAAAAATACCGTCCGGCGGCAATTGCAGTATCTCTATAGTGGGATCTGTTTTGCCTATTGCGTTTGTGAAAACTCTGTTGTAAAGCACAGAATTTATTGATAATAAAACCTTTCTCAACTCTATTCCTCTATACCGTAAATTTTTTAACAAGCGTCTCCAGCTCTTGCGAGGTGTTGTTTAGCTGCTTTGCCGTGGTGTTGGTCTGGTCAGAGATTTCAGATATACCCGCCATATCCTCATTTATCTCCTGTATGTTTTTGGATATATCCACAATGCCAAGGGATATCTCTTTTGCGTTCCGGTTTATCTCTTGCAGGCTGGAGGAGGCGCGCTCTGTATTCATAGCCACTTCCTCTGACGCCTTTAAAAGCTCGGCTGTTGATTTTGCAATGTCGTTTACGCCCTTGGAGGATTCTATAGAAGCCATGCTCACATCCCTTGATCTGTCTGATATATTGTTGAACTCTGTGGTGATCTCGTTTAGGCGATGCGCCGTTTCGTCTGATTCCTGGGCTATTCTGCTCGCCTTGGAGGACTGCACTGTTATGGCATCTGTAAACGAGGATAGCAATGTGGTCATCTGCCCTATCACAGCGGTTACATCAGAAACCGCGCCCACCGCCTGCACCATATTCTGCTGCATATCGTCTATCTGCTCCGCGATCTCGTCTGTGGCGTTTGCGGTCTGTTTTGCCAGCTCCTTCACCTCGTTTGCCACTACGGCAAAACCATTGCCCGCCTCGCCCGCGCCCGCCGCCTCTATTGCGGCATTTAGCGCCAGCATATTGGTTTGGTTTGCTATATCGTTTATTACGCCAACTATTTTACCTATCTGACGGGAGGAGGTGTTCAGCCTGTCTATTATACTGTTAGCACCCATCGCCTGATCTTTGGCATCTGTCATTATAACCACTGCATCATCACAGTTTTTGCTCACCTCTGCCAGCGAGGAGTTTATGCTTTTTATAGAGTCCACCACGTTTATAACGGACTTCGTAACCAGCTTGGAAGATGAGGACACGTTTGTTATGCTGCCGGATATATCGTTTACCAGCCCCGCTGCCTGCCTTACGCCCGCAGAGGTCTGCTCTGAGGCGGACGCCAGCGTGCGTATGGTGGAGTTCATCTGCTCTACGGCGGAGGCGATTGTATTTATGTTTGTGCTGGTGGAGGAAAGCGAGGCGGAAGATTGAGTCATTCCGGTGGATATCTCATCTACGGCGGCGCTGACCATCCTGGTTTTGGAATTTGTATTGCTGCCGCTCTGAGACATGGTGTGCGCCACACTTAGTATGTGTTCAGAAGTTGTTTGCAGCTCAGAGGCGGTCTCCTTTATTTTGCTTATGGTGGATCTGTTATTTGCCAGCAGATTGTAGAACGCCCGCTGCAGTTCACCCAATTCCGCAGAATATTCAGTTTCCATCTGCAGAGAAAAATCTCCGTCCTCCGCTTTTTTCATAGAAGATTTCAGCCCCAGTATGGGACGGCTTATGGAGTTTGATATTATTATTCCAAGGAATAAAGATACCAGTACGCCTACCAGCACTATTATCATCATAAAAAATTTTGTGCTTGCGGCTGTGGCAGATGATTCGGCTGAAAGCTGAGAACTCAGCAACACCTTGTTATCCACCATTGCCTCCAGATCTTTCATTGCCTTTTCAGACCATGGCGCCAGGTTTTGCTCAAAATACTCATACGCTTCAATATCGTTGTTTGCCACCGTAAGCGCGTAGTACGCTTCCATGTTCTTCTTCACATTCTCATATTGGCTAAGAAACTCATCAAATACTGCCTTGCCTTCTTCAGTGACAATATTTCTGTCATATATTTCAGCATATTTGTCTATTTCCCGTATATTAGACTTTACTGCCTCATAGGAATTTGTTACATCCTCTGCGGTAGCGTATATTATCATATTTCTTACTTCCACGCGCATTTTTTGATAGTCGCTTGCTATTTTTGCGGCGTAGCTGAGCGGCTCTGCGCCAAGGGTATAAAGCTCGTTTCCTTTTTGATCCATACGTGAAACGTTTATGTAGCCCATTAAGCCTGTAATGGCAACAATGAGCGATACCGTCAAAAAGCCCAATAGCAGTCTCGTTCTTATTCTCATGTTTTTTATCTTGCTCATAGCAAATGTCCTCTCTTAAATGTCAGATTATTTTGTCCAGTATTTTATCTATGGCAATAAGCGTTATTAGCGCGCCCTCACACTCCACCACGCCGAAAACATATTCCCGCACCTCTGCATGTATACTGCTTGGTGGCGGAAGTATATCTTTTGCGTCTATATTGTATACATCTGCCGCTTTATCTATAAAAAAGCCGAAAATATCCGGCGAACCTTTATAAGGCTTCAGAACCACGCAGTATTCAACGTTATCTTTACACTTCTCCTGCAACAGGAAATTTTCTGTGTTTATAACTGTAACTATTTGCCCGCGCATGTTATACAGCCCGCAAATGAAGCCGGGCGCAGTGGGCACGTCTATCACGCTCACACTGCGATTCAATTCCTTTATACAGCTTATATCCGCGCCGTAAATGCAGCCGTTTATATAAAAACTAAGTATTTTCAAGAAAACCTCCTCAAAACGTCTTCTACCGTTTTTACAAGAGTCACCTTGTCCAGCTTGCATTCATATGCGTTAAAGCCGCTTTCCAATGCGGTATTTATGTAATAGTTATTGCTCATGGATGAAAGCGCAATGGCGGGAATGCTGCCGTAAACACTGCTGCTGCGCACATTTTTTATAAGCTCCAGCCCATCCATCTCCGGCATCATAAGATCGCTTATCAGCAAATCAAAATGCGATTTATCCAAATATTCCAGCGCTATTTTGCCATTTTGCGCCAAAGTGATCTCGCAGCCTATAGATTCAAGATATTTTCGCTCCACATTCTGGAAGAAAGGAGTATCTTCTGCCAGCAGCACTTTTTTACCCAGATTTAAGCTGCCTTCCTTGCGGGGGTAGTTTTCCGGGTCTGCAAGCTCCAGCAGCTCATATATATTCAGCATAAGCAATATTTTTTTATCTAACACGCAGGTGCCAAATATTCCTCTTGCACTAACAGCTTTGTTGTCTATTGAAAAATGCGCCCTTGCACTATCCAGTATTTTATTGAAAACTATGCCTATAGGATGGCTCACCAAAGCGGGAATTATTACATGCAGATACTCTTGCGAATAATTCTTTTTTGTAACCGGTAAAAAATCCTCCGGAAAAATGACCCTTAGCGGGCTGCCCTTATAACTTATATAGCTATTTTCACCTATTACCTCTATATCTGCCGCAGGCACCTTTATTATGCGCGAAATGAGATTCATATCAAGAGCGTATGTTTCCTTGCCGGAGCAATTAAACAATATCATATCCTGATATTCCTCCAGGCTATTTTGCGTTTTTTTGCCTTTACTCCCCGCTTTAGGCGCGCCCGCAAGCGGTATATTGGAAAGACGCACAATTCCCTCAGCGTCCAGTATGAGGCTGAGGCTGCCATCACCCATTATGGTGACGCCGCTGTAGCACATACATTGCTTTAAACATTTCGGCAGGGGCATAACAAGCGTTTCCTGCGTGTCCAGCACATCTTCTACAAGCAGGCAAAAGTGTTCACCGGCTACATCAGCCACTATTGCTTTTGTGATATCACCGGAGGCATAGCCGAAAATATCTGCCAGCTTAACAACGGGCAGCAGCACATCACTTATGCGCAATACCGGCTTGCCGTTTACACTGCTTATTGTTTTTCGGCCGTCCCGTAAATTTATTACCTTAGATATACTGGATTGCGGCAGGCAAAAATACCGTCCGTTACAAAGCAGCGTGAGTGAATTTATTATTGCCAGTGTGCGCGGTAAAAAAAGAGATATTCGTGTACCCTCGTCTTGGATGGAGTCTATTTCCAGACTGCCGCCCAATATTTCCACATTTGTTTTCACCACATCCAGCCCCACGCCCCTGCCGGATATATCTGAAACTTCTTTTGCGGTGGAAAAGCCGGGCTTTACAAGCAGCTCCATTATTTCGCTCTGCGCCATTGATGCTGCCTGTTCTTTTGTGGCAAATCCCTTTTGCACGGCGCTCTTTTTTATGGCATCAATATCAAGCCCGCGCCCGTCGTCACGCACCTCTATTACAACTGCCTCGCCCTTTTGGCAGGCGCTTATGAAAATCGTGCCCGTAGGATTCTTATGCTTTTTTAGTCTATCCTCTTTGCTTTCTATTCCATGGTCTGCCGCATTTCTTATTATATGAGAAATGGGGTCAGACAGCCCTTCCAGCATTGTTTTGTCAAGTTCTACCTCGTTGCCTCGCAGCTCCAGCACTATTTCTTTACCCAGCTTTCGCGATATATCCCTTATGAGCCGCGAAAATTTATTAAATATGCTGCCTATTGGCTGCATACGTGTAAGCATTATGTTTTCCTGCAGCTTACTGGTTAGCGAATCCACACTTTTCAGCGTACGAAGCAGCTCTGCGGGCAGCTTTGTTTGACCAGCATAATAGCTGAGCAGCTTGTTTCGCGTAAGCACCATTTCACTTGAAAGCGCCATAAGTTTTTCCAAAAGCGCCAGATTTACACGTATGCTGTCCTGCTTTTTTGCGGAAGATTCCCGCTGCAATGCCTGCGCGCCTTTTTTAGTGTTCGTTGGGGCGTCCACAGGCTCTGTAATAGCCGGGGCGGTTTCAGACCCGGCAAGTTTTTTTATATCTACATCAATAACTTCTTTGCCGTTCACTTCTATTGCGCCTGCTATAAGCTCCTTCTCAAGCACGCTGGTTACAAGAAGGCTTACGCGCATAGGCTGGTCGCTATTGTCCATAATATCACACAGCGCGGCCTGATCTTTTCCCGTATTTTTGCCCAATGCCATATCTATTATTTGTGCAAAGGAACGGAACTCGTCCAAAAGATCTATTGCGGAACCGTAGGTGTCCCTTGCGGTATTGTCATATTCGAATGATATCTCAAAAAGGTGGTGCCCGTGCTTTGCGTTATCTGATATTAGATTTATCTTATCATTGTCAATATATGTCCATATGCTTTTACTGCTTGCGGCTTGGTTATCTGCAGGGACGGTATCAACATTTGTATCAGATCCCAACATGCGTTCCAGCAGCTGCAGCTCTTCTGTGATATCTGTATCGGCACTTGCCGAAACATTTTCTATCATGAATTTTAATTTATCCACGCAAACCAGCAGCACATCCATATTTTGATCTGTAAGCGCCGCGTGGTGTTCTCTTATTTTGCCCAGCACGTTTTCCAGACCATGCGAAAGTTCCACTATGTTTTTGAGATCAAAAAAACCTGCGGTACCCTTTATACTGTGGGCCGCACGAAAAATGCTGTTTATATTTTCCTGATCGTTCAACAATGATTCTTTGTCAAGAAAGGATAGCTCAATAGTCTCTATATGGGTGCGCGCTTCGTCAACAAAGTCTCGCAGAAGTTCTTCGCCGTACATTATGTCATCCTCTACTGTCTTTAAAATAGCTCAAAACTCTTCTTGAATAGTAACACAATTTATTGCTGTATGCAATTATACTCTGCGCTTATATGAAAAATAAATAGCCCGTCCTGCAGTAACCGCAATACCCACAGGCAAGATTGGATTCCAAAACTACCCTATCCCCTATTTCCAGTCCCCCCCATCATTTGGCCTTTTTCCACTATGTGTACGGCAAATTCTTGTACACTCCTTTGTTAAGCCTCTGCTGTTATCCACACAAACTCCGCAGCAAAGCTTAACATACCTATTTGCGAAAACACCAAAGACTTTGCTAACAGAAAGTCATTTTCTTATAATATTATATCAGGCGTTATACGCACAGTCTGAGGGCAATTTCCGCTAAATCGGCTGCTTTTATCTCAGTGTAATTTTTTTTTAGGCTCTATCCTGCTCAGCACTCAGCTTTTTATTTGTTGAAAACAGTGAAAAGCTATGCGATAATATATAAATAGGCGTTTCTATAACGATTTGGCGGATATGAATATGGATTATTTTTTCTATATATATACAATTTTGATTGCAATTTTATACGCAATGAACTGTATGAATTTTTTTGCACTCTCCTTTCGAAAAAATTCACGGCTGTTTATGTGGATAGCAGTTATGTTTTTTGCTTTTATAGTTGACGCCGTGCTTCTCTTGGCTGCAGATCTGTTTTTACCGCTCAGAGAATTTTTGGTTTTAAATCAATATGGCCTGCTGTTAAACTCGCTGCTAAAGCTGTTTCTTGTTTTTACATACAGAAAAATAACAATTCATATATTCAATAAAAAAACAACGCGAACCGAATATGCCGTTTGGGCGGCAGTCGTTTTATTTTTCTGCTTTTTGAGGCTGGGTCCGCCGGCCATTTCGCAGGTGATCACTCCGCGAACTTGTACCAGCATCATTACCTATTTTGTATGGATACAAAGCCTTGTGTGGCTGGTTTCAAAAAAAGCGGATTGGAGCAAAAAACTATACCGCTTTTTGTTTATAATTATTATATTCTCACTGGTGTTGAAGGTTTACGGTACGGTGATAAACGTTTCAAATATAATGGCTAATCACCCCTCACTATACAGAAGCACTTTTGGGGAGATTTTTGGTACGGGCTATATCATATTCGGCTTGATATTTCTCTATTACAATACCAAGCTTGAAAATAAAAGTAAAGAAATGGGCGATTCACTAAAATCAGATATGCTGCTTATAAAGGCGGCGAATAAATATGCTCTCACAAAGCGCGAATCAGAGATACTGGGGCTGCTTTCAGAAGGACTGACAAATCAGGAGATAGGAGAAAGGCTATTTATTTCCTACGGTACGGTAAAGCAGCATGTGCATAAAATATTTAAAAAACTGTCTATCAATAACCGGCAGGGCATTCACGAAAAACTTTCTGAAATACAGAGAGACTTTGCCGATGAGGCCCTTACGCACACGCCCAAATCCTAAAAATCCCATACTCAATATTAGTTTTGAAAATAATTCCCTGCCTCACGGGATTCCAGTCCCGCCTTGATTTTTGACCCGCCTCACTTGGAGATCGACGGTATCAGCAAATGAACCGATACTATTTTTACACATTTTAAAAGGCCCGCCATTCATATGGCAGGCCTTTCTGTGCATACCTCTTTATGATTCGTATATAATTTTGCCGTCAAATATAGTTTGTACTATCTCTGTTTCAGAAATATCCAGAGGATCTATTTTGGTGATATCCTGTGCAAGAACTACAAAGTCCGCTTTTTTGCCAACTTCTATAGAGCCTACAATATCCTCCATAAACGCTTGTTTTGCGCAATTTATTGTATATACCTTGAGCATTTCCATTACGGAAAGCACCTGCTTTTTGTTACGTACAAATTCCGCTTTGCCTTGCTGATCGGGATAGGGAGAGCCTTGTGTAACACCAATTTCTATACCGGTGAGCGGTCTGAAATCTGTGGTAACTGCATAATCAGCACTGCCCGTGAGCGTCATGCCCGCATCAACCATATCACGCGCGACATATTCTCTCCAGAAACGTTCCTCTCCAAACATCTGCAGCTCCAGCGCACCAAATTGTGGCTCCACATAAAACCAAACGGGCTGTGTGGCGGCATATACACCCAATTCTCCCGCTTTTTTTATGTCTGCCGGATCCATCAGCGTTGCGTGGACTATCACATGCCTTGCGTCACGTTTTCCGTTTGCTTTTGCGGCATTGTCAAATGCTTGCACACTCATGTGGCAGGCACCGTCGCCCATGCTGTGTGTGAGTACCTGATAGCCCGCCGCGTCTATAACCTCCACAAAATCATTGAGGTCTTCCTGGGTGCACGGCACGGGACCCACATAGTCTTCGGCCATTCCCGCTTCGGGAGCATAGGGTTCCATCAGCAGCGCAGATTTGCCCTCAGGTACGCCGTCAATAGTTATTTTTATTTGTCCAAAACGTACGTCGTCAGTTTCCTTTTTCGAATATTCATCTAAAATGGCAACCATTTTTTCGCCGCCCTCTTTGTTTAGCGGCCCGCCAAACCTTGGAACGGCAACGCGCATTGTCATTTTGCCTGCTTTGGAATGATCCAGCAACGCTTCCCACCTAGCGGTAGCCGCATCAGCACCAACTACCGGCAAACCTGATGCGCCGCCGTCGTTCATCGCTGTTACGCCATATGAGGCGCACAGCTTTTGAAATTCATCAAAAGCCTCCAAAAACTGCTCTGGCGTGACCGCTATAAGGTCTTCAACCTTCTTGGCAATAGCGCTGCAATCTGAAAAATAGCCCGTTATATTGCCGGCGTCGTCTTTAAATATAGTACCCTTATCCGGTGTAGGCGTAGCATTTGTGATACCGCATATTTTCAAGGCGGCATCGTTCAGCAGCCTGCCGTGATTTGAGACGTCCTTTATTACAACGGGTATATCCGGCACCGCTTCGTTTAGCCAGGTGTTGTTTGGTATATCATCGCCGTATACGTTCAGATCCATATCTATGGCCATCAGCGCTTCAGCTTTCTGGTTTGCCTTGGCATAGTCTGTTAACGCCTTTTTATATTTTTCTATAGACGGGTTATCCTTGCTTAAAACAAGCGTTGCTTTCTTGGAAACCTCTTCTATTGCAATATGATCATGGCCGTTTATAAAACCCGGCGTAACCATTTTCCCCTTTAAGTCTATTACCTTTGTAGATTCATTTATGTATGGCTCCACACCCGCGTCGTCGCCCACATAAATTATTTCTCCATCGTTGGCGGCAACCGCCGTTACTACAGATTCTTTTTCATCTATAGTATAAATAGCACCATTTTTCAGCACAAGAGTGGCAGCTTTTTCCGGTTTTTCAACCGGAGGCGTTGTTGCGGCCTGTGCACGGCTTACCATCATGCAGCTGGTAAGTATAAACACTATAAGAACTACTGCCGTGATAATAGAAATCAATCTTTTTTTCATTTTCCTTCTCCTTGTCATATTGTTATAGCATTCGTATTATGTACCTTACCCCTTAAAACAGATAATACAAAGACCTCCCATCCCCTTTATTGTTTCCGTTCCCAACAATTTTAACTTGGCGTTCATACCCTATGGCTATGTGGATTGCTGTAGTGAAATTTATTTTGTCATCGATAATAGTTGACCGGGTATGATTATGGATAATAGACCGACATCTTTTTCTTTAATTTATTTTGCCTGGTTAAACGAAATTTGTATATATAACTTAAGATATATAATGCGATATGCAGATATTTGATGGGATGTATTTTTATATAACCGGCTATAATAATCGCTTTTTATGGTAACATTTCTCGTATGTTTAGAAAAACAATAGTAAAAATACTTTAATTGGAGTTGGTGAAATTTCCGAAACAAGAGCCACAGCTAACACCGTTTATATTGCCATGTCCAGCACCGCCTGCAATCAATATTTTTTTGCTCATAACCAATTCCTCCGCTTTTCCATTCTAATACTAGTCTTCAAAATAATAATTAATCATATACCAATCTCATTTTTAATTCTGT
>CAYXBW010000064.1:0-13726 GCA_964463305.1 uncultured Christensenella sp. | reverse complement strand
GCCTGAGGGAACTGCGCTCGGCAGAGCAGGTTGCGCGTTTGCGCGGCGTGCCCGTAGACCAATTGCAGTAAGGAGGCTTTGGCATGAATCTTAAAATAAAGCTTGTTAAAAGCACGATAGGTTTTGCGCAAAACCAAAAGGATACTGTTAAGGCGCTTGGTCTGCGCAAGCTAAATCAGGAGGTTGTCCGTCCGGACAACGCGCCGATAAGGGGTATGATATTCACGGTTAAGCACCTCGTGTCGGTTGAGGAAGTGAAATAATCTAACCCGATTAGGATATTGTTCTTTATCGGAATGGTATATACGGAGGAAAAACCGAATGAAATTACAAGAACTCAGCCCCGCACCGGGCGCTAAAAAAGCGCCTAAGAGATTGGGCAGGGGTACGGGATCCGGTATTGGAAAAACCTCTGCTAGGGGTCAGAAGGGTCAGAATTCAAGGTCTGGCGGCGGCGTTCGCCCCGGCTTTGAGGGCGGCCAGATGCCTCTTTCAAGACGTTTGCCCAAGCGCGGGTTCACAAATATATTCGCAAAGGAATACGCAGCTATAAATGTTTCCACACTTAATTTGTTTGAGGATGGAGCGGTTATAGATGCAAATGCGCTCATAGAAGCGGGAACCATTAAAAAAGAGCTTTGCGGAATCAAAATACTCGGCAACGGGGAAATAAGCAAGAAGCTCACCGTGAAAGCGGCGAAGTTTACTAAAACGGCTGAAGAGAAAATAAAGGCTGCAGGCGGAAGCATAGAGGTGGTATAATGTTTAAAACCTTTTCAAACGCCTGGAAAATACCGGAGATAAGGCAGAAGATACTTTTCACGCTGCTGATGCTGCTGATATACCGTATCGGTGCGTTCATACCGGTTCCCGGCGTAAATGTTGATTTTATATCTCAGCAGGTTTCTAATTATGATATACTTGGCTTTTTGAACACGTTTTCCGGCGGCTCGCTGGCAAACCTGACCATATTTGCTCTTGGTATAATACCTTACATCAACGCTTCGATCATAATGCAGCTATTGACGATCGCCATACCGAAGCTTGAGCGTATGTCTAAAGAGGGTGATGACGGCAGGCGTAAGATCGCCTCCATCACACGCTACCTCGGTGTTGTGCTTGGTCTTGTACAGGCCATAGGCATAATGGCGGGCTTAGGACCGGGCGCTGTTTTAAGCACAGACTGGTTCAACTACGTTACTATAGTGGTCTGCCTGACGGCAGGTACCGCGCTTATAATGTGGATAGGCGAGCGTATAACCGAAAAGGGTATAGGAAACGGTATATCACTGCTTATATTCATAAGCATAGTATCCGGTCTGCCGGGTACTGTTATAGGAATGTTCCAGAGTATCGCAGCAGGTGATCTGAACTTCTGGCTGTTCCTTTTGACGGTTGGCCTCATGTTCTGCATAGTGCTGGGAATCACATTCGTGGATCTTGGCGAGAGGCGTATACCTGTGCAGTACGCAAAGCGCGTTGTTGGCCGCAAGATGTATGGCGGACAGAGCACGCACATACCAATGAAGGTGAATCAGGGCGGCGTTATGCCCCTCATATTTGCCGTAACTATACTGATGTTCCCCGGCATGATAGCGCAGTTCTTCCCGGAGAGCGGCTTCACGCAATGGTATTATCAATATGCCGGTCCAAATACGGCATTGTACGTAATAGTTTATGGTCTGCTCATACTGGGCTTCTCATACTTCTACTCTACGATTGCATTCAATCCGGTGGACGTATCAAAGAATCTCCAGCAAAACGGCGGATTTATACCGGGCATACGTCCGGGTAAGCCCACTAGCGACTATCTGGCAAAGATACTTTCCAGAATTACGTTGTTTGGCGCCATATTCCTGGCTCTTGTGGCTGCATTGCCGCAGATATTCACTCAGATGACGGGTGTGGTAAACGCTTTTGGCGCTACCAGCGTACTCATCGTGGTGAATGTTGCGCTGGAGACCACAAAGCAGCTGGAGGCGCAAATGATGATGAGGCACTACAAGGGCTTCCTCAATTAAGTAAAATAAGTTCATGCGGCTGCCGCGCTATATAGAGCGGGAGCCGCATAAGCGGTTAATGGCTCCCCTTATACAGGAGATAATTATATGAACGTGGTATTCTTAGGCCCTCCCGGATCGGGTAAGGGCACAATGGCGGAACGTGTATCAAAACGGCTTAGCCTGGCGCATATCTCCACCGGAGACATGCTGCGGGCGGAAATAAAGCAGGGCAGCGAGCTTGGCAATCTGGCAAAGAGCTATATAGACAAGGGCGCGCTTGTGCCTGATGCTGTCATAATGGATATGATAAAAGTCCGCTTTGAGCAGGACGATGCAAAGGGCGGCGTACTTTTAGACGGTTTCCCGCGCACGGTAGCTCAGGCGGAGGGTCTTGATGCAATAACAAACATGGATGCCTGCATAAATCTGGTGGTTGACGCCGAGGTGATAGTTGCCCGCGTGCTGGCGCGCAGAGTGTGTGAGAGCTGCGGCGCTGTGCATTCCACAAAGGAAGGCTGCGGGGAAACCTGCGGAGCCTGCGGAGGTAAGCTGATAGTTCGCCCTGATGATAACGAGGCGACCGTCAGGGAGCGCTTTCGTGTATACGAGGAGCAAACCTCGCCGCTCATAGAATATTACGGCAAAAAGGGAATACGCTCTGATGTGGATGCAACGCTTCCCATAGAAGAGGAAGCTAACGTTATCTGCAAGATACTGGAAGAGAAATGATTGGCATAAAATCTTCCGATGAACTAAAAAAAATGCGTGAGTCCGGCAGGCTTACGGCCCAGTGCATGGAAGAGCTGATAGCTCACGTGAAACCGGGCATAACAACAAAGCAGCTGGATATTATAGCAGAGCAATTCATTGCTGCGGCGGGCGGGATACCCTCTTTTAAGAATTACAGGGGATTTCCGGCCAGCATATGTGCTTCCGTGAATGATGAGGTGGTGCATGGCATACCCTCAGGGAGAATGCTGAAAGATGGAGACATCATAGGCATAGATTTTGGAAGCATACTTGAAGGCTGGCATTCGGATATGGCGCGCACGGTGGCCGTGGGCGAGGTTTCCGAGGAGGCTAAGAACCTCATGCGAGTGACAAAGGAAAGCTTTTATGCAGGAATGAACCAGGCTGTGGCAGGCAACAGGCTAAACGATATTTCATCGGCTGTGGAGATGGCGGCGGTGTCCAGCGGATATTCCGTTGTACGTGCGCTGGTGGGTCACGGCATTGGCAAAAATCTGCACGAGCAGCCGGACGTTCCAAACTATTCGTTTCGCGGGCCAAACCCAAGGCTTAGGGCTGGTATGACGCTATGTATAGAGCCAATGGTGAACGTGGGCACTGATAAAGTATATTGGAGCGATGATGGCTGGCTTGTTCTCACAAAGGACGGAAAGCTTTCAGCACACTACGAAAACACTGTGGCAATAACAGAAAACGGGCCGGAGATACTGACCCGTGTATAACACATAGGCACAACATGGAGGAACGGTATTGGACAGATCAATACCTGCTCAAATAGGAAGAGTTTGCTTTTCCAGACAGGGCAGGGATAAGGGCAGATATTTTGTGATAACCGGCATTATTGATGAGCAATACGTCTTTGTAGCGGATGGAGTGCTGCGCAAACTTGCAAAGCCCAAGAAGAAAAAGCTAAAGCATCTGAGCTTAAAGCCAATGATAATAGAGCCAATAGCAGAAAAGCTTGTGGCGGGCAAAAAAGTTTTTGATGCGGAACTCAGAAGCGCGATTATAAACACCGGGCTTATTGCACTAAAGGAGGAGTAGGTTTTGTCTAAAAGCGATGTAATCGAAGTGGAAGGCATTGTAACGGATACATACCCGAATGCCACGTTTGAAGTGGAGCTTGAAAACGGTCACAAGATACTTGCGCACATCTCAGGTAAATTGAGAATGAACTATATTAGGATATTACCGGGCGACAAGGTGACGGTGGAGCTTTCACCATATGATCTTACGCGCGGAAGAATAACATGGCGCGGAAAAGGCTAAAAAACACTTGATTTAATATGCCTTTATCTGATATAATAAGTTTTTGACACGGATTGAAGGAGGATGGAGCAATGAAAGTAAGGCCATCGGTGAAGCCGATTTGCGAAAAATGCAAAATAATAAGACGAAAAGGCAAGGTAATGGTTATCTGCCAAAATGTAAAGCATAAGCAAAAGCAGGGCTGAGGCGCTGCTCTTTGTTGTATTTTTCTTGAATGGCGGCAGGGAGATAAATGCCATCTGCCAGGCAGGAAAACTGCGCGGCTCACTTTGGAGCTGCGCATAATATAGCTAATCTGGTTTTAAGCGTTCAGTACGTGCGGCTGGGTCCGTAGCGCGGCACATGGGTCGCGGCGCAATAAAATGCGCCCGAGGTGCTGCGAGGCAGCTTTAAAAGCTGCGGTTTAAGATCTGCGGCTGTTGGTATCAATGTGCAACCACAAGCAAGCGGGTTTAGGATCTGCGTACGAATTCTGCAAACCATGAGATAGATAATTAACAGGGCATATAGATGCCCCACATGTGTTTACGGAGGTGTTTTAAAAAGTATGGCACGTATAGCTGGCGTAGATTTACCCAGGGACAAAAGAGTGGAAATAGGCCTTACATACATATTTGGCATAGGCCTGAAGACATCCCGCGATATTTTGGCGGCGACGAACGTTAACCCCGATGTAAGGGTTCGCGATCTGGACGAGGCCGATGTATCCAAACTCAGGGAATATATAGACCATAACCTAAAGGTGGAGGGTGATTTGAGGCGTGAAGTTTCGCTGAACGTCAAACGCCTTATGGAAATTGGCTGCTACCGTGGTATCAGGCACAGGAAGGGTCTGCCCGTACGCGGACAAAGCACAAAGCAAAACGCGCGTACCCGCAAAGGACCCAAGCGTACCGTTGCCGGTAAGAAAAAGTAAGGAGGGATAGATAATGGCTGCACCTAAAAAGAAAGTATCAAGAAGACGCAGAGAAAAAAAGAACATAGAAAAAGGCCAGGCGCATATCCGTTCTTCCTTTAACAATACTATTGTTACAATGTCAGATATGAACGGAAACGCGCTCTCTCAGGCATCAAGCGGTGGCATGGGCTTCCGTGGATCCAGAAAGAGCACTCCCTTCGCGGCGCAGATCGCTGCTGAAACGGCCGCAAGAGCGGCTATGGAGCATGGCCTTAAGACCGTAGAGGTTTTTGTGAAAGGTCCCGGCTCCGGCAGGGAAGCCGCTATCCGCGCATTGCAGATAGCAGGCCTTGAAGTGACGCTGATAAAGGACGTGACGCCCATTCCGCACAACGGATGCCGTCCGCCCAAACGTAGAAGGGTGTAAGGAGGTAAAAAATTATGGCAAGATATACAGGACCTGTTTGCCGTTTATGCCGCAGGGAAGGCGCAAAGCTTTTTTTGAAGGGTGATCGTTGCTACTCCCAGAAGTGCGCGTTCACAATGCGCCCGGCACCTCCCGGACAGCACGGCATGGGCAGACGTAAAATGAGCGAGTATGGTACTCAGCTCCGCGAAAAACAAAAGGCAAAGCGCGCTTACGGCGTGCTTGAGAGCCAGTTCAGAAAATATTTCGTTATGGCTTCCAAAATGAAGGGCAAGACGGGTGAAAACCTGCTGCAGCTTTTGGAGCGCAGGCTGGATAACGTGGCTTTCCGTCTTGGATTGGGAGATTCCCGCGCACAGGCAAGGCAAATAGTTATGCACGGTCACATTCAGGTGAACGGGCACAAGGTGGACATACCGTCTTACATTGTGCAGGATGGCGATGTTATAACAGTGGCTAAAAAATCCGCTTCCAAAGAGCATTTCAAGGCTATGAAGGAAGCCGGTGAAAAGTCTGTGCCCAAGTGGCTCGAACTCGACATTGCGGATCTTAAGGGCAAGGTTGTAGCTATGCCCGAGAGGGACGATATAGACCTCACAATAGAAGAACACTTGATTGTTGAGTTGTATTCCAGATAACCCGCAGGGTATCTAGGAACAGGAGGTTAAGTAATGCTTGAGATAGAAAGACCAAACATTGAATGCACAAGCATAAGCGAAGATAAGCAGAAGGCAACATACGTTATGGAGCCGTTAGAGCGCGGTTTTGGAACCACGCTGGGCAATTCTCTGAGGCGGATACTGATGTCAGGTCTGCCGGGAGTTGCGGTAACCAGTGTGAAAATAGACGGCGTACTGCACGAATTTTCGACTATTCCGGGCGTGCATGAGGATGTTACCAATATCGTGCTGAACCTCAAGGGGCTATGCGCGAAAATGTTTACGGAAGAGCCAAAAAAGCTCATAGTAAACGCAAAAGGGCCGTGCGAGGTAAAGGCAAAGGACATAGAGCATGATTCAGAAGTTGAGATAATCAACGAGGATATGCATATAGCCACGCTGGATGCGGACGCAACCCTCTTCATGGAAATAACGCTGGAAAAGGGCAGGGGCTATGTGCTTGCCGATAAAAACAAGACGCCCAATATGCCTATAGGCGTTATACCCATGGATTCGCTTTTCACGCCGGTAACAAAGGTGAACTTCTCTGTGGAGAACACCCGCGTAGGCCAGATAACAGACTTTGACAAGCTCACGCTGGACGTTTGCACAAACGGCAGCATGAACGTGGATGAGGCTGTATCACTTGCGGCGAAAATAATGAGCGAATATCTTTCCCAGTTCATAAACCTTACAGACCACGTCAGCGACGTTGAGATTATGGTTGAAAAGGAAGAGGACAAGAAGGAAAAGATACTGGAAATAACAATAGAAGAGCTTGATCTGTCCGTACGTTCATACAATTGCCTCAAGCGTGCTGGCATAAACACGGTAGAAGAGCTAATCATGCGTAACGAAGAAGAGATGATGAAGGTCCGCAATCTGGGCAAAAAATCACTCGAAGAAGTACAGCAAAAGCTGGAGGCACTGGGCCTTGGCTTGCGGCTGGAAGACTGAGGAGGTAGAAAACTGTGGCTTACAGAAAACTGGGCAGAGCGTCAGACCAGAGAAAAGCTATAATGCGAAATCTGGTAACGTCTCTTATAAAATACGGTAAAATTGAAACCACCAAGTGGCGTGCGAAGGAAACCCAGCGCATGGCTGAAAAAATAATCACCAAGGCTATCCGTACCTATGATGACACCGTTGAGGTGACAAAGACAATAGACGGAACAGCCACCAAGGTGACAAACGATTCAGCTAAAAAGCTGGCCGCCAGACGCGCTATAATGGAATATCTGTATGATTTCCCGGAAGAAAAGCAGTCCAAGGAGAGCAAGTACGACTATAAAAAGCGTACCGGCGATATCCGCCACCCCGTTGTGGAAAAGCTGTTCCGTGAGATCGCTCCCAAGTATGCGGAGCGCGCGAAGAAGCTGGGCCAGGGCGGCGGTTATACCCGCATAATAAAAATGGGACCGAGGCGCGGAGACGCTGCTGAGGTAGTTATATTGGAACTGGTTTAAGCGGCTTTCGATTTTTTAAAAGAGGAAAACGGGAGACTGAAAAATATAAATTTTTCGGCTCCCTTTTTTATTCGGAAAAAGTCAGCACAGAGGTAAAAACAGTTTATGCAACATTGAAAATGTGAGATCACGCGTTGTTTTTGCCACTGAGATTGGTATAATATAATGCGAAGAGGTGAGCAAGATGGATGCTGCGCTAGCAATAGAAGCGAAAAAGCTGAAATATGCATATATGACGGATGAGGATAGCTACACATTGGCACTGTGCGGCATTTCGCTTACCGTAAAAAAGGGTGAATTTGTGGCGGTGCTGGGGCACAACGGCAGCGGTAAATCTACATTCGCGAAGCATATAAACGTGCTTATATCGCCGCAGGAGGGTGAACTAAAAGTGTTGGGGCTTTCCGCTGCGGACGAGGAAAATATCTGGAGCATAAGGAGCCGTGCGGGAATGGTGTTCCAAAACCCGGACAACCAGATAGTTTCCACCATAATTGAGGAAGATATAGCCTTCGGTCCGGAAAACCTGGGTGTGCCGAGGGAGGAAATAGTGGAACGCGTGCAGGAGGCGCTTGCCGCCGTGGATATGCAGGGCTTTGGCAAACGCGCGCCGCATATGCTGTCGGGCGGGCAAAAACAGCGTGTGGCAATTGCCGGCGTGCTGGCTATGCGCCCTGATATTATAGTGTTTGACGAACCCACCGCCATGCTTGACCCGCAGGGCAGAGCCGAGGTCATGGATACCATTGAAAGGCTCAACAAGCAGGAGGGGAAAACGGTGGTGCTCATAACGCACTACATGGAGGAGGCTGCGGGCTGTGACAGGGTGTTTGTTATGGCGGGCGGAAAAATTACGGATGAGGGAACCCCGCGGGAGGTATTTTCCCATAGTGAAAAGCTGGCAGAGGCGGGATTGCTGCCTCCACCCGCCGCGCAGATGGCCGCCCTGCTTGAACAGAGGGGAATAAGGCTGGAGCGCCGCCCTACAACGCTGGAGGAATTGGTGGAAGAATTATGCCTGTTGAAACAATAGAGCTGAATTTTACATATATGCCGAGCACGCCCTTTGCCGTGCAGGCGCTCAAAAACGTGAGCCTGCGTGTGGATGACGGCGAATTTTTGGGAATAATAGGCCATACGGGCTGCGGTAAATCGACCTTGATACAGCAGCTTGCCGGGCTTATAAAGCCGGACAGCGGCAATGTGCTGGTGGATGGGAAAGATATAAACGCTCCAGATTATGACCGGAAGATTTTACGCAAAACGGTGGGGGTGGTTTTTCAATACCCGGAATACCAGCTTTTTGAGGAAACGGTGGGCAAGGATGTTGCCTTCGGTCCTACAAAGGCGGGTATGAGTGAGGAGGAGGTGCGGCGAAATGTGGATACCGCGCTCAAGCTGGTGGGCTTGACGGAGGAGATAAGAGAGGCTTCGCCGTTTGAGCTTTCAGGCGGCCAAAAGCGCAAGGTGGCTATAGCGGGCGTACTGGCAATGGACCCCAAGGTGCTTATATTGGATGAGCCAATAGCCGGGCTGGACCCGCTGGCGCGAGAGAATTTCATGCAGCTCATAAGGGGGCTGAATGATAGCGGAGTCACTATTATAATGATATCTCACAATATGGACGGTCTATGCGATTATGCTTCCCGAGTCATAGCTATGGACGGCGGAGAAATAGTGCTGGACGGTACACCTAAGCAGGTGTTCGGTGAAAATATAGAACGTTTGCGCAGCATGGGGCTGGATGCCAGCGAGGCGCGCAAGGCAGCCTACCTGCTGAAGAATAGAGGATGGGATATACCTGACGATATAATAGGCATGGAAGAATTTGCAGACAGCGTGGCACGCGCGCTGAAAGGGGGAGGCCATGCTTAAAAACGTTACGCTAGGCCAATATTACCCCGCAGATACTGTGGTTCATCGTTTGGATCCCCGAACTAAGCTGCTTTTAGCTTTGCTGCTGCTTGTAACCATATTTGTTGTAAAAACATTTTGGGCATTCATAGCTATAGGCGTGTTTTTGGCGGTGGTAACAAGTATTTCAAAAGTGGGCGCAAAAACTCTGCTGCGCGGTATTCGCCCGCTCATGTTTATAATAATAATAACCTTTGTACTGAATATATTCTTTTATCAGGGGGATATTGCGCTAAAGGATTGGGACATAGTGCCGCTAAAGCAAAATACAGTGCTTTTTGAATACGGCATAATACGTATATCAACAGGCGGAATAATAAAGGCCATATTTATAGCATTGCGGCTGCTGCTGCTTATAATATCCACCAGCCTGCTCACGCTTACCACCTCGCCCATGCAATTGACGGATGGGCTTGAAATGCTGTGCGCGCCTTTAAAGAAGATTAAATTTCCCGTGCATGAAATGGCAATGATGATGAGCATAGCCATGCGCTTCATACCCACGCTTATAGATGAAACAGACCGTATTATGAAAGCGCAGACCGCACGTGGTGCTGAGTTTGACAGCGGAAATCTTCTTAAAAAGGCAAAAAATATGATACCGCTTTTAGTGCCGCTTTTTGTAAGCGCGTTTAAGCGCGCGGATGAGCTGGCTATGGCGATGGAATCGCGCTGCTACAGGGGCGGCGAGGGGCGAACACGTATGAAACAGCTAAAAATGGGGCGTGCAGATGTGTTTTCTCTGGCGTTTACAATTGCCATATGTACCGTTTTGATGGTATTTATGTGATTTTAATTATAAAGTTTTGTATATATACTATAGGCATAGCAAAAGGGCAGCATAAATAATTAAAGAATGATATCTATTATTAAAAAAGCTGATAAATGGCTAAAATAAATGTTTTTCAGTAAGCTGTACTGTTTATATATCAACTATGAATTTCCAAAGTACCGAGCATGAGATAAGAAACATTAAAAAATATGCATATGTAAAATATTACACCTTGCGGTCGGGCGCGGAAAACACTAAAATCATAGGAGGTAGTATAAATGAATGAGGAAAGAAAGCTGACCACTTCGGCGGGTGCGCCGATAGATAACGACAATGCTTCCATATCCACGGGCGGACGCGAGGGTTACACATTGATGCAGGATGTGCATCTTGCAGAGAAGCTGGCGCATTTCAACAGGGAAAGGATCCCTGAGAGAGTGGTGCATGCCAAGGGTGCGGGAGCGTACGGATACTTTGAGGTGACGAATGATATTACAGAATACACATGCGCGGACCTATTTTCACAGGTTGGAAAGAAAACCGATCTATTCCTCCGTTTCTCTACAGTTGGCGGCGAGCGTGGCTCGGCCGACGCGGCCCGCGACCCGCGCGGCTTTGCTGTCAAGTTTTACACGGATGAGGGAAACTATGACCTCGTGGGAAACAATATACCCATATTCTTTATTCGGGATGCCATCAAATTCCCCGATTTCATCCACACGCAAAAGCGCGATCCGAAATCGAACCTTAAACCCAATACCGCAAAATGGGATTTCTGGTCTTTAACCCCGGAGGCCACCCATCAGGTAACAATGCTTCATACAGACAGAGGTACGCCCAAGGATTATAGGCACATGGACGGTTTTTCCTCTCACACATACATGTGGTACAACGCTGCGGGTGAATATGTTTGGGTGAAGTATCATTTCAAAACCGATCAAGGTTACGAAACCCTTACGGCGGCGGAGGCTCAAGCGCTTTCCGGCAGCGATCCAGATCATGCCACGGATGATCTTTTCAACGCAATAGACAGGGGCGAATACCCAAGCTGGACTGTAAAGGTGCAGATAATGACGCCAAAGCAGGCGGCGGAGTATAAATTCCACCCCTTTGATGTTACGCAGGTTTGGTATCAAAAGGATTTCCCGCTAATACCGCTTGGCAAGCTGGTGCTGAACAAAAATCCTGAAAATTATTTTGCAGAGGTGGAGCAGGCGGCCTTTTCACCGGGAAATTTTGTGCGCGGTATTGCCGCCTCGCCTGATAAGCTGCTGCAGGGCAGGCTGTTTGCCTATCCGGACGCGCACCGCTACCGCCTGGGCACAAACTTTGCGCAGATACCGGTAAATATGCCGAAAAATTCTGCGGGCAACTATCAGCGGGACGGCCATATGACGGTTGATGGAAACGGCGGCGGGGCTCCCAATTATCATCCCAATACTATGCCAGGTACTCCCAGGCAGGATGCGAGTTTTGCACCGCCCGCAGTAGAGGTGGAGGCAATAATAAAGAGGCACGAGCTGGATACAGAAGACCTGGATTTTGTGCAGGCGGGAGAGCTGTACAGCCGTGTGCTGGATGATGCCGGCAAACAGCATCTTATAGAGAATATAGTGGCAAGCATGGCGGGCGTTCCGCAAAACATACTGTATCGCTCTGCGGCAATGTTTTATAAAGCGCACGAGGATTATGGCAGGCGCGTGGCAGAGGGCGTGGGGATTGATGTTGAACGCGTTAAGGAGTTGGCGGCAATGAGCCAAAAAGAACGCGTGGCCGCTACGCTGAAGTAAAAAAAATGACAATAAAGGCTATCTTATTTACCATAGCAGGAGTTATTATGCTTGGGCTGGGCATTCTGGGCGTGGCGGTTCCCGTCATGCCCACTACGCCCTTTGTTATAGTTTCGGCGCTTTGCTTTACGGCGGGAAATGCCCGGCTGGCGGCAAGGCTGGAGCGCAGCAGGCTGTTTGGTGGATTTATACAAAATTACAGAAAAAAAACGGGAATAACAGTACGCGCTAAGGCAATAAGTCTGCTTATATTGTGGACGGGATTGACAATATCTATAATTATTACCCAAACAGTATGGATTTGTGTTATACTGGTAATAGTTGGCATATGTGTCACGGCGCATATTGCGCTGATAAAAACAAAAAATACATCTCAGGGGGAGGAATACGATGAAAAAATTAATTAAGATCGCTTTTCTTTATGCAATGCTGGCAATAGCGGGCGGTGTATTCTACAGAGAATTTACTAAGCTAAACGGTTTTACGGGTGTTACAACGCTGGGCTTTGTGCATGTGCATCTTTTTGTGCTGGGCATGGTGGTGTTTCTTTTACTGGCGCTATTTGAGCAGCAGCTAAATATCACGGCCAGCAAAAAATTCAAGCCGTTTATGATAGTATATAATTTGGGAATAATTATTGCAGTGGTGATGCTCATAGTACGCGGCATAGCGCAGGTTTTAAATCTGGCGGTGAGCGACGGAATGACAGCGGGCATATCTGGAGTGGGGCATAGCATACTCACGGTGGGTCTTATAATAATGTTTTTGATGCTGCTGGAGAGGGCGGGTCTCAAGGAGAAAAACGAGCAGTGAGGATAGCCCTCAAAATAGAATATGACGGAAAAAACTATTGCGGCTGGCAGAGCCAAAAAAACGGCGATACGGTTCAGCGGCAAATAGAGCTTGCTTTAAATAAGCTGACGGGCGAGGCGGCTAAGGTACATGGCTCCGGGCGAACGGATGCGGGCGTACACGCGCTTGGTCAGGTGGCGCATTTTGATACGGAATGCCGCATTCCTGCGGAAAAATTTGCTTATGCGCTGAACGCATTGCTGCCAAAAGACATAAGCGTGAATAGTTCGTTTGAAGCTGCTGCGGATTTTCATGCGCGTTTTTCAGCAAAGGGTAAGCACTACAGATATGTGATATATAACCGTCAGCAGCGTTCAGCCCTGTGGCGCGGGCGCTGCATGCATGTTCCGTACACGCTGGATGTGAGGGCAATGATTGAGGCGGCGCAGTATTTTGTGGGTGAGCACGATTTTGCCGCCCTATGCGCTGCGGGTTCTGCCGTGAAGGATACGGTGCGTACAGTCTACAGCCTTGAAATATCGGAGGATGACGGTTTTATAGAACTGGATGTAAAGGGAAACGGTTTTTTGTACAATATGGTGCGCATAATTGCGGGAACGCTAATAGAAATAGGAGCGGGAAAGATGGCCCCTCAGGCCGTTGCGGCTATAATTGATGGACGGGAACGCTCCTCAGCCGGGGCAACAGCCAAGGCGTGGGGGCTGTATCTTGTGGAAGTTTTTTACTGACGAAATGTACAGGCAAAAGTGTTTTTTAGATCCAAATATCATTAAAAATGGGCTAAACGTTAAAAAACAGCTTAAAACCGCGCCGGATTGTCATTTTTCTATTGACAGGGCGCGTTTTCTTTTGTATTATATTAGGTGCGCGCAAAACGCACATTAGCCCCGTGCCGGTGCGCATATGCAGTGTTTCGGGAACGGAGGACGTGGGACTCCCGAGCGAACGGACGCCGCAGCCAAACA
>CAYXBW010000063.1:0-13758 GCA_964463305.1 uncultured Christensenella sp. | reverse complement strand
CGGGCGTAAAGCGCACCGTGCCGGACGGTTTGGTTTTCACATACCAGGGTGACGGAGATCTTGCTTCAATAGGCGCGGCGGAGATAGTTCACGCGGCGGGGCGCGGAGAGAACATAACGGCCATATTCATAAACAACGCCATATACGGCATGACGGGTGGCCAGATGGCTCCCACCACGCTGGTTGGCCAGGTGACCACCACCTCGCCCTACGGCAGGAACGAGCAAACGCAGGGGCAGCCTCTCAATATTTCAGAAATGCTGGCGCAGGTGAACGGCGCGTATTATATAGAGCGCACCTCCTCTCATGACGTGCCAAACATAGTGAAGACCAAAAAAGCCATAAAGAAGGCTTTTGAATATCAAATGGCTGGAAAAGGCTTTTCGCTGGTGGAGGTTTTGTCCACCTGCCCCACAAACTGGGGGCTTTCTCCGCAGGAGTCTATAGACTGGCTCAAGGAAAAAATGATACCTCAGTATCCGCTGGGCGTAAAAAAGGATAAGGGGGCGGAATGATATGTTGGAACAGGTGATATTTGCAGGATTCGGCGGTCAGGGCGTGCTGCTGGCCGGACAGGTGCTTGTGTATGCCGGTATGGAAGAGGGCAAAAACGTTTCGTGGCTGCCATCCTATGGCCCGGAGATGCGCGGAGGAACGGCAAACTGCAACGTGGTGGTATCTGATGACGAAGTTGCTTCGCCCGTTGTTGTGGAGGCGGACGCGGCAGTGGTTATGAACCGGCCCTCGCTGGAGCAGTTTGAAAAGGCAATAAAGCCGGGCGGGCTGCTGGTGATGAATTCAGACCTCATAGAGGTGGAACCCACGCGCAATGATATAAAGGTAATAAAAATAGCGGCGAACGCGCTGGCAGAGCAGGCGGGCAGCATAAAGGCGGCCAATATGGTGATACTGGGCGCATACAATGCCTGTGCAAAGGCTGTGCAGAACGATACTATTATAAAGGCGCTGGAAAAAATAATGGGAGAGAAGAAAAAGCATCTCATACCCATGAATGAAAAGGCGCTGGCTGCCGGAGCCAAGGCGGCAACAGAGCAAATGGCATAACTTAATAGTGCAAAGACGGGGAGAACGCGTAATGTTCTCCCTTTTTTGTTCACAAAATATAATGCAGAGCGGAAAGTCTTGTCGCCGAAAATCGATCTTTCGCCAAAAGCTTGCATCAGCGTCACAAGGATTGGGATTAATTAAATAGTTATGCGTTGTATTTGACATTAAATAAAAAAAGCACTAAAATGAATTTAAGCAAGGGCCGAAGCGCCCCCGAAACTTAATAATACGCGGCAGCCCGTGGTGTGGCCGCACCACGGTCCTGCTTGTGGGTGACCTGTCACCTCATCGCAACCCCAACTGGGGCACCGCGCTTTTTTTATTATACACGCGTGCCCCTTACAGCACAAGTGTAGCGGAATAATGGGCCAATGGTCTATATGCGCATGAGGATAAGCAACCTTATGCGTTTTTTGTTTGCGGGGGTTTGCCCTTGCGCATATACTGTATTTGGGGTGAAACATAGTTTTGAATATGATAAAAAAGGCAGAAGCGCAAATGGAAAGCGCTTTCGAGAAGTATCTTAAAAGATATGGGGGTGCTTTATCCAAGGCATCCGGGGCAGAAATAAAAGAAGCGTTCAAAGAAGGCTTTTACGCCTGCTTTTGCTCTGGAGATATTGTGCTGCTGCGAGATATACCTTGCGTGAGCATACCTCCTGTAGACAGTGAATTTTTGAAATACCTGATAGACAAGATGGACTGAGCTAAAGCTGGTAAATAATTGCTTTAGCCTTTATAGAAAACATCAAGGATATTTGCATTATCCATTTTAAGATATAATGATTTACTGACGACACAAATTTTATTACGCGGGCGCTATTGCAACGCTGTATATTTCCGCGCCCGCGCCTTCGCTCAGGTATACGCGCACTTCCAGCGGGCCTGAAATTTCGGCGAGGGTTAGAGGTATTTTTATCTCGCCTATATCCAAAGCGGATAGGCCGGCGGTGTTTATGGGAACGGTGTTCAGCGGGGTTCCGGCAATTGCCACATCAGCGTGGCCAACCTCACCCTCGCCTTTGAGGGGAGAATAGCTAATGCTTATGTTATAAGCGCCAGCAGGAACCGTGATATACGGACCGTAAAGCAAATAGCCCTCACCCTCGCCGCGCACGCCGGAATAATCTGCGGCGAATTTACCCGTTTGTGTGGAAAAGAGAGATAGCGGAATTTGTGCCCCACTATTTTGCGCGCCGTGATTTATGTTCCACACTATATAACGGCCGGAAGAGGTAACTATGTCAGCGTTTTGCGCCAGAGACGGCACAAATATGCCGCTGGCGGTAGTGACCACAGTGGAGCCATCTTGGAGCTGCGCTATGGCTTGGGGAGAATCAAGCATTATCAACGGCTGTTTGGGCAGGGCAAATTGCAGGAAAGCAAACTGCCACGCGTCCTCGCCCTCTCCGTAGGCATATACTTCGGTTATGCCGCTGTCTTGAATATAATTGCGCGGCATTGCAACGGCTTGGTTGTTGGTCTGCTGGGCGGGAAGTACGGTGTACTCTATGGGATAACAGCCGGCGTATATGAAAAACGCGCATAGCAAAGCGCCCGCAAGCGCGCAGAAAGCCGCGCGGCTTTTTTGCATATAGGTCAGCAAAAGTATGCCTGCAAAAACGGCGAGCGGTATTGCTATTACCCATATCCAGCCGTCTGCAAAAAACGGCTCCATCCATGCCATGCCGGGTGAAGAGATCGTTGCGAAGTTTGGCAGACCGTCTATGCTGTTTTTAGCAAGCAGACCCAGCGCCACAAATATTGCCGCGCAAATGGCGGCGGCGCGCAGACCCGGTTTTTTGCGGTAGCTGAGGTAAAGCAGCGCGTACAGAAGCACCGGCCCCATAAATATTTCGTTGTAGCGGCCGTAGATTATGTGATCCATACGCACGGGCGTTATAAGAAATATAGCGCTTACGGCAAAGGTGAGCACGGCAGCTATCACCAAGAAAAGTATGCCCCAATCCGTTTGTGCGCGCTGTTCGCCGCCACTGCTGCGCGAAAAAACGCCGTGGCGGAGTGTGCGCCACGCGCGCGGGATAATGGCTCCCGCGCCTGCATAATATATAAGGAAGGAAGCCGCGCCCATATAGAATATCTGTCCGCCCAGCACGCGCAGGAAAGATGCTGCGCCAGCGGGAGAAAAGAGCTTGGCTATCTTGCGCGGCATATCTGAAAAATCGTTGTGCGCGGCGGAGGAAGCGCCCTGCCAAATGCCGGACTTAAAAAAATCTTTCAAGAGAGTGTGCAGTATAAACATACCGACAACGGTAAGCGCAAAAGCAAGAAATTGTTTGAATGAAAGCTGCTTTTTAATAAACATCACAAACATCACTGCACCGGCCGAGATTATGAGCGGTACGGTGCGTTGGTGCACCATAAAAGCGTAAAACGAAAGTGCGGCAATGGCTATGGGAATGGCCAGACTGCCATGCTTTTTGAGCAGTAAAAAAAGCAGCAGCAGCGCCCAAACAAGCAAAAACAGCAGGCTTTCGTTTCGAGCCATCGTTATTTGCAATATGTTTGCCGAATACATTGTAACGCAGAAGCAGCAAACCAGCGTAAGCCATTTGTTGGCGCCGGGGAAGAGACGCTGCGCAGTAAGATAGGAAAGCGGCAATACCGCGGCGGAAAGCAAAACATTAAGCATTATTGCAAAGCGGTAAACAGTGGCGGGGTCTGTTGTGAAAGAGAATATTGGCGCTAAAAGCAGAGGGTAGCCATAGGAATAGTAATACAGTTTGCCCATCATGCCCGTCCAGTCCAGCCCGTTAAGCCAGGCCGCCGTGCCGAGGTATCCCATTTCGTCAGCCGAAACGTAAAGCATGCTGAGCTTTGGTATGTCTTTGGAAAATATTATTATGGCAATCACGCATAGCGCGGCTAAAGCAATAGCCACCGCGCGCTGCGGCGGGTCCTTTAAAAGACCATTTTTTTGAAGAGTCATACCTTTCCTACGCAGTGGTATTTAAAACCGTGAGAACTCAAAAGCTCTTTGCCAAACATATTTCTAAGGTCAAAGAAATAGCCGTCCGCCATTTCATCTTTAAGCTTACCGAAATCTATATCCTTAAACTGCGGCCAGTGGGTAAGCAGCACGGCTGCGTCTGCGCCCTGAGCCGCCTCGTATTCGCTTTTGTGTAGCGTTATGCTCTCCCACACATCCTGGAAGCGCCATTTGGCCTCCTTCTTTGCCTGAGGGTCGAATATGCGCACCTTTGCGCCAAGTTTTATAAGCTCTGGGATTATCACGAGGGAGGGGGCGTCTCGCATATCGTCCGTGCCCGGCTTGAATGTTATGCCCAGCACGGCTATGGTCTTGCCCTTGAGGCTGCCCATCGCCTCGGATATTTTTGTGACCATGTGCAGCTTTTGCCGCTCGTTTGCCTTTATAGCCGCGCCTATTATTTTAAGCTCCATACCGTGCAGGCAGGCCGTATTGCAGATGGCGTTCGTGTCCTTGGGGAAGCAGCTGCCGCCATAGCCCGGCCCGGCTTCCATGAATTTGGGTGATATGCGGTTATCAAGCCCCATTCCGTAGGCGACTTCCTCTATATCCGCACCCGTTTTTTCGCACAGGCAGGCCAGCTCGTTTATATAGGCTATCTTCACGGCAAGATAGGCGTTGGACGCGTATTTTATCATTTCGGCCGTTTCGGGCAGCACCTTTAAGATGGGCGGTTCATCGCCTATGAGCTTGCGGTACACGCCGCTCATTATTTCGAAGGATTTATCAGAGCGGCAGCCCAGCACCACCCTGTCTGGATAGGAAAAATCGTAAACGCTGGTTCCCTCTCGCAAAAATTCAGGATTTGATACCACTTCATATTCAAAATCCAAACCGCGAGCCGCAAGCTCTTCCTCTATCATCTTGGAAACGGCCTTGGCCGTGCCCACGGGAACTGTGGATTTATCCACTATTATTTTGTCGCCGTTCATGTAACGGCCAATATCATGAGCTACATTATATACATAGGAAAGATCTGCATGACCGTCCTCACGCGGGGGCGTGCCCACCGCTATGAAAATAACATCGGCAGATTTTATGGCGAGGGGTATATCCGTTGTGAAGCTCAGTGTGCCGCGCTCAAGATTCTTTTTCAGCAGCTCCTCCAGCCCCTCCTCATATATGGGCGATTCGCCGCGGCAGAGCGCGTCCACCTTGGAACGATCCACGTCGCAGCATATCACGGAATGGCCGCAGTCTGAAAACATGGTGCCTGCCACCAGCCCCACGTATCCTGAACCTATCACAGCAATATTTGACATATTTTACCCCCATGGTTTTATTGATACAGATACCGTTTGCCCCCCATCGTGCTATTTATAGCCGGCAGCGCCGAACATACTGAGTCAACACTTTTTGGGGACGGAATCTGTATTAAAGGCCGCCGCACACAGAGCTTCTGGCGTGCCTGTATAGTCGGTAGTTATTATATTATAGAAACGCTTAAAATTCAAGCCGGACAGGCTGAGCTGACGGGTTTCAGCTGCTAAATCATTATTTTTTAATATATGAGCTACATTTGGTTTTTGCGCGTTATATAGCATATAGACAATCAGGCAGATGCATAATGTAAAAACACGAACCGAAATGTAACAAAAAGTGGTAGAAAATCGGAAGGAAGGAATCAAACATGAATACGAGGATGAAAGAATTTATTGAAAAGATCAATCGAGAAGACGCTTTAAACGCAGAATTTATGGAAGTAAGCCGCAAAATAGAAAACATGGCAGTGCGGGAAGATGCTATTGCAAAGTATATGCTGCCGTTTGCAAAAAAATGTGGGTTTGATTTTTCTGTGGAGGATTTCGCTTTGCCGGAAGGCGAGATGGATGAAGCTGAACTGCTGGCAGTAAGCGGCGGCTTAAACTGTCAATGCACCGGCGCGGGCGCGGGTGATAATGGCTGTCCATGTCTGCACAGCGGTGTGGGGGAAAACGGCGCAGATAAAAAGTTTAGCTGCCATTGCTGCGGTACCGGTATGGGACAAGAAGCTTTTTAAGTATAATGGGTATTTTACAAAAAAATACAGTGCATAAGCTGTAAAGATCTATCAGACAAATAGTTCGCTGGGTTCAGGCTGCCCAAAAAGGTCGCGTTTAGCGACCTTTTTGGGTGCGGTTTATGAGATATCCTCTGCCGAGTAAGAGTGGCCAGGTAATTCCAACACATAAATAACTCTGAACACATACTGCCAACTTATTGAAATTGAAAAGAAGTAAGCTATCGCAATACTATGGAATGATTGACTTCTTGAAGAAGCTATTTTGCCGACTAAGTGTCAGTGGAATGAGGGGTTCGGCAAATTTGGCTCTACTAAAGTAAATAACGGCACCCTGAAATGGCTTCAAATGTTAAATTATTGTAATAATTGTTGCGGTAAAATCGACTGTGTGGTATCATCTACACTGACATTTGAGAATATTTTTTGCAGTATTAAGCAATTTACTGTCTTTTTATGAGGTGTATTTATGGAAAATGGAATAACTATAAACAGAAAGGTTATAGCTGGCATAATCTCCGTGGTTTTCGCTCTGGCTTTCCTGCTGCCGTTAGGCACGGCAAGGGCGGCGGACGAGGACTTCATAGAGGAGAGCGCCGCGGCTGAGCTGGTGGAAGAAAGCGACGCAGAGGGTATGGAAGTCTTTATGGACGATCCCGATTCAGATGGCGCGACCGCAGAGCTGGCGGCGGAGACCAAGCAGCCTGTAATAGTGGTAGATCCTGGCCACATAGTGAGCGAATATGGCTATGATAACGGGGCAAGCGCGCCTGACGGCAGCACGAACGAGGCCAAGCTCAATCCGCTCGGAACGGCGCAGATAGCATCTGTGCTCCAAAATAAGGGCTACAAGGTATACACCACGTTCAAGGTGGCGGACGACATACCTTTTCTGCTTCCCACGCAGGCCATTTCGCTGTACAGCCGCACAATGTCCTGCAATTCGGTAAATCCAGATCTTTTCATATCCGTACATCACAATTCATATGGCAACAGCTTCAACGATGCCAGCGGAATGCTTTCGTTGTATTCGGCAGAGCAGGAAAAGGTGGAGATGCGGGGCAAATCCGCAGAGTGGGCGGCCTTTGTGAGCGATTCGGTTCGTTCGCTGGGCTACACTAAGGGCAATCGCGCTTCGGGCGTGATGGTCAAGGAAGCCTCGGTTATGAAATACAGCACAGCTCCGGCAATCACGCTGGAGATAGGCTTTTTAACAAACAGAAACGATCTTGCCTACGCCACAAGCAGCACAAAACGGCAGGAGATAGCCGTGAAGGTGGGCGAGGCGGTGGATAAGTTTTTTGCAAAATATCCGCCTGTGCCGGACGATAAAGAAGGCCCCAAGATGAAGTCTATGGCGCTCAGCGAAAAGAGCCCCACATACAAACCCAATTTCACAATAAAGGCCAAGGGCGTTACCGATCCCTCCGGCGTTAAGGAAGTTAAATTCCGCATATTCAGGAGCGGCGAGTCATCTTCTCAGAAAAATATTATGGGCAAGCATGACGGCAGCGGAAACTGGACGGCAACCTTTAAGCTGGCGCAATATGCAAACAAGGCCGGTACGTATAAAATAACGGCCTACGGCACAGATAATGTGGGCAATCAGAGCAATATGGGCACTGTGCAGATAGTTATAAAGGAAGATAAGGCCAAGCCCACTATGAAAAACCTGGTGTTTGGCGAAAGCAGCCCCACATTTGCAAATACGTTCGCCATACAGGCTCAAGGCGTGGCAGACCTTTCTGGTGTAGATAACGTCAAGTTCCGCGTATGGCGCAGCGGCGCTTCCTCTACGGCAGTAACATACATGGGTGTGGACAAGGGCAACGGCAATTGGGACGCTATGTTCAAGCTGACCGATTTTGGAAACAAGGCCGGAACGTATATGGTGAAAGTTTACGGCACAGATAAGCGCGGCAATACGGGTGAGATGAAATCAGGCAGCATAGTGGTCAAAAAGGATACTAAGCCGCCCACAATGGAGGCGGTGCTGTTTGGAGAAAAAAGTCCCACAGATCAGCCGCAGTTTGCCATCCGTGCTGTTGGCGTAAAAGATGAGGACAAGGTAAAGGCGGTTAGATTCCGCGTGTGGAGCGTACCGCTTGGCACCGCTTCCGCCAAGACCTACGAAGGCATAGATAAGGGCAACGGCAATTGGGACATACTGCTCAGCCTTAAGGATTTCAAATACACAAACGGTTTGTACAAGGTGAACGTATACGGCTATGACCGCAGTGGCAACAATGCTATGATGGGTTCTGGAAGCATAACCGTTAAAGGTGATTTTGACACTCAGCCGCCTACGGCAAACGCAGTGCTGTTCAGCGAGAAGAGCCCCACCACATCCAGTATGTTCACGGTGCAGGCGCAGGGTGTTACTGATCGCTCCGGCGTGGACTGGGTGAAGTTCCGTGTGTATAACGAAGCGGACGGAGCAAGCAAATATAAGACATACGAGGGCAAGGCGCGCGGCAATAACTGGGAAATGACATTTGACCTGCATGATTTCAAAAACCGTACGGGGACTTATGTAATAAAAGCTTACGGCTGCGATAAGATGGGTAATTCCGGATTTATGAAGCAGGCAAGTATAAAGATAACGGGAGACACCTCGCCGCCTTATATGGAAAGGCTGCTGTTCTCCGTAACAAGCCCAACTTATGTGCAGGAGTTCACAATACAGGCAAATGATGTGACAGACCCCTCAGGCATAGACAACATACGTTTCCGCGTGTGGAACAAGGCGGACACAAAGACCGTGAAGAGCTACGAGGGTGTGGCGAACGGCAAGAATTATGACATGACGTTCAAGCTGGCTGATTTTGGAAATAAATCTGGAGATTACGTTGTTAAGGTGTATGGAACAGACAAAAAGGGCAACACGGGCGTTATAGGCGAGGGCAGTATAACGGTGGGCTCGGTTGTAGGGTCTGTACCCATAATGGGCGGATCACAAGCCTCTGTGGCGCAGATGGTGAACTTCTTCAAAAGCAGCGGCTACCAGTATCCTTCCTATTACACAGAGGGTGCGCGCGGAACGAACCTGCAGGCTATGGCGCAGCTTTACTATGATGTGTGCAAGGCTGAGGGCGTAAAAGCAGAAGTGGCATGGGCGCAGATGTGCCTTGAAACCAAATTCTTAAACTTTGGAGGAGATGTGCACATAGAGCAGTTCAACTTTGCGGGAATAGGCGCTACGGGCGGAGGAAACCCGGGTTACGATTTCGCAGCGGAGTTTGGAGACAATGCTACCGGAATAAAATATGGTGTCATAGCGCAGGTGCAGCACCTTAAAGCCTATGCTTCCAAGGACAATCCGGTATTTGTGAAGAGCAACGACAAGAACAGCCCGGATTATAACAAGCCAATAGACCCGAGATGGCACCTTGTGAACCGCGGCTGCGCGCCCAACGTGGAGGGTCTCTCCGGCACGTGGGCGGTGGGTATGGACTATGGCCAGAAGGTAATAGCTTACATAAACAGAATTATGAACGCTTCTAGCGCGGCTTCGCTGGCGGAGGAGGAATTCATAGAAGAGGTATTTGCCGATATGGCGGAGGAGAAGGTAATACCGGAGCGTCCGGATAAGCCTGAGGTGCCAGAGCAGCCGGAGGAGAGCATAGCCTATCCGGTAATGAGCGGCGCGGATCTGCCCGACGTAACGAAGCAGCAGCTTATGAACTATTACATAGCTGGTGCGCAAAACGTGGCAACAGATATGCAGGCAGACCCGCAAACGGCATTCCCGCTGCAATATGGCATCACGCTGGAGCAATTCGTGGATATGTACATGGATGAAGCGGCGGCAGAGGGAGTGAATGCGGAAGTGGCGTTTGCTCAAGCCATGAAGGATACGAATTACCTGCGCTTTGGCGGAAGCATAGCAATAGAGGACAATGTGTTCATGGCCTATGATGATGCAGATAAGATCAGTTACCCGGATGTAGTTACCGGAGTGCGTGCGCAGATACAGCATTTGAAGTGCCTTGCGGGAGAGGACGCTCTTGCGCGTGACAAAGTGGATGTATTGTGGAACGATGAGCTTCGCGGCACCGTAAAGGATGCGGCTAAGCTAAACGGCGATGTATACGGCGCACAGCTTTTGGAGGCAATAAAGGCGCTCATGGCAATGCAGGCGGATGTGGTGAACTATATAACGGTGGACGAGCCGGAGGCAGTGCTGCCCGAGGTGAGCGAGGAACCGCAGCCCGCACAGCCGCCGGTGGAGACGGCTCCGCCAGCGGAAACAATACCGCCGGAAGAAACAACGCCGCCCACTGAACAGCCGGAGAATGAGGAGATGCCCAAGCCGGACGCAGGCGGTGAGCAGATGGATGAAACGCTGCCCGAAGCGGGCTGAGCGCAAATGAAATAGCAGCAAAGAAAAGCAAATGCCGTTTGGCGTTTGCTTTTCATAATGTAGGGGGCAAAAGCGGTTAGACTTTTATATAGGCGTATGCTATAATACTAAAGTTATATCAAGCTCATGTGAAGGCCTAATACGCTTTTAGGAGAGGATTGGTAAAGTCGTTTTGCGCACAGCTTGCGCAGGACATGAGCCTCTAAAAAAGGAGGCGCTATCAAATTTAAAATGATAGTTTACTAGAGATTTCGGAGGGGTTTATATGAAAAACGCTTTGATAACGGGAATAACAGGACAGGACGGTTCTTATCTGGCAGAGCTTTTGCTGGACAATGGCTATAACGTCTATGGAATAATGCGCAGAAAGAGCGTGGTAGATTATGGCAACGTGGCGCACCTTACTGACAAGATACACTTTATATACGCGGATATGACAGATATCGCCTCCCTCATAAACGCTGTGAAGATATCACAGCCGGACGAGGTGTACAACCTCGCCGCGCAGTCCTTTGTGGCAACATCTTGGGAGCAGCCCATAGCCACTGCGGATATAGACGGCATGGGAGTGGTGAACCTGCTGGAGGCCATAAAGACCATAAAGCCGGACGCGCGCTTTTATCAGGCTTCCACTTCGGAGATGTTTGGCCTTGTGCAGGAGATACCGCAGAGTGAAAAAACACCCTTTTATCCGCGCAGCCCCTACGGCGTTGCCAAGCTGTACGGCCACTGGATAACCAAAAACTACCGCGAGAGCTATGATATGTATGCCTGCTCCGGCATACTGTTCAACCATGAGGGAGAACGCCGCGGCAAAGAATTTGTTACACGCAAGATAACATACGCCGCAGCTATGATAAAGGCTGGCAAGCAAGAGGTGTTGGAGCTTGGCAACATGGACGCCAAGCGTGATTGGGGCCATTCAAAAGATTATGTAAAGGCTATGTGGCTTATGCTGAACCAAAGCGAGCCGGATGATTATGTTATAGCCACGGGCGAAACGCGCACGGTTCGCGAGTTTGTGGACGCGGCTTTCACGGCGGCTGGCTTTACGCTGGAATGGCATGGCAGCGGCGCAAATGAATACGCTACGGACAAGGCCACGGGCAAGACGCTTGTAAAAGTTAACCCCAAATTTTTCCGCCCGGCAGAGGTGGAACTGCTTTTGGGAGACCCTCAAAAAGCGGAGCAAAAGCTGGGATGGAAGCGTGAGATACCCTTTGAAGAAATGGTGTCACGCATGGTTAAAAATGATATGAAGCTGGTTGCAGAGGGACACTAAAAGGAAAGGCTGGGTGCTTGCGGTGAAGGCGCTGATAACGGGAGTAAACGGTTTTGTGGGCAGATATTTGCTGGCGGAGCTGTTTGAAAACGGATATGACGTTGCGGGAATAGATATAGCGGGCGCACACTCTGTGGATCTGCTGGATGCGCAGGCGGTGCGGGATGTAGTGGCCGCGGAGAAGCCGGACGTGGTATTTCACCTTGCGGGCATTTCATCCGTTGGTATGAGCTGGGAGCATCCGCAGACCACTGTGGATGTGAATGTGATAGGCACGCTTAACCTGCTGGAGGCTCTAAGGGAGCAGGGCGGCGAGACGCGTGTGCTCATTGTCGGTTCGTCAGACGAATACGGCAGAGTGCAGCCGGAGGATTGCCCTATAAAAGAAACGCTTGCGGTAAAGCCTGTGAACCCCTACGCGATATCAAAGCTGGCGCAGGAGCAGTTTGCGCTGCTTTACGCCAAGGCCTACGGCATGCACATAATACTCACCCGCTCGTTCAACCACACGGGTCCGGGGCAGAGGCAGGGCTTTGTGGTGCCGGATTTTTGCTCCCGCATTGTGGAGATAGAGCGTGGCGCAAACAGGGATATGGGCGTGGGCAACCTCAGCGCGCGGCGCGATTTTTCCGATGTGAGGGACGTGGTGCACGCATATAGGCTGCTTATAGAAAAGGGACGCAGCGGAGAGATATACAACGTGGGTTCGGGCGAGGCCTACGAGGTGGGAGAGATACTCACCCGTTTGGCGTCTATGTCTGAAGTGAATGTGAATATTTTTATGGATAAGGCAAAGGTGCGGCCGGTGGAGCTTCCATTAGTGCAGGGAGATATATCCAAGCTCAAGGCGGATACGGGTTTTGAGCCTGCCCACAATATAGCCGACACGCTAAAAAACACGCTGGAATACTGGCGAAGCAAGGATTGAACGCTGCATGAATTCTTTCAAGGAACTATGGGACTACCGGCAGATGATTGTCAGTCTGGTGAAAAAAGACCTCACGACCCGATATAAAGGGTCTATTTTAGGTTTTCTCTGGACTTTCATAAACCCGCTGTTTCAACTGCTTATATACACGATCGTGTTTAAGTATTTGCTGCCGGCGGGGGACAAAATACCTAATTTTGCGATGTATCTGTTCGTTGCGCTAATACCCTGGCTGTTTTGCAGCTCATCAATACAGCAGGGTAGTATGAGCATAATCACTAACGCGGGACTGGTGCAGAAGGTTTACTTTCCGAGGCTGGTGTTGCCAATTGCCTCCGTTACAAGCAATTTTGTTAATATGTTGTTGTCATTCATAGTTGTATTTGTGGCGCTTTTGATAACGGGAACCGTACTTACACCATTTGCATTCTTCCTGCCCGTGGTAATGATAATAGAGTATTTCTTTGTTTTGGGAATTGCAATACTTGTTTCCGCGGCAACGGTTTATTTGCGCGACCTTGAGCATATATTGAGCATATTTGTTATGGGCTGGTTTTATTTGGCGCCCATCGTTTATTCGGTGGATATATTCGTCGGAAGAAATGTTCCTGAATGGGCGCTGGGCATAATATACGGCAATCCCATAACGGGCATAGTGAACGGTTACAGGGATGTGCTGCTATATGGCCGCGCGCCCGATTTCGCCGCTATGATACCCGCATTCATATGCATAGCGGGCTTCCTTGTTATAGGCGTGCTGGTGTTCAACAAGCTGCAAAAGCGATTTGCGGAGGAACTGTGATGGCTGCAAATGAAGAGATGATAGTTTTAAAGGACGTTAATAAATCCTTTCGCATATACGGAGATAAGCCGCGCACCATAAAGGAGCGCATGATATTCTGGAAGCGGCGAGAGCACACGGTGCACGAGGTGTTAAAGGGTATATCGCTCACCATAAAAAGGGGCGAGGCCGTGGCCATGATAGGCGAAAACGGCTGCGGAAAGAGCACCTCGCTAAAGCTGATGACGCGCATACTATATCCGGCAAGCGGCAGCATAACGGTGAACGGCAGGGTTTCAAGCCTGCTGGAGCTGGGCGCGGGCTTTCA
>CAYXBW010000062.1:0-14128 GCA_964463305.1 uncultured Christensenella sp. | reverse complement strand
CCCTGCGCGTTTTTGCTTTGGGTGCTCTTGCCCTGACGCGCTGCGCCTTCGCCCTGCGCGTTTTTGCTCTGGTTGCGCTTGCCCTGACGCGTTGCGTTCTCGTCCTGCGCGTTTTTGCCCTGAGTGCTCTTGTCTTGACGCGCTGCGCCTTCGCCCTGCTCTGCCGGCTTGCGCCTGCCCTGCGGTCTGCGCCGCTTGGGCTGAGTGCCCTGCTCTTTAGCGGGCTGCGCGGTCTGTTCCTTGGCGGGCTTTTGATTCTGCTCCGCCACTGTCTTTTCTACCTTGGCCGCTTCTTCCTGCTTTGTTCTCGGCTGGCGGCGCGGCCTCCTGTTTGTTTTGTTTTCCGTTTCTTTCACTTGTTCTTCACTCCACATATTCCGGCAATATCAAAAAAATCAAAGTATATACTTTTGCAGATTTTGATATTGCTCTTCTTTTTTCAGATGCTCCACAACATACTTTTTGTCTATTGTGACCGTGATCTCAGGACCTGTGCCGTTAGCCTCAAAGAAAATATCCTCAAGCAGGTTTTCCACTATTGTGTGGAGCCTGCGCGCGCCAATGTTCTCTGTGCTCTCGTTGGCAATATCCGCGATCTCTGCTATTTTTTTAAGCGCCTCGCGCGTAAATTCAATCTGTACTCCGTCCGTTTTCAGCAGCGCCTCATACTGCTTTGTTATGGCGTTTTTGGGCTGCGTCAATATGCGCTCAAACTCTTTTTTGGTGAGGTTTTCAAGCTCCACCTTTATGGGAAAACGCCCTTGCAGCTCCGGTATGAGGTCGGACACCTTGGCAACGTGGAACGCGCCCGCCGCTATGAAAAGCATATAGTCTGTCTTTACCGGCCCGTATTTTGTCATCACCGTGCTGCCCTCAACTATGGGCAATATATCTCGCTGAACGCCCTCTCGGGATACGTCCGGCCCCTGACCCATAGATTTTCCGGCTATCTTGTCTATTTCGTCTAAGAATATTATGCCGTTTTGCTCCGAACTCTCAATTGCGGTCTGTATAACCTCGTCCATATCTATGAGCTTTTCGGATTCCTCCTGTTCAAGTATCTTTCTGGCTTCGGTGATGTTCACCTTGCGCTTTTTTGTTTTGGTGGGCAATATGCCGGACAAAAGGTCTCCCATGCTTTCGCCGCCCATGCCGGGTATTTCCACATTGCTGCCGGAAGACACCTCCACCTCTATTTCTATCATGAGGTTTTCCAGCTTGCCGTTTCTGAGGTTGTCCCTTGTTTGCTCTCTGCGGTTGAGCCGTTTTTGCTTTTCATCGTCAGTTTCTGACGGCGCAGAAGCTATCTGCGGCTGCCCGAAAAGCATACTGAGCGGGTTTGAAGCGCCCGCGTGCGCCTGCTTTTGCGGAACCAAAAGATCCACCAGCCGCTCCTCTGTGTTTATGCGCGCCTGCTCTCTCACGGTCTCGTAGCGGTGCGCCTTCACCATGCGAATGGCCGCCTCCACCAGATCTCGTATCATAGATTCCACGTCTCTGCCCACATAGCCCACCTCGGTAAACTTTGTGGCCTCCACCTTTATGAAGGGCGCGTCCATAAGGCGCGATATCCTGCGCGCTATCTCCGTTTTGCCCACGCCCGTAGGCCCTATCATTATTATGTTCTTGGGCGTTACCTCCTCGCGCATCTCCGCGTCCAGCCTGCTTCTGCGGTAGCGGTTTCTCAGCGCTATGGCAACGGTGCGCTTGGCCTTGTCCTGGCCTATTATATATTTATCCAGCTCGGCTACTATCTCTTTTGGTGTTAAATATGACATATGTGCTCACCTCTCACACTTCTTCTATGATTATGTTGTCGTTTGTGTAAACGCATATTTCGCTGGCTATCTTTAGCCCCTTATATGCTATATCCCGCGCGGAAAGCTCTGTGTTTTGAATGAGAGCGCGCGCAGCGGAAAGCGCGTATGTTCCGCCGGAGCCTATGGCGCAAACGCCGTCGTCCGGCTCTATCACCTCGCCCGTACCGGAGATTATGAGCAGGTTTTCCTCATCCGCCGCTATCAGCAGCGCCTCCAGCTTGCGCATTGCCTTGTCCATGCGCCATTCCTGCACCAGCTCCACAGCCGCGCGCTGCAAGCTGCCGCCAAACTCCTCCAGCTTGGATTCCAAACGATCCGAAAGCGCGAAAGCATCTGCCACGGAGCCCGCAAAGCCCACCACCACCTTGTCATTGAACAGGCGGCGCACCTTTTTTGCCGTGGATTTCATAACTATTTTTTCGCTCATAGTTACCTGACCGTCGCCCGCAATGGCGCATTTTCCGTCCTTTTTAACGGCCAGTATAGTTGTTCCTCTAAATTCCATATCTTACCTCTCTATGCTTATATTCCGTATTTCTCTATCATTTCCCGCAGATGGCAAAGCGCCCTCTGGGATATCTTCGTGTTTTTTTCCTCTTTGCTGCGTATGCGTTCACCCAACGGCTCCATTATGCCAAAGTTTATATTCATCGGCTGAAAATCGCCCGAAACACTGTACGCCACATGGCGGCAAAGCGCGCCGCAGGCCGTGAAGCTGTCTATTGGGGGGAACGGCTTTCCCGAAAGCTCCAGCGCGGTGAAAATGCCGCACATAAGGCCGGATGCCGCGCTCTCCACATAGCCCTCCACGCCCGTTATCTGTCCGGCGAAGCGGATCTGCGGCCGAACAATCAGGCGATAATATTCGTCCAGCAGACCGGGCGAATTTAGAAAAGTGTTCCTGTGCATCACGCCGTAGCGTAAAAACTCCGCATTCCTGAGCGCGGGTATCATGCCGAATACCCTGCGCTGCTCCGGAAAGGTGAGGTGCGTCTGAAAACCCACAAGGTTCAGCATTGTTCCAGCCGCGTCCTCTTTTCTGAGCTGCACCACCGCGTATGGCTGCCTTTCAGTCTTGGGATCGGTCAGTCCCTTGGGCTTCAGCGGCCCAAACAGCAGCGTCTTTTCTCCGCGCGCCGCCATTGCCTCAACGGGCATACAGCCCTCAAAGACGCCGTCCTGCTCAAAATGCTTCATTTGAACGCATTCGGCAGATGTAAGCGCGGCATAAAACGCCTCGTATTCCTCGCGCGTCATGGGGCAGTTTATATAGTCGTCCCCGCCCTTGCCATAGCGTGACGCGCAAAACGCGCTGCTCATATCCACGCTTTCCGCGCTCACAATGGGCGCTGCCGCGTCGAAAAAGTGCAGGTATTCCCTGCCGGTTAGTTGCTCTATTGCCCTTTCCAGCGCAGACGAGGTGAGCGGGCCTGTGGCCACTATCACAATATCATCTTCCGCGAACGCAGAAAAATCCTCCACCTCGCGGTGGATTATTTCCACAAGAGCGTTATTTTCAAGCTCCGCCGTTATATAGGCAGAGAAATCTTTTCTGTTTACCGCCAGCGCGCCGCCCGCGGGCACCGCCGTTTCGTCCGCCGCGCGCATTATGAGGCTGCCTAGCGCGCGCATCTCCTCCTTGAGCAGACCCGCCGCATTGGAAAGCCTGTCCGAACGAAGCGAATTGCTGCACACCAGCTCCGCAAAGCCGTTTGTGCGGTGTGCTGCTGAGCGTTTTTTCGGCTTCATCTCGTATAAACGCACGGCTATGCCGCGCCGCGAAAGCTGGTGTGCCGCCTCGCACCCGGCCAGCCCCGCGCCCAATATATTTACAACTATGTTATCCCTCTTTCCTCTGTCAATACCGCGCCGGGCGGCGCACCGCATTTTTGCGTGCTGTTTGGTACAAAATGCTTAAAACAGCGCTTCCGTTACCGCTCCTTTGTACCTGCCCCGCGCAAAAAACATACATCGTTATTCCGACGCACCCTCTTTTCCCGGTATTGCCTTGGCTTCCGCCGTTTTCTTTTTATTTGTTACACATTCCGCGTTAGAGCATTTTTTCTGCGCTTTGCCGCCCCATTTGTATTTAGATTCCGTCATATAAGCGCCGCATTCCGTACACTTTTCATCAAGCGGCTTGTCCCAGGAAACAAAATCACACTGGGGATAGTTTTCGCAGCCAAAGAAGCTCTTGCCCTTTTTGGAACGCTTAACAACCACCTTGCCGCCGCATTTGGGGCAGGGCACGCCCACCTCCTGCACTATGGGCTTTGTGTTTTTGCATTCCGGATAGTTCGGGCAGGCCAAAAACTCGCCAAATCTACCCATCTTGTGCACCATGTTGGCGCCGCATTTTTCGCATATAATGTCCGAAACCTTTTCCGGCAGCACCACATGCTCTATATTTTTGTCTGCCTCTTCAAGATCCTTCTCAAAGGGCAGATAGAAATCCTTTATTATCTTTCGCCAGTCCGTACCCTCCTGCTCCACATCGTCTAGCTTTTCTTCCATATCTGCAGTGAAGGTTATGTCCACAATATCTGAAAAATTGTTTGCCATCATATCGTTCACTATCTCGCCAAGCTCTGTTGGCACGAAAGATTTTGCCTCCTTGGCAACATACATCCTGTCCAGTATGGTGGAGATTATGGGTGCGTAGGTACTGGGGCGGCCAATGCCCTTTTCCTCTAAAAACTTAATGAGCGAGGCCTCCGTATAGCGCGCGGGCGGCTGTGTAAAATTCTGCTTTGGATCTATTGAAACCAAAGCGCATTTATCGCCCACATCCGCTTTGGGCAGCATTTTCATATCGTCATCTTCCGTTTTGGAATCATACACCGCAAGGTGGCCCTTGAAGAGTATGCGCGAACCGCTTGCCTTAAACGTTTGCCCGTTTGCATCTATATCATACGCCAGCGTCTCAAAGAGCGAGGGCGTCATTTGGCTTGCCATGAAGCGTGTATATATGAGCCTGTACAGCTTAAAAAGGTCGGCTGTGAGGTATTGTTTTACGTTTTCCGGCGTATAGTCCACATAGGTGGGACGTATGGCCTCATGCGCGTCCTGAGCGCCCTTGCGCCCGCGGTATACATTGGGCTTTTCGGGAGCGTATTCATCGCCGTATTTTTGCTTTATGTAAGCTGTGGCCGCGTCCTGCGCCTCGGCGGATACCCTTGTGGAGTCCGTTCTCATGTATGTTATGAGACCCACCGTGTTGCCGCCTTCAAGCGGCACGCCCTCATAAAGCCGCTGCGCCAGCATCATTGTCTTTTTGGCGGTGAAGCCCAGCTTGCCTGAGGCGGCCTGCTGCAAAAAGCTGGTGGTAAAAGGCGGCAGCGCGCTCTTTTTGCGCGTGCCCGTCTTTACGTTTGCTATCACAAACTCCTTGCCCTCAATATCTTTGAGCACTGCATTTGTTTGTTCTTCATTTTCCAGCTTGGCCTTTTCTCCGCCCTTGCCGTAATATTTCGCCTCAAAAACGTGATCCTCTCTATCAAGGTTCGCGGTTATAGTCCAAAATTCCTCCGGCTCAAATGCGCGTATCTCGTTTTCACGGTCCACTATCACCTTAACGGCAACGCTCTGAACACGCCCGGCTGAAAGCCCTTTTTTCACCTTGCGCCACAAAAGCGGGCTGAGCTTATAACCCACCAGCCTGTCTAATACGCGGCGCGCCTGCTGTGCGTCCACACGCTGCATATCTAAAAGGCGCGGCTGCTTGATAGCTCCGGTGACCGCGTTTTTGGTTATTTCGTTGAACTCTATGCGGCATTTTTGATCCATATCCAAATTGAGTATGTTCGCTATATGCCATGAAATAGCCTCGCCCTCCCTGTCAGGGTCTGTGGCGAGGTATACCTTGTCCGCTTTTTTGGCTTCGTCCTTCAGCGCCTTTATAAGCGGCGCCTTACCGCGTATGGTGGTGTACTGCGGTTCAAAATCGTGCTCTACATCTATACCTATCTTACTCTTTGGCAAATCACGCAAATGCCCGTTAGAAGCCTTCACAGAATAGTTTTTCCCCAAGAATTTCTCTATAGTCTTCGCTTTTGCGGGCGACTCCACAATAACAAGATTTTTCTTTGTTTTGGCAGCAGTTTTAGCCGCCGCTTTTTTTGTAGTAGTTTTTTTCGCCTTCGTAGCCGCTTTCTTTGCTGTTGGCGCTTTTTCCACTGCCATGTGTGTTCTCCATTCCTGTTTCTACTATATTATATATCGTATATACCGCGTATGCTGTAAATTATTTGTTAACGCAGCGCTCAATGCCGCACTTTATTTGTTTGCCCCATATCTTCCGCCGGGCAGCGCGCTTATGCTGTCCTTTATCTCCATGAGGGTGAGCAGCATATTCATGCTCTTTATATCTATGCCGGTCTGGGCGCATATCTCATCTGCGGTAAGCTCTTCCCTGTCCAGCATGGCATACACCAGTTGTTCATCTGCATTCATGCCAGAAGCGCTTTGCTCTTCCGCGCCCCTGTCCCAGTTGCCATCCCAGCCCATGCATTCCATGAGCTGCCTTGCGCCTGAGGCTATCATCGCGCCCGATTCCACAAGATATCCGGGCAGCCGTGACACCTTGGAGGCCATATTGCACGGCATCACAAAAACCTCTTTGCCCTGATTTAGAGCGTAATCCACCGTAATACGTGCGCCGCTCTTTTGGCCGCCCTCCCCCGCAATGAGCGCGTGAGACAGTCCGGCTATTATTCTGTTCCGCTGCGGAAAGCACCAAAGCTCCGGCTTTGCGCCCGGCTTAAATTCTGATACCACCGCGCCCTTTTCCACAATTTCATCATAAATCCTGCGGTTTTCCGGCGGATATACCACATCCGCGCCGCAGCCCAGTACGGCCACCGTACTGCCGCGCGCCTTAAGCGCTCCGTTATGCGCGGCGGTATCAACTCCCCGCGCCATGCCCGAAACTATAACCACGCCCTGCTCCGCAAGCTCTCCGGCTATGCGTATTGCAGTTTGCACACCTGTTCGTGTGGGCGTTCTGGTTCCCACTATGCCGCAGTTCATATCTTCCATATTTGGCATACAGCCTTTAAAATACAGCACCGGAGGCGGATTGTCAATATCCGACAACATTTTTGGATAATCCTGGCTGAGCCGTGTGAGCACGTTCATACCTGATTTTTCTATGATTTCAAGCAATCTGTCCCTATATTGGGCACTCATGCATCTATTCCAGTTTTCTGCAAGCACGGCAGGCAGTTTTAGCTTTTTGGGCACTTCGGAAAAGTTTTCGCAGGCTGTTCGCGCGTCCACAAAAGCGCCCAGTATGGCATAAAATGTAGCCGCACCCATACCGTCCGCTCCTGCCAGCCACAGCCAATATTTTTCTTCCTCAGTAAGCCTCATATAACGCACCCGAAAAATAACCACTTGCCGGAAAAACTCTCTACAACGCCATATAAGCGTTTTTACCTTTTAAATCTCTACTATTGTATACTGATATTTTTGATTTGTCTAATCATTTTTTCCACCACTTGACAACAAACTGCGCTGCAAGCATAATTAAATCAACACTTCAATCCATGCATCACAGGAGGGACATAATGCTTTCAAAGGTGCTCAGCTACGGGCTGAACGGCATATCGGGCTACCCTGTTTTAGTTGAAACGGACGTATATAACGGACTGCCCGCATATGATATCTGCGGGCTGCCGGACGTTTCTGTAAAAGAATCTCGCGAGCGCGTGCGCTCCGCCATAAAAAATTCAGGCTACGAATACCCCGCCAAAAGAATAACTGTAAACCTAGCCCCTGCCGACCAGCGCAAGGAAGGACCTATGTATGACCTCGCCATTGCTACGGGACTGCTTGTGGCAAGTGAGCAGGTTTTGGGCGAGCTGCTTAAATATATGGTCATATTTGGAGAGCTTTCTTTAAACGGAGACGTGCGGCCCATAACAGGCCTGCTTCCTATGGTGATAGATGCGCGGCGGCGGGGTTTCAACCTCATGGTGGTGCCATATGAAAACCGGAAGGAAATAAGCTGCATTGAGGGCATAAAAATACTGCCGGTAAAGCACCTGAAAGATTTTGCTGCCGTGCTAAACAAAACTGAAAAACCCCGGCTTTTAGAGCCGCAAAAGTGGCATTGCCCTGCCGGGTCGCAGGAGGGCTTTACAGATTTTGCAGATATACGCGGTCAGGAGCGCGCCAAGCGCGCAATGGAAATAGCTGCGGTGGGTGGGCACAACATTCTATTGATAGGCAGCCCCGGCTCCGGCAAGAGTATGCTTGCAAAGGCGCTGCCCGGCATATTGCCTGATCTCACCTTTGAAGAGGCGCTATCCATAACCCAAATACACTCCGCCGCGGGCGAAACGAAGAGCGGCGGCGATATAGTATCGCGCAGACCGTTCAGAAGCCCGCACCACACAGCCTCACCCGTTGCCATAATTGGCGGGGGCACAAAAAGCCGTCCGGGCGAGATAAGCCTGGCACACCACGGAGTGCTGTATTTTGACGAATTGCCAGAGTTTTCACGCGGTGTGCTGGAGGCGCTGCGCCAGCCGCTGGAGGATGGCACTGTATCTATATCGCGCGCCAACGGCAAGTTTTCTTACCCGGCAGATTTTATGTTTGTGGCCTCCATGAACCCCTGCCCCTGCGGAAATTACGGCTCTTCTGAGGATGATTGCCGCTGCACCCCGCCGCAGATAACGCGCTATCTCTCGCGCATAAGCGGTCCGCTTTTAGACAGGCTGGATCTGCATGTGGAAATGGGGCGCATAGATTACAGCCAGCTTCACACCACAGAAGATCAGGAAAGCTCAATAGATATAAAAAAGCGTGTTGATACTGCACGCAAGGTGCAGCTAAAGAGATACAACGGCACGGGAATAGTGCGAAACAGCCAGCTTGATTCTGCTTTGGCAAAGGAGTATTGCCCGCTCACGGCTGAAGGAGAAACGCTTCTTAGGGCCGCTTACGATAAAATGAAGCTGAGCGCGCGCTCCTACACACGTATGCTGCTGGTGTCACGCACAATAGCCGATCTTGACGGCAGCGAGAGCATAGAGGCGGCGCACATAGCAGAGGCGCTGCAATACCGCAGTATGGACAGAAAATATTGGTCCGGTCTTATAGATTAAAACAAAAAAACCGCTAACTCAGCGGTTTTTTTGTGTCTGTTATAATTCTTTACAGCCAAAATTCGCTAGATGTTCGGCGTTCACACAGCTTAATAGAATGGCCAGCTTTCCAGCCAGCGCAGCCCGTTAATATAGCCAGCATCCGCCGGGATACCCGTTATCACCGGGTAGAACAGTGCAAAAAACACCACGCAGGCCGCCACAAATATTATGCCAAACTGCTTTCCGTATTTGAAATCCTTTGCCATATATTTCAGCCAATACACCACCAGCAGTATCAAAAACGGTACGGTGGCAAAATAGTGGTATATAAACACCTCACGCGTCACAAGCATCCACGGCCCGAACTGTGAAAGCGCGGCTATGCCCAAAAACAGCAGCGTGAAGGTGCGGTGGCGTTTTCCGCGCAGCGCGTTTATTATGAAATACACCGCCGCAATGACGCCCGTCCACCAAAGAAGCGGGTTTCCCATTGTGGAAAGCGTGGCTATAGTATGGTTTGACGCATTTTGGTAGCTAAAGAACAATACCGGACGTATATCCAGCGGCCAGGTGTACCATTTTGAGGCAAAGGGATGCACCTTTTCCGGATCTAGGTTTGCGTGGTAGTTCAGCATATATTTTTGATTGTCTATTATATCAGATATCCCCGTATAGGCATTGCCCTGCGTCACCATGAAATAGGGCGCATAGGAGGCTATGTATATCACAACGGGAATTATTATGAAAAAGCCCACGCAGGAAAGCAGCGTTATGGTAAGGTTTCGTTTGTAGTTTTCCACTATATCCGGATATTCGCCACTCTGCTTGGCATAGCGGTATTCATCGTATCGCCTGTACATCATAAAAAGGAATATAGCAAGCAGCCCCATCCCCGCATATATACATATCCATTTAGTTGCCGCGCCAATGCCAAAGAACAAGCCGCTCAAAAACAGCGGCAGCAGCGTTTGTTTAACTGGCTGCCTGTTGAAATTCCGCTGAGTGTACATAAACATGAAAAGATACATCAGCATTATCCATAGCACGCTGTAGCTGTCCACCGTGCCTATTCGCGTTTGCGCAAAGTGCATGAAATCCGCTGCCAAAAGAACGGTGGCAAAAACCGCGTACCGCCGCTTCTTGAATATCAGCATGCCCAGTATATACATAACGGGCAGCATAAGCACACCGGTAAGAGTACCCATAAAACGCCAGCCAAAGGGGTTCATACCAAACATTTCTATACCGGAGGCTATTATTATCTTACCCAGCGGCGGGTGCGTTATCTCATACGGGAATATGCCGTGTATGTTTTCGTAGGCGGTGCGCACGTGATACAGCTCGTCGAAATAAAAATCCGTCATATATGTTCGGTCTTGCGGTATGAGCTGCTGCTCGTCCGTGAGCGTGGTTATCTCTCCGCTGTTGCCCGTCACCTTAGCGGGCGTAACAAGCTGCCCCTGAGCATTCAAAAATCCCGTTTCAAGCAATGGCAGGTCGCCTGAAAGCGGCCTTATGCGAACATATTTGGCTATGTTTGGCAGGGTGTAGCTGTGCCATTTATAGAGCTGGTGCTTTTCGTGTACTATAGAATCTATAGGCTCATTTTTGTCCTCAATATCGGCTTTCATATAGCTTTCGCCATCCTGAGAAAAATATATCTCAAACTCGCCCTCTCCAAAGCCGGGGTAATACATAAATACGTTCAGCTCCTCCGGCTGGCTGAATTCGTACAGTATATCATCGTTTATATTCGCGCTGGATTCGGGTATTTTAAAGGCGCCAAGGTTGGTGAAGGCCACCACCGCGTATATGGCGGATATTATAAGCATTATCAGCCCGTCTTTGCCGGATATATACTTTTTGGGCGCGCTGAACTCAGCAAGCCTTTTGGCCGCCGCCGCTCCCGCAATTCTCTTTTCAGCCATCTCTTCCCCCTCTGCTTCTTCTTTTGGCTCCAATATCTGTACCGGCTTTAGTGCTATCATGGATATGACGTATATTGTGTAAACAAACACAGCAACGGCAACGGCAGACAGCACCACCATCATTTCCGTTGGCAGCCACACCTGATAAAAGTACAGCGCTATGCAGGTGTTCACCAAAGATATGCCAAAGGTGAGTATTGTGCAGGTTATGAGCCGTTTATCCTTTAAGAATATATAGGCAAACAGCAGCAGCACGGGCACAACAAACAAATACCGCTCATGCATACCGTGCGAGAAGGCAAAAACGCCCACCACAATAAGTGCCGCCAGCGCAAAGAGATAGCGCTTGTCCGGTTTTTTTATGTACAGCCACAATGCGTAAAGGCATATGACCGCAATGAATATGAATCCCCATTTGTTAAGCGCTAGCCCAAGGAAGGAATATTCGCCCGCGTCAAGGAAATTCAGCCCCGCCAAAGAGTATACGTTAAGCGCATTCAGCGAAGCCTGAGGGTATTGCCCCACCGTTTGCGCATACCTGTCCACCAGCCAAAGCGGCTCTCTGCCAATTCCAAATGGCAGCGGCACAAGAATGAACATAAGCGCAAACACGGCTGTGGCAAGCGCCAGCGTCAGTATTGGCCGCAGCTTGCTTTTGGCCACTATTATATTGCGCACAAAAACAAACAGCAAAAGCGGCGCTATCATGATCGCCTGCGGCTTCAACAAAAAGGCCAGCGCAAACATCACGGCGCTGAGCAAATATTTTTCCTTGTAAAGCATATATATGGTGAGCACCATAAATATGGTCACCAGCACGTCCACCTGCCCCCAGAGCGCGTTGTTTGCCATAACGGCGGGGTTGAAAAGTATGAGCGCGGAAAGGAAGAGCGCCATTTTTCCGTTTATTTCGCGCTTGGCGAGGAAAAACACCATTGCCGCCAGTATTATATCCGTTATAAGCGCGGGCAGGCGTACCATCAGCCCAAAAGCGGGCGACATTATATCCACAGAGGCCGCATCCCTTATGAAGCCAAGGAAGGATAGTATGTATATATAGAGCGGCGGGTAATCCGCAAAGAAATCTCCGTTGTAAAAGTTTTGCAGACCGCCCTCATAGGCGTGCGCCGCCCAGGATCTAAAGCAATCCACATCCGTTATGTATCCGGGCATATTATACCCTATAAGCATGCGTATTATAAACGCCGCCGCTGCCATGAGTATGAAAATACTCAGCAGAGATGGCTCTTTCTCCAGCTGTTTGCGCGCCCGCTGCGTCATATATACATACTGCATGACGCACAAAAATATTATGCCTATCACCATAAATGGCAATATGAATTCATTTTGCGCAATTATGCGTTCATCATCCATTTTATCAAACCTCAAAAGCGTTTTTTATGTAATTTATACTGTACAGCCCGTCACGTACATCCACCTCAGCCACATCGAAACGAAAGCTGTCCTCAGCCGGCGCCCGTTTCATTATATAGTGCTGCGCCGCGCATATTATCTTTTTAATTTTAGCCGGAGTCACCGCCTCGGCGCCGCTGCCAAAGCCGCCGCCACAGCGCGTTTTCACCTCTATGAAAACAACGGTATCGCCCTCGCGCGCTATTATGTCCACCTCGCCGCCCCGGCAATGGTAATTTCGTGTAAGCAGCGCCATACCCTGCTTTTCTATGTAGGCACAGGTGTATTCCTCCCCCTGCCTGCCTATATCCACCGTGCTCATTTTTGCTCCAGTATCTTTTTCAGAAAACTGCGGCGGTGTATATCCAGCACGCCGCATTTTTCTATTGCTTCATAGTGAGCCTTTGTGCCATATCCCTTGTGCTGCTCAAATCCATACTGCGGATATTCCTGCGCGTACTTTTTCATTATGTTGTCACGCGTCACCTTGGCTATTATAGAAGCCGCCGCAATGGAATACATACGTGCGTCACCCTTCACCATAGAGGTGCAGGGTATATCACAATCAAGCGGCATGGCATCCGTATAAACCTGCTCTGGCTTTACCGCCATTCCATCCAGCGCCTGCATAAAAGCCAGCCGCGTGGCATTTAGTATGTTTACGCTGTCTATAGTCTCCTGCCCCACTATGCCTACAGAATAAGCCACACATTTTTCCAGTATAGCGGAAAAAAGCTCATCGCGCCTTTTTTCGGTAAGCTTTTTTGAATCGTCTACACCCAAAATAAGGTCGTTTGGCGGCATTATAACGCAGGCTGCCACCACAGGCCCGGCAAGCGGTCCGCGCCCTGCTTCGTCCATTCCGGCAATGAGCAGCTCTCCATCCTGCCAATGTTCGCGTTCTATTTCCGTCATATATTGCAGTTTTTGCTGCTTCTGTTCTTCTCTTACGCCCATTTTACTCCTTCGGCAGCTCCAGGCTTATACATCCCATTTTGCCGTTTTTAAATTCATCCAATATGGTTTTTGCCGCGCGCTCCATATCAAGCACACCGCCCTTTAGCAAAAATCCGCGCTTTTGGGCAATTTGCTCCATAAGCTCCACAGTGTCATCCGGTATGCCGTCCAGCTTGTACCGTTCTATCAGCATGGCAGGCGCGCTTTCACCAAGCAGCTTAAGCAGGTAAAAGCAAAGCCCCTCTTCGTCCAGTATATCCAGCTTCACGCTGCCTATAAGCGCCACCACGGCGCCCGTGCGCTCATCTGAAAATTTTGGCCACAGCAGGCCGGGTGAATCCATTATTTCCAGATACGGGTCTATCTTCGCCCATTGCAGCCCCTTTGTGACGCCCGGTTTGTTGCCCTCTTTCATCTTTTTTGAACCAAGCAGGCGGTTTAATATGGCAGATTTTCCCACGTTGGGTATGCCCGCCACAAGTGCCCGCAGCGTTTTGTTCACACCCTTTGCACGGTATTTTTGAAGAAGTGCATCACCAGCTGATATAATTTCCTTCTTTAGCCGCTCCGCATTGCCCGAAGTTGCCGAATAGGCCACTGCTTTTATGCCCTGCGCCTTGAAATGCTCTATCCAGCGCTTTGTTGCCGCCTCTTCCGCAAGATCCGCCTTGTTTAGCACATATAAACGCATTTTACTGGCAAAAAGGTCGTCAAAATCCGGGTTAACAGAGCTTTTGGGCGCACGCGCGTCCAGCACCTCTATCACCATATCTATCATTTTAAGTTTTTCTTTTAGCTGCCGGCGCGCCTTCGTCATGTGCCCGGGGTACCATTGTATATCCATTAATCCCTCCATAGACCCTATATATTATACATAAAAATACAATTTTGAGCAAGCTGGCTGAGGCAGGCTGAG
>CAYXBW010000061.1:0-14233 GCA_964463305.1 uncultured Christensenella sp. | reverse complement strand
GGCGCGTTGTATTGCATCACAAACGGCAGCAGAACCGCGTTTGCCACGCCGTGCGGCGTGTTATAGTACGCGCCCAGCGGATGCGCCATAGAGTGAACGATACCAAGACCCGCGTTGGAAAAACCCATGCCCGCTATGTATTGGGCTATGCCCATGTTTTCCATTGCGGTGATATCTCCTGCCACCGCGCCGCGCAGGTTTTTGGCTATCATAGCTATTGCCTTTATGTCGAACATATCTGTCATATCCCATGCGTCTTTTGTTATGTAGCCCTCTATTGCGTGGGTGAGCGCGTCCATTCCGGTTGCGGCAATGAGGCTCTTTGGCATGGAGGCCATCATCTGCGGGTCTATTATTGCCACCTGCGGTATATCATGCGGATCAAGACATACAAATTTGCGCTTCTTTTCCTCGTCTGTTATAACGTAGTTTATAGTTACCTCCGCTCCCGTTCCCGCGGTGGTGGGTATGGCTATTGTGGGAACGGCGGGTCTTTTGGTGGGTGCGTTGCCCTCCAGACTAACAACATCGGCAAATTCCGGATTGTTTATTATAATGCCTATTGCCTTGGCGGTGTCTATGGGCGAACCGCCGCCCACCGCTATTATTGCATCCGCGCCGCTGGCACGGAATGCCTCCACACCCTTTTTAACGATATCCACGGTGGGGTTGCTCTTTACCTCGCTAAATATCTCAAAGGCTATGGCCGCAGAGGATAGCAGCGAGGTCACTTTATGTACAACGCCGTGCTTTATAAGCTCTGCGTCCGTTATTATAATAAGTTTTTGAAACCCACGCGCGCGTATTTCGGGCACCAGATTCAAAAGCGCGTCCCTGCCAAAGTAGGAAGTTTCGTTTAGAATTATTCTATGCGACATATGGTTGCCTCCGAAAATTTTTTATATCTATATTATAGTATTGCGCACAAAAAAAAGCCAACCCCCAAAATCAAACGGTTTTTCAGAGCGGCGTTATGAAGGGGAGATTTTTGATTAGGTACACTGCGGGTTTTGCAGCTCAAAGCGCTCATCTATATTTTTTTCGCCCCAATCGCACATCATTTCAAGTATGGGGAAGAGCGAAAGCCCTTTCTCTGTGATGGAATATTCCACGCGCGGCGGCACCTCCGCGAAGGCCTGACGGGTTATCAGCCCATCCGCCTGCAATTCCCTGAGCTGGTTTGTAAGCGTTTTTTGAGACACCTGGGTAACCAGGCTCATTAGCTCTGTGAAACGCATTGCTCCGCTTTCTATGAGGCTGTAGAGTATGAGCGGCTTGCACTTGCCGCCTATCATTTTTAGTGTGACCTCTATTTCGCAGCCAACTTTTATCTTTTCCATTTGTTACCTTCTGTATAGTTATAATATTTTAGGTTCCTTATTGACACTTTTGCCATATAAAACTATAATATCTTCCATAATGGTAATTTATACTATAATGACTATAATGTCAAGGAGGAAGCGTATAACATGAACATGAGAAGATTTGGCAAAACGGGCGCAATGGTTTCGGAGGTGGGTCTTGGTACATGGCAGCTGGGCACAAAGTGGGGAGATCCGTTTGATGCGGCCGAGGCGCGCAAAATACTGGAAACGGCAGTTGATTGCGGCATAAATATGATAGATACCGCCGATATATATAACGATGGCAACAGTGAGCTGGCAATAGGCGAATTTATAAAGGGCAGACAGGACAAGTTTTACATAGTTACAAAATGCGGCCGCGGCCTTGATCCGCATACGGATGAAATGTATACGCCTGAGGCCATGGAGGCCTTTGTAGATGGCAGCCTTAAGCGCATGGGTGTGGAAAAGCTGGATATGGTGCTGCTGCATTGCCCGCCAAGTTCTGTATATAAAAAAGATGCGCTTTTTGCCGGTCTTGATAAAATACAGCAAAAGGGAAAAATTGCGGGCTACGGCGTAAGCATAGAAAAGGTTTCTGAGGGTCTGGACGCTATGGCGTACAACATAGGCGCAATAGAGGTAATATTCAATATGTTTCGCCTCAAGCCCACGGAAGAGCTGTTTCCCGCCGCCAAGAAAAACGATGTAGCCATACTGGCGCGCGTGCCTCTTGCAAGCGGTCTGCTGACAGGACGCTACACGGCGGATACAAAATTCGGTGCGCAGGATCACAGAAGCTACAACAGAAACGGAGAAGCATTTGACAAGGGTGAAACATTCTCCGGTGTGGATTACGAGCAGGGTCTCAAGGCGGTTGCAGAGCTAAAGGCGCTGTTTGGCACGGAGGATCTGATTCCTTATGCGCTCAAGTGGATACTCATGTTTGACGCAGTGAGCACCGTTATTCCCGGAGCCAGCAAGGCCTCGCAGGTGGTGGGCAATGTTAAGGCGGCGGAGCTGCCCGCGCTAACAGAGGAGCAGATGAAGGGCGTAAGCGATATTTATAATAAGTATATCCGTGAAAGCGTACACGCAAGCTGGTAAGGCATAGAGATATAGAATATCCTGTAAAAAACATGAAGAATGCCGCCGTGAAAATGCAGTCATGGCGGCATTTCGCGCGTTATACCGCAATAAGGCGGAAGACACGGCGCAATGAAAAACCGCTCCCTAAAGGAGCGGTTTTTTTAATACTGATGTTTTGAATGTTGTTTCGGAGCTACTAGCCCAAAACTACCCTGTTTTCCAAAACTGCGTTCTTGCCTACGCCGTAAACTGTTTCATATACAGCATAGTGACCCTTGGATAGATATACGCTGTAAGGGCTTATTTCACCAACTTTTTTTGGTGTGATTATCATAGTGCCGCTTAGCAGCTTGAGTGATTGAGGCTTGTAATTTGATGTATAGCCCTTCTTTGTGGGAGTGTCTGCATTTAGCAGAGCCAGCACGCCGGGGCCGTTCTTTGACTCGCCTATGAGCTTGCCGTATCTTATGCCGCCCCTGCCGGTGTTCACACTTATCTTGCCTGCAACTATACCTGCATTTGTACCACGTTTAGCGGTGCTGTTTGATATGCCGCGCACGGTGGAAAGATCAATTTTTAACGTATCGGTGGTTTTGCCTGAACCCACATATATACCGTTTGTATCAATAGTGCCGGAGGCGTTGCCATATGTGTAGCTAAGATCTATGGAATCCAAATTTGTCATGCTTCTTATTGCTAGCGCGCCGCCGTGGGTCGTTTTGGCCGTGCTGCGTATAGTTCCGGAATCGTTCATTATATATTTTGCCGTCAAACCTATTACAGATCCATTGGTAGAGTTTACATATGTGCCGATCTCCGCGCCGTCATACATCTTTAGGCTGCCGGAAACCGAAAGACCTGTGCTAAGTAAGGACGGTGTCTTGGGGATACGGGCACTTATATAGCCGCCTGTTATTGTCAGGTTGGGTGAAACTTCTATGGCGGAAGAACTGCCGGAACCCGCCACCCCTACCTGCGGAGAATTGTTTTCTGCAAATACAGCGCCGTAATCTCCTATTGTGAGACCTGTAGACTTGCCTTCTATTGATATGCAGTTTGCGTCTACACTTTTACCGGATATAATACCCATAACAAGATCTACATCGGTGTATGCGCTGAAGGCAGCACCGGAGATGGGCAATATTGCAGCATTGGTGCTTTCTGTATTTATGAACACACCGTTGTCTATTATCGTTTTAGCCTCTTTGCCATATACGCCTATGCTTATACCCAAATAACCGCCCTTGGCAAAGATTTCGCCGTCATCATCGGTGGTTATGTTCAGGGTACGGCCTCCCTCTGCCATTATTGTGATGCCCGATCCCATTCTCATATCCGGTTCTTCATCGGCGGGGTCAGTATAATCGCAGATAGCTTCGTTAACGCCATTTATTTTAACGGTAAGATCTGTATCTACAGCCTCAATATATATAGCTGAGTCGTTCCAGCGTGTATTGTCCATAGTTACTTTGGCGCCATTCAGTGTGACAAGTTTGCCGTCAGCACTCAGTGAAATACTACCGTCAGCAGTTGCCCCGCCCGGCATGACGGGCTGGTTATTAACGGTTAAAATTGTGTGCTCGCGTTTTACTGAAAGCTCTACGGGCTGCGTTTCCACAATCTCAGATGCCGCATTTGTTACCACGCACTTTACTTTCATTCCGTCCAAAAGGGGATATGTGCTGTCAAAAACGACCTTAGCGCCAACTTCAGGGCCTTTCATATCTCCGGAATCCAGCGCTACCCAATTGCCGTTAATGTCAGTTGTCATCCACTCAAAAGTGTATCCGCTGCCTTCAGTTGCGGGCGCGCCGTTCACATACAGATCAAGCGAAGCAGGAGCCGGTGCAACTATGGGCTGCTCAGCGCCCTTGATCTCGGCGGTGAAAGCCATGAGGTCTGCGGTTGCTTCCTCAGCTGCCACTTCCTGGATATCTCCCAGAGTTTCGTCTGCGGGAGGAGCTGTTTCCTCCGGCACTTCCGTAAGCTGACTGTCTGCGGGAGCCTCCGCCTCTGCATCATCGGGAACCGGAGCCTCCGGTACTGCCGCTGCAGGCTCATCACCCGGGAGATCTGCTGCCATTGCGGGCACAACTGCAAACAAAAGCATTGCCACAATAACTAAAAATACTACTATCTTTCTCATTTACTACCATCACCCTTTCAATTTTTTGCGTTTGATTGTTTACAATGTTTAAAAAATCATTGCTTGATGTGTATTATATCACACAGAATATGTATAATATATACAAAGTATCTATAAACATTTTTTGTGCTAAATTTTTTTTGCGGGCTTGGGCGCGGAAAAATACTTGATGCAATTTCTATGCGTCATTTTTTGATGATCGTCGTGCGGATCGGTTTCAAAAAGCGTTCCTAGGCTACAACACATATAAAGCAGAGTAGGTTTTAAAAAAATTGATCATCTGCCGTGATATATATAAATAAAACCGCTCCGTAAAAGGAGCGGTTTTATTAAGCCGGAAAAGTTTTAAAAACAGTATGTATTTCTGTTCTGCTAGCCTATAACAACTCTGTTTTGCAAAACTGCGTTTTTACCAACACCGTATACCGTCTCGTATACGCGATAGTGCCCTTTCGTGGTGGTGTCGGCTATGCTGTACGTGCTGATCTCGCCTACCTTCTTGGGCGTTATTATCTTTGTACCCTTGGCTATCTTCAGCGCTTTGGGAGTATAGTTTGCCTTGTAATTCTGCTTTGTTGTGCTGTCCGGATTCACAAGTGACAGTATAGCCGCGCCATTACTGGATTCGCCTATTACCTTGCCGTATCTCAGCCCGCCGTTTGACTGGTTTATGTTTATCTTGCCGGAAATTATACCTGCATCTATGCCGGATTTTTTTGTGTTTTTGGATATGCCGCGAACCGTGGACATGTTTACGTTGAGCGTATCTGTTTTCTTGTCCGTACCAACATAGATACCGCAGCTATCCTTGGCGGCTGTGGCATTGCCGTAGGTATAGGAAACATCAACAGCGTCCATATCTTTAGATGCTGATATTGCCGTAGCTCCCTGTCCGCCCGTTTTTACGGTGCTGCGTATAGAGCCGGAATCATTCACTATATTCTGCGCCACTACACCTTTCACCGTTCCGCTGGCAGAATTCATGTACACGCCCAGCTCTGCGCCGTCAAACATCTTGAGGTCTCCGTCAACGCGAACACCGTAATTAAGATGATTCGAGGCATTTGCCATACGCGCATTTATATAGCCGCCATCTAGGGTGAGCGCAGGAGCTACCTTTATGACATTTGTGCCTGCACCAATAATTTTGGTGGTAGAGTTGCTTTCGGCTATTATAGCTCCGTAGTTTCCCAGCACAAGCCCTTTATCCACTGCGTTTATCTCCACGGCATTAGCGTCCTTGGTCTTGGCTGCAAGCAAGCCGTTCAGAATCTCAACATCTGTAAACGCACTGAACGCGGCGCCGCTGTTTTGCACAGCTACGGGGTTGGTGCTCTCAGTGTTGAGGAAAACACCGCCTTCTATTATAACATTTGCTTTGCCATCGGCAGTTCTGCGGCCTATGTCTATGCCTGCAATGCCGCCTGTGGCATTGAGATCTCCGCTGTTTTCCGAAGTTATTTTAACCGTTTTGTCAGTCTCTGCAATTATTTGCATACCAAGACCATATCTGATATCAGGCTCGGCGTCATCGGGATAGTTGAAATCTGATACCAAATTGCTCACGCCATTTATCATAACGGTAAAGTCTGTGTCGACAGGCTCTGCATATACCGCAGCACTCTTCCATCTTGCATTGTCCAAGGTCACGTTGGCATTGTTTATTGTCAAAACCGTACCATCAGCATTTAGAGAAATGCTGCCATCAGCAGTTGCCCCGCCCGGCATGACGGGCTGGTTATTAACAGTTAAAACTGTGTGCTCGCGTTTTACTGAAAGCTCTACGGGCTGCGTTTCCACAATCTCAGATGCCGCATTTGTTACCACGCACTTTACTTTCATTCCGTCCAAAAGGGGATATGTGCTGTCAAAAACGACCTTAGCGCCAACTTCAGGGCCTTTCATATCTCCGGAATCCAGCGCTACCCAATTGCCGTTAATGTCAGTTGTCATCCACTCAAAAGTGTATCCGCTGCCTTCAGTTGCGGGCGCGCCGTTCACATACAGATCAAGCGAAGCAGGAGCCGGTGCAACTATGGGCTGCTCAGCGCCCTTGATCTCGGCGGTGAAAGCCATGAGGTCTGCGGTTGCTTCCTCAGCTGCCACTTCCTGGATATCTCCCAGAGTTTCGTCTGCGGGAGGAGCTGTTTCCTCCGGCACTTCCGTAAGCTGACTGTCTGCGGGAGCCTCCGCCTCTGCATCATCGGGAACCGGAGCCTCCGGTACTGCCGCTGCAGGCTCATCACCCGGGAGATCTGCTGCCATTGCGGGCATAACCGCAAACAAAAGCATTGCTGCAATCACCAAAACTACTACTATCTTTCTCATTTACTACCATCACCCTTTCAATTTTTTGATATGCTGCATAGAACATTTTAAATTAAGCTCAACTAACTTACATTATATCACAGATGAAAATATGTTACTAAAAAAATAAAAAATTAAATCAGAAAACAGCCACAAATTTTATCTGTAGTCTGCACATACGGCAATGTGCTATATAATTTCTGCGCTGAGCCCGTTTCTGTTGTATGTAAACCAGCGTCCGGCCTTTGTATGGCGGGAGGTTTTGGGTACCTTTATGATATCGTTGGTATCATATATTACAAAGCCTTTGCTTGGGTCTGAGGTGCTGGACATCGTTTTTTTCATTATGTTGTATGTAGCGTTGCCCACCACACCGTCCGCCTTAAGCCCCTTTTTCAACTGGTATTTTTTCACATACCCAAGCGTGCGCGCGCCAAAAACGCCGTCCACATGAGATTTAGGCATGGCCTTGCCGTTTGTTCCGGCCGCCTGCGCCGCATAGCAGTGCCATTGCAATAGTATATTTTTGCCGGCTTTCTTTTCGCCTTGCTTAATGAGCCCCAGTGTTTTTTGGTTCCAATCCGCGTTGGGCCAGCTTGCGTATGCCAGCGCCGGAGAAGCGAAAGCCATAACCGCAACAGCCGCTAAAGCCATTGCCGCAGCCCTGAAAAACATTTTCTTCATTTAAAATACCCTCCATGAATTTTTTCCCTGAAATCAAAGCAATAATTTGAAATCGACTTATATAGCATACTTTGATATAATCATATTATATATTGGCCATAGACAAATTGTGTCATAAAGTTGTAAAATTTTCTACATATTATACTATCAGGAGAAAACAAATGAGAAAACCCATAATTGCAGGCAATTGGAAGCTAAACAAGACTCCCTCTGAAACAGTTGCGCTTATACGCGAGATACGTCCTCTGGTGGAGGGCGCGTTTGCCGAGGTGGTGGTATGCCCCATGGCAGCCTGCCTTTTCGCGGCAAAGGAGGCGGCTGCAGGCTCCAATATATCTCTGGGCGCGCAAAACGTATACTTTGAGGAGAGCGGCGCTTTCACGGGTGAAATAAGTGTAGATACACTTTTGGAGCTGGGCGTTTCTTACGTTGTGCTGGGGCATTCAGAGCGCAGGCAATATTTTGCCGAAACGGATGAAACGGTAAACAAAAAGGTTAAAAAGTGCCTTGAGAAAGGCCTGAAACCAATAGTGTGCGTGGGTGAGCAGCTTTGGCAGCGCGAATGCGGCATTACGGATGAATTTATAGCTCAGCAGGTAAAGCTGGCGCTTTATGGAGTTTCCGAATATGATATGAGAAATGTGGTAATAGCCTATGAGCCGGTTTGGGCAATAGGTACAGGCGTTACGGCCACAAGCGCTCAGGCAAATGACACCATACGCGCCATACGCAAAACGCTGGCAGGGATATTTTCCAGCGGCTGCGCAGAGGAAGTGCGCATACAGTATGGCGGCAGCATGAACGCCGGCAACGTGGCAGAGCTTATGGCAATGAGCGATATAGACGGCGGGCTTATTGGCGGCGCCAGCCTAAAGGCTGACAGCTTTGCAAAAATAGTGAACTATTGAGGATGATTGATGACTGATGAACAGAAATCCAATATATTGGATGTAGCGCAATTGGCAGGCGTTTCAAAGTCCACCGTGTCGCGCGTTTTGAATAACAAGGGTTATGTGGCACAAACCACAAGAGATAGCGTAGAGGATGCAATAAAGCGGCTCAATTACACTCCCAGCTCTTTTGCGCAAAACATAAGAACGCGGCGCTCGCGCACCATAGCCATGATGGTGCCGGATACTTCAAACTCATTTTACACAGAGGTGTTTAAAGCGGTTGAAGATATTGCCTACGAAAATGACTATATGGTTATAATGAGCGACACGCGGCGTTCCTTTTCAAACGAGAAAAAGTATGCAGATAAGCTGCTAAAGCGAAATATAGACGGCATGCTGTATTTTACACAGCAAAAAACGCAGGCCAATCTGGATTTCTTTTCAAGGCTGACGCATCGCCTGCCCATAATATTTATGGATTACGCCTTTGCGGAGGTGCCTGAGCTGCACTGTGTTGCGGCGGAGGGCAGAAACGCAACTGCCGAAGCGGTAAAGTATCTTTACGGCAAGGGCAGGCGCAGCATAGCGTACGTCAATCTGCCGCAAACAAACAACATAACGCTGCTGCGCTGCGAGGGTTATCGCGCAGGCTTGGAGCAGTGCGGTATTAATGTGGATGAGCGCATGATAGCCCTTCCTGAAGATCAGCACGGCGTTTCGCTTGTGGATGTGGGTTTTTATGCGGCGGAGCGGCTAATGGCGCAAAATCCGCGCATAGATGCCATAATGGCGGCTTCTGATCACCTTGCCATAGGCGTTATGAAGTACCTCAAAAAAGCGGGTGTGCGAATACCGGCAGATGTAAGCGTGATGGGCTTTGACAATACCGATCTTTGCGATATAATATCGCCCGCGCTCACCACGGTGAAGCAGCCCATAAAAAACATAGGGCACGAAGCGGCGCGCATGCTGCTTAACCTCATTATGGGCGAAACAGTGCCCACGGACAAAATAATATTTGACAGCGCAATAGTGGAGCGGGACAGCACCTGAGCAGAAAAGACACAGCCAGCCGTTTGATTTTATGCAAACAGAAAAAGCGTCATGCTATAATGACGCTTTTTATTTGCTGCTTTGGCGCAGTACGCATTTTTATATATTACAGGCGGTGTATTTATAATGCTCAAAAAAGCCTGCCACACGTTTATGCTGCAAATTTTTTTGAATTGCCCGTTATTTTGCGAAAAAGCCTGCTATATACTCCTGTATGGCAAGCGCAGTTTCATAGCTCTCCTGAGTATCAAAGAAAACCATATCGTCATCAGCCGTTGCATCTCTGCCAACAACAGATTGCTTTATAGGCCGGTTTGCCACGGGCGTTCTGAAATAAATGTACCCGCGGTGGTCTGTCTGCGGCTCGCACACCTCCACGCATATTATGTGTTTTATGGGTATCACACGTATTTGGCTTCCTATTTTGTAAAGCTTTAATATAAGACAGCCCCTGTCCACAGTAAGTGATTTTTGGCCGAGGCCTTCCAGCATAAGTTCGCTCATATAAATCATCCTCGCTTTTTTAAATTTCGATGTCCCCGGAGGGCGGCGCGCATGTAAAATAGTTTTTAGCGGTGTCCATCAGCATATGAATCGCGCTGCCATAAGTATCTTTATTAGTATTATCGTCATATTTTATGATAACATAACAATAAAATCACAGAAAATATGATTGTGTGAAAACATTATTATTAAAAAGCTTTGTATAGCTGCGTTTTTATTTGGAATATGTTATAATATTATACAGGCATTGGGGCGTTTTGCACTTTTGTTCACTATTCTTTTTAAATAATATGTATTGCGTCAAATTGACGTACCGCTATTTCAATATTCAAAAAAAACATATTGCGAGGTACAGTTATGGAAGAAACTAATGAGGTAAAAATCGGCAAAAAAGAATTGATGGCCGATCTTTCTGAATTGCAGCAAAGGGTTATAAAAGCCAGGCTTCCCGTTGCAATAATATTTGAAGGGTTTTCCGCAAGCGGCAAGGGCGCGGCAATATCCTCGCTCATACTAAACTTTGATCCGCGCGGGTTTGAGGTGTATGCCACCCGTCCTCCTCAGCTCTTTGAACGCAGAGAGCCATGGCTGTGGCGCTTTGCGGAAAAGTGCCCGGCAAAGGGAGATATAGCCGTGTTTGACCGCGCCTGGTATTCTGGTATGATGCAGATAGACAAGAAGGTGAAAAAGCCTTCGCAGTTCATAACGTATTTTGAGGACATAAATATGTTTGAACGGCAGCTTGCGGATGACGGCTGCCTTATAATAAAGTTTTTTCTGCACATATCACGCAAGGAGCAGAAAAAAAGGCTCAAAAAGCTTTTGGCGCACCAGGATACGGTGTGGAGGGTAACGGCGCGCGATCTTGGAGATCTAAAGCAATACAACGAGAATCGCGAATTTTACAAGCGTATGGTGGAGGCAACGGACAGACCCTATGCAAAGTGGCACATAATAGACGCAAAAAAACGAGCAAATGTGCGCCGCAGCGTTATGGAAACGGTGAAAAGTGAGCTTGAAGCCGCCTTGGAAGCAAATGAGAACGGGCGCGCCGCTGCTGTGGATGTGCCGCAAAAGCCATATATAAATGTTAAATTCAATCTTCTGCCGGCCAAGAAGATACAGGAGTATGATCTGTCGCTAAGTCTGGAGCAAGCGGATTACCGCGCCAGACTGGCAGCGCTTCAGCAGGAGCTATCTGATCTGCACAACGTAATATATAAAGAACAGGTACCCGTTGTTATTGCCTATGAGGGCAACGATGCTGCTGGAAAGGGCGGAAACATACGCCGTGTGGCGGCGGCGCTGGACCCCAGAGGATATTCGGTTCACCCGGTGAGCGCGCCCTCGCCCGTGGAGCTAGACCACCACTATCTGTGGCGCTTCTTTAGCAGCCTGCCCAAGACGGGCCACATAGCCATATTTGACCGCACCTGGTATGGGCGTGTGCTGGTGGAGCGGGTGGAGCAGTTCACACCGCCCATAAGGCTTTCTCAGGCATACAACGAAATAAACGAGTTTGAGCTAATGCTAAAAAAATGGGGCGCTGTGCTAATAAAATTCTGGCTCACAATAGACAAGGAAGAGCAGCTCCGCCGTTTTGAAGACAGGCAAAACACTCCGGCAAAGCAGTGGAAAATAACGGATGAAGACTGGCGAAACCGCGAAAAATGGGATTTGTATGCGGATGCGGTAAACGATATGCTTACCTATACAAATACTGATTTTGCGCCGTGGACGGTTGTGGAGTCAAATTCAAAATACTATGCGCGCATAAAAACACTGGAAACAATAATTTCCTCAATACGTGCGCATCTGTGATACAGCATATGCAATAACAAAAAACCACCGCGCGGCTTCATAAAGCCGCGCGGTGGTTTTTGTGTACCTGGTACTGCTTATATACTGCATTTGCGCAGTATTTATGATATCATTATTGTCAAAGATAAACGCAATGGAGAATGTTTTGTGAAAAAATTTATCATCGCTGCAACAGTATTTGTTTTATGCGCCGCGCTTTGCTCCTGCGGCTCTGTTTCGCGTCTTGATCTGGGCGCGGTGGAAGAGGAAGAGACGTCATCGCCCGCACCGTTGAGCAGCATTTCAGCTCTTGAAGACGAGGTGGTGGTGAAAAACACATCAGAAGTAAAAATTGGCTTCTCGGCAAGCTTTGACAGCCGTGAGCTGCTGGATGCGGGAGTTGCCGGTTTTTCAGAATATTGTGATGCTGTGGGTGTGGCCTACGAGGTGCGCGAAGCAAACGGAAGTGCGCAAAAACAGGCAGAGGACATAGCTGCGTTTGTAGCGGGCGGGTTTGACGCAATTGCGGTAAGCCCTGCGGGCGATGGTATATCAGAGGCCGTTTCGGCTGCTGCTGATGCGGGCATTCCCATAATTTCTATAACCGATGTGCCGGGGGCAAGTGTGGTAATAGAACCGGGAGATCATGATTTTGCAAAGATAGCGGCGGAAAAACTGCTAAAGCTGTCCGGTGCGCAAATAGCCATACTGGATACAACTGATGAAAGCCCGCGTATGCAAAAGCGCAGGGACGCATATAAATTGGTTACGGAGGCGGCGGGCGCGGTGGTGCTGGCACGCGAGGCCGTGAGCAGCATCCAAGAGGCGAGTGCGGCGGCAGCGAGTATTGTGGAGCAGTACCCCCAGCTTGGCGGCATTCTCTGTGTGGATACAAACGGGCTTATAGGCGCGGCGGAGGCGGTAGAGCCGGGCGCGGGCGTTGTGGTGGGCGGCGCGGAGCTGCAAGGTGAGGTGCTGGGGCTTATGGAGCAGGGACGCGTGCAGGTGGCTGCGGCGCAATTTGCCAGAAAGCAGGGAAGCCTTGCGGCGGAAGCGGCGCTTGGCCTTGCGCTGGGCGAATATTATCCGCCGGTTATAGAGGCCACATCAAAGGTGTATACTCAGTTTGACTGGCAGGATGCTTCCTATGAACTGCAGGGGCTGGAGCCGCCACAGGAGTGAGCGAGCGCAATTTTTGGCGGCTTTTTTGGCAGCGCGCGCGGACGCATTATATACCTGCGGGACTGGAAAACGGTGTCTTATTCATGATATAATACCAAAATGGAAATAATATTTGAAAACAACAGCGCGATCATAAAAAACCTGTCCTGCTTCGAGCCGCAGCAGATATTCGATAACGGGCAGGCTTTTAGGTTCATAGAGGTGGGCGGAGCGTACGAGGGCGTGGCTTTCGGGCGTTTTTTACGCGTATCCAAAACGGGTGACAGTGTTACGCTGTATCCCTGCACGGAAGACGAATTTTATGATATATGGTACAAATACTTTGATTTTGAGCGAGATTATGACGCGCTCTTTCCCGGCTGCGAGGATACCGCGCTGCGTGAGGGCAGGGGCTATGCCTGCGGCCTGCGAATGCTGCGGCAGGAGCCGTTTGAAACGCTCATATCATTCATAGTTTCGGCAAACAACAACATAAAGCGCATACGCGGCATAATAGATAAGATTTGCACGCGCTACGGCTCGCCCTTCCAGTTTGAAGGGAAGACATATTATGCCTTTCCCACGCCAACCCAGCTTGCGCAGGCCACAGAGCAAGAGCTTACAGAATGCGGCAGCGGTTACCGCGCGCCCTATATATTGGCCACGGCAAGGGAGATAGCGGCAGGCTATGACCTTGAGATGATATACGGCATGGAATACATTTCCGCCAAAAAGGAGCTAACACGCTTTATGGGCGTGGGGCCTAAGGTGGCGGATTGCGTGCTGCTCTTTTCCTATTCCAAAACGGAGGCATTTCCGGCGGATGTGTGGATAAAGCGCGTAATGAAGCTGCTCTATGATTTTGAGGGGAACGACCGCCAGATATTTGATTTTGCTTACGAAAAATTTGGCGAATGCGCGGGCATAGCGCAGCAATATCTCTTTTACTATGCGCGCGAAAACAAATTGAGCTAGGGCGCGCCATGCGCTTTTTATAGTTTTAAAATATGCAGTTTTGGGGGAGATAGAAATGGAATTGCTTGTAGATACGCATACGCACACCGTGGGCAGTGTGCACGCCTTTTCCACGCTTATGGAAAACGCGCGCGCAGCTTTCGAAAAAGGGCTTCAGGGCTTTGCCACAACAGATCACGGCCCGGCAATAGAGGGCTGCCCGCCGCGCTACATGATATCCTCTGTGATGCGGTTTTTGCCGGATTACATAGAGAATGTGCGCGTGATAAAGGGCGTGG
>CAYXBW010000060.1:0-14294 GCA_964463305.1 uncultured Christensenella sp. | reverse complement strand
GCTGCAAAAGAACAGCAAGGACGAGAGCGTGATGACGCAATACCCCATGAAGCAGTTGGAGGATCTGGGGCTGCTGAAAATGGATTTTCTGGGTTTGCGCACGCTTACGGTAATACGTGACGCCGTTAACATGGCGGAGCAAAACCACGGCGTGAAGATAGATATAGACGCTATAGATATGGAGGACGCTTCCGTGTACGCGCTCATAGCCTCGGGCGAGACGGAGGGCATGTTCCAACTGGAAAGCGGGGGCATGAGGCGGCTCATGACAGACCTTGCGCCGCACAATCTGGACGAAATAATGGTGGGTATATCCCTCTTTCGTCCCGGCCCGATGGAGAGCATACCCGAATATCTGCGCTGTAGGCACAATCCGGCTGGCGTGAAATACGCGCACCCCATGCTGGCACCCATATTGGAAGAAACCTACGGCTGCATGGTGTATCAGGAGCAGATAATGCGCATAGTGCGTGATGTTGCGGGCTATTCGCTGGCGAGGAGCGACCTCGTGCGACGCGCCATGAGCAAGAAGCAGCAATCGGTACTTGAAAAGGAACGCAGGCTGTTCATATATGGCGGCGAGGAGGACGGAGCAAGTATAGACGGCGCGGTGGCGCGCGGTATGGACGAAGCCACGGCAACCGATCTTTTCGACCAGATGATGGCCTTCGCAAACTACGCCTTCAATAAATCCCACGCCTGCGCCTACGCGGTGGTGGCCTACCAAACGGCCTGGCTAAAGCGCTATTACCCGGTGGAATTTATGACGGCGCTCTTAAACAGCTTTATATCTCACAAGCCCAAGCTGGCGGAGTATATAGGCTATTTGAAGCGCGCGGGCATAAGCATGCTGCCGCCCGACATAAACCGCTCCACCATGCGTTTTTCCACCGAAAACGGAGGCATACGCTTCGGCCTTGCCGCCATAGCCTACGTGGGAGACGCGATAGACGAGGTGATTGGCCGCAGGGGGGCGGGCTACCGCGATTTTGATGATTTCGTGGGCAAAAACACGGATGTGCTCAACAAAAAACGCCTTGAAAGCCTTATACTATCCGGCTGCTTTGATTGCTTTGGTATAAAGCGCGCGCAGCTAATGGAGGTGTACGCAAACGTATTGGGCGATGCCGCCGCGGCGGGAAAGCGGCTGGCAAGCGGGCAGATGTCGCTCTTTGACAGCGCGGAGGAGGAATTTTCTGTGCTGAAAACCAACATGCCGGAGGTGGCGGAATATCCGGCGGAAAAGCTGCTCTCGCTGGAAAAGGAGATGACCGGCCTATACATAAGCGGTCACCCGCTTGATGATATGGCGGCGGTTATAGACGCGCAAAAGTGCAATATTGGCGATATTATGCGTACCGCAGACGATGAAGCCACTATGTACGAATTTGACGGGCGGGAGGTTTCGCTAATTGGCATAGTGGGCGGCATAAAAATACGATCCACAAAGCAGAAAAAACCAATGGCGAATATGACGCTTGAAGATCTTTATGCGCAGATGAACGTTATAGTATTTCCCAATGTGTATTCCCAAAGTGAGGGCTACATAAAGCAGGATGCAATAGTTTGCGTGACGGGAAGGATAACAGTTACCGCGCAGAGCGGCATAGAGCTTTTGGCGGAGCGCGTGCTGCCCTACGTGCCGGACGAGGCCTTTTTTGCGGGTAAGCAGCTCTATGTAAAGGTACCCGCAGGCAAAGACGTGGACGGGTTGTTTAAGATCACGGCGCGGCATAGGGGCATGAGCAGCGTGGGAGTGGTGGTGGAGCAAACAGGGCAGCGTTACAAGCTGTGCGGCTCACGAAGCGTGCGCTACACGGCAAAGCTGGTGGATGAGCTAAAGGAATTTTTGGGCGGCGAAAATGTGGTGGTGAAGTAAAGCCGCGAAATGCGGCGTAAGAGCGCGTAAGCAGGCACCTGCCCCGGATTGCGTGATATAAAGAAACAATACGCTTACGCCGTGCAAAAACAGAGATTTTTCTAAAGGCGCTTGCGGCGGTTTTGAGCGGACTGTTCCAAAACCGCTTTTTTGTGCGTAAAAGCCGTGAAAATTTATTGTAATTGGACAATTTGTTTGATAAAATATAATCTGAGTGTTTTTATGGAAGCGGGTGCGTTTATGGAAAACGAAAAAAAGTTTTCGGATGAATATATTGTAGTAAAGGCAAAGGAAAGCGGCGTAAATGTGATAGGCATGACCCGCGGCAAAGATACCCGCCTGCTGCACACAGAGAGGCTGAATGAGGGCGAGGTACTTATTGCTCAGTTTACGGACAACACTTCCGCTATAAAGATTTCAGGCAGAGCCACGGTTTTAACGCGGCACGGCGAAGTTGAAGCGGGTGAATAAGATTTTTTACGAGGTAGGTACAGCATGAAAAGAAGAATTGGAATACTTACAAGCGGAGGAGATACTCCCGGTATGAACGCCGGAATACGCTCTGTTGTTATGGCAGCGGATGCGGCGGGTTTTTCCGTTATGGGAATATCTAAGGGCTATGCCGGATTGATAGACGGGCGCATAGAGCGCATAAAGACGGAAGACGTTGACGGAATTGTGGAAAAGGGCGGCACCGTGCTCAAAACGGCGCGCTGTGAGGAATTTAAAACCGAGGAAGGCCAGAAAAAGGCGCTTCAGGTAATAAAGGCCTTTGATATTTCCGGTCTTGTGGTAATTGGCGGAGACGGCAGCTTTGCGGGCGCGCGCGTGCTCAGCCATTTGGGCGTGCCCACAATAGGCGTGCCCGGCACGATAGACAACGACCTCGCCTATACGGATTTCACAATAGGCTTTGATACCGCGGTGAACGGTGTGCTGTCTGAAATGTCTCGTATAAGAGATACCATGAAATCTCATGAGCGCACGGGCATAATTGAAGTAATGGGAAACAAGTGCGGAGATATTGCGCTGTACGCGGGTATAGCGGGCGGTGCGGAGCACATAATAATACCAGAAGTAGAGTTTGATATAGACTACATATGCGAGAAAATACTTGCCAACCGCATAAAGGGCAAGATGACAAGCATAGTGCTTATAGCGGAGGGTGCCGGCAAGGGCGAGGCCGTTGCAAATTATATGCGCGCAAAGGCGGGTCTTGACGCAAAGGCAATAGTGCTGGGCTACATACAGCGTGGCGGTGCGCCCACTGCAGATGACAGAATGAGGGCTACGCGAATGGGTATACGCGCGGTACAGCTTTTAAGCAAAGGTATAGGCAACCGCGTGGTAGGCACGCGAGACCATCATGTTATAGACGAGGATATAGACGAAGCGCTTTCAAAGAAGCTGGTATTCCGTCAAGATCTATATGATGAGTTCAAGATAATGTCGGAAAACGGATAAGCTATGCAAAGTATAAACAGATTGGGAAAAGTGAACGCAAAGGCAGCGGATATTAAAGATATCCGCTGTTTTGTGCTTGATATGGACGGCACAATAAATTTGGGGTGGACTCTTATAGACGGCGCGATGGAGCTTATAGATACCTTTTTTGAGAAGGGTATAAAGTTTTATTTCTTCACGAACAATTCTTCCAAGGCGCCGGAGGATTACGTGGAAAAGCTTAAAAAGCTGGGCTTTTCCGGTATAACTCGTGAGCACATAATGACATCTGGCGATGTGATGATACATTATTTAAAGCAAAACGCCGAAAATCCGCGCGTATACCTTGCCGGAACGCCGGAGCTTGAGCGCCAGTTTGCCGAGGCGGGCATAACGCTGCTGCCGCCGGAGGCAGACAGTGCCGATTTTGCCGTGCTGGGCTTTGATACCACCTTCAACTTTGAAAAGGCGGATGCGCTTTGCCGCATGGTGTCTGATGGTATACCCTTTGTTGCCACGAATATAGACAGGGTCTGCCCGCTAGAGGGCGGCAGGTTTTGGCCGGACTGCGCCTCTATGGCGGCAATGATAGAGCATGCCACCGGCAAATCTCCGCTGTTTGTGGGCAAGCCGTTTGAGGAAACGGTAAACTACATTCTCGCCAAAACGGGCGAAAAAAGAAGCAGCGTTGCCATGGTGGGCGACCGCCTCTATACCGATATAAAAACGGCGGTGAATGGCGGCATAGTGGGCATAGCCGTGCTTTCGGGTGAAATTGGCATGAGCGATATAATTGAAGGTGATGTGAAGCCGGACTATATTTTTGACAGCGTTAAAGATATCTATGAATTAATTCACAATTAAAAATGCACAATGAGAAGGCAATGCACAATTAAGAATGCACAATGCACAATGAATGAGTCCGCTGCGCGGACAAATTATATGATCAATCGCCGCAGGCGATACAATAATTGTGCATTGTGCATTGTGCATTGAAAATGAGGGTTTTTATGTTTGATTTTACTATAGAGAAGAGCTGCAACGAAACTTCTGCGCGCGCGGGAGTTTTTTCCACTCCGCACGGAGATATAAAGACGCCCGTGTTTATGCCGGTGGGCACGCAGGCCACTGTGAAGGCGCTCACTGCAGATCAGGTGCGGGAAACGAACGCGCAGATAATACTTTCCAACACCTACCATCTATATTTGAGACCGGGCGCGGAACTCATACGTGAGGCGGGCGGGCTGCACAGATTCATGAATTGGGACAAGCCAATTCTTACGGACAGCGGCGGTTTTCAGGTGTTTAGCCTTTCGGAGCTTAGAAAGCTGACGGAGGAGGGGGCGGCCTTCCAATCTCATCTTGACGGCAGCAGGCATATGTTTACGCCGGAAAATGTGGTGGCAACGCAGGAGGCGCTGGGGCCGGACATTATGATGGTGCTGGACGAATGCACGCCCTACCCCGCAGATGAGGAATATACCCGCCACTCCATGGAGCGTACCCACCGCTGGGCGGCGCGCGCCAAGGCTGCGCAAACGCGGGAGGACATGGCGCTCTTTGGCATAGTGCAGGGCGGTATGTACCCTGAGCTGAGAAAAATAAGTGCACAGGCAATAGCGGAGATGGATTTTCCCGGAAACGCCATAGGCGGGCTTTCTGTGGGAGAGCCAAAGCCCATGATGTATGACATGCTGGATGTAACCGTGCCTGAGCTGCCCGCGGGCAAGCCCCGCTACCTCATGGGAGTGGGCAGCGCTGATTGCCTTGTGGAGGGCGTGGCGCGCGGTGTGGATATGTTTGATTGCGTGCTGCAAACGCGTATAGCCAGAAACGGCACGGCAATGGTGCGCGGCGGCAGGCTGGTGGTGCGAAACGCGGAGTATGCGAAAGATTTCAGACCCATTGAAGAGGGCTGTGACTGCTATACCTGCAAAAACCACAGCCGTGCCTATATACGCCACCTTATAAAGGCAAACGAAATACTGGGCGCCACGCTGCTAACCATACACAACATACGCTTCAGCATACGGCTGATGGAGGAGATACGCGCGCATATACTGGCGGGAGATTTTTCGGAGTTCCGGCGCGAATTTATGGCGGGTTATGTAGGCTGACGGTCATACCGTATATGGTATAGCCAAATGGAACCAGCCACCATATACGACTGATTACAAAGTTTATATTGACTATTTGAGCTTGCTCATTTATTATATAAAAGAATATGGCTTGCGTGGCAGGTCAGACATTAGATTTTTGAAAGGCGGTGTGTGCCAATGCCGGCAAGTTGTTTTGGAAGTACTGCGGGAGCCGCGGCAGGAGCGGCTGGAGGAAGCAGTATGTTGATGACATGGATATTCCCCATTCTGTTGATTGTCATTTTTGTAGTGCTTATAATAGTGCCCAATAAAAGGCGCGAAAAGAAGTTTAAGGAAATGATGGACAGCATAAAGGTGGGAGACCAGATAAAGACTATCGGCGGTTTTTATGGAAAGGTCATTTCCATAAAGGAAGAGCTGGTAACATTTGAGTGCGGCCCGGAAAAGACCCAGCTTGTAATATCTAAGAGCGCTGTTGCTTCGGTGGAAAGCTTCGATGGCGGAGCAGAAATTGAAAAAAAATAAAAATCCTGAGAGGGAGATTTAAGAATGAAACATATTGTAACTGTGACCAAAAACAATCTGAAGGAAACTCTTGTGACCGGCGGATGCGGCGAATGCCAGACATCCTGCCAATCCGCGTGCAAAACATCGTGCACGCTGGCAAACCAGAAGTGTGAGAGGAAGCAGAAATAAGTTTTAGCAAGTTAGGGAAGGGCGCGGTAAGTTTTATTTACCGCCCTTTTTTTCTATAAGGCTAATTTCAAACTGAAAAAATATTAATTGGCAGCGTTGGTCTTTGTGCCAATAATTGTATTGAAGATGCAGCACAATCTTTTTGGAGTTTGCATAGTATAAAAGGCCGTTTGGAACGGCAATAGTGAGGACAAAATGGTACATTTGATAGAATTTTGCGGAAAGTATGCCGCGCTGGATGTGGAATCCGGCTCGGTGCACGCAATAGACCGCGAGGCAATGCGCGTGCTTACGTTTAAGAACGCGGGCAAAACAAACGAACAGATAATAAACGATCTGGGTGATACGGCAATAGAGGTGCTGGATGAGATAGACAGGCTGATTGAAGATGGACTGCTTTATTCAGAAAAGCCCGTCCAGCTAAAATCTCCAGAATTTAACGAACCGGTAGTAAAGGCGCTGTGCCTGCTTGTGGCTCAGGACTGCAATTTGCGCTGCTCCTACTGTTTTGCTGATACGGGCGAATATCATGGCGAGCGCGCGCTTATGAGCGAGGAAACGGCAAAGGCGGCGCTGGATTTCTTAGTGGCGCATTCAGGCGGCAGAAACAATCTGGAAGTGGATTTTTTTGGCGGAGAACCGCTTATGAACTTTGGTGTGGTAAAGAGCACTGTGGAATACGGGCGCGAGCTGGAGAAGAAAACGGACAAAACTTTTCGTTTTACGCTGACAACAAATGCCTACCACGTTACAGACGAAATGGCGGAGTTTATAAACCGTGAAATGAAAAATGTGGTCATAAGCATAGACGGGCGCAAAGAGGTGCACGACAGCCTGCGTAAAAACGTGGCGGGAGAGGGCAGCTATGACCGTGTGCTGCAAAACGCACACAAAATTGTGGATGCCCGCGAGGGAGAATATTATATTCGCGGCACTTATACGCATGCAAATCTTGATTTTGCAGAGGATGTGCTGGCAATTGCGGATGCGGGCTTCGATCAGATATCGCTGGAGCCGGTGGTTAGCGGCGGGGAGTATGCCATAACCGCAGAGGATGTGCCGCGCATAAAGCACGAATATGAAATGCTGGCGCGCACATACATAAAGCGGCGCGAAGAGGACAAGGGCTTCAACTTCTTCCACTTCATGGTTGATCTTGATTCCGGCCCCTGCCTTAATAAGCGATTGAGGGGATGCGGCGCGGGAAGTGAATACCTTGCCGTGGCGGCGGACGGCAGCCTTTACCCCTGTCACCAGTTTGCCGGGCTTGAAAAGTTTTACATGGGCACCGTAGCAGGTGAGCCGGATGGCGGCATAGCTGCGCAATTTAGAGATACGCATGTATTTTCAAAGCAGGGCTGCGCAAATTGCTGGGCAAGATATTACTGCTCCGGCGGCTGTGCGGCAAATGCCTATTTCTCTAACGGAGATATAAGAGTGCCGTATAAAATAGGCTGTGAAACGGAGAAAAAGCGTATTGAAACGGCAATAGCCATAAAGATATTCCCAGAGGAATTTGTGTGAGACCGGCCGCAATAATGATTTCATATCAGAAAAATGCTGATTTAAAAGTATTTAACGGGCGGGCAATGCCGCTATGAGGCACATCTTATGCGGTTTCAAACGCGCTTTGCGCTATAAAAATACCGGCATTTATAAATGTAACCAGTATAAATAACGAATTTACGCGGAATAATGGCAAAATGATCGGCTTTGCTTGAGCGCAGGCCGGTTTTATTGTATAATGACTGTATATTTGCTGTAAACGGTCATAAAATTTAATATGGCATTTGCCAAAATGCTATATCGGTTGGAGGGTAATTCTATGTCTTTTGATTGGGGCGTCGTGGGCGCTTTTATTGGGTACTTCATATTTGTTTTGCTGATAGGTGTATATTTTTACAGAAAATCATCTAATTTGGAAGATTACATGCTGGGCGGGCGCGAGCTGAACCCGGCCGTTGTTGCGCTATCTGCGCAGGCTTCAGACATGAGCGGATGGCTGCTTATGGGTCTGCCGGGCGCGCTGTACCTTTCCGGTATGAGCGAGATGTGGATAGGTGTGGGTCTGGCGGTTGGCTCTTATTGCAGCTGGCTGGTGGTGGCAAAGCGGCTGAGGCAGTATTCCTATATTTCGGGCAACTCCATAACTATCCCGCAGTTTTTTGAAAATAGATTCAGGGACGAAAAAGGTGTGCTGCGCTTCATAAGCTCCGCCGTAATACTGGTGTTTTTTACCTTTTACGTGGTATCCGGCTTTGTGGCGGGCGGTACTGTTTTCACCACTGTTTTCCCCGGAATGGACTACACCGCGGCAATGATAGCCTGCGCGGCCGTAATAATTGTATACACGTTCATGGGGGGCTTTAAGGCCGTTAGCTGGACAGACTTTTTTCAGGGCATGCTTATGCTGGTGGCAATATTTATTGTGCCGCTGGCCGCTATGGGTCAGTTGGGAGGCATTGAAGAGGTGGCCGCCAAGGCGAACGCCATAGCGCCAGGCTTCCTTGATCCCTTTACAAATACGGACGGCAGCCCGCTCAATCCTATGTTGCTCATTTCCAATCTGGCTTGGGGCCTTGGCTACTTTGGCATGCCGCACATAATAATTCGTTATATGGCAATAAAGAAACCGGCTATGATTAAAACCTCGCGGCGCATCGCCACGGGCTGGATAATACTGGCGCTGGCGGGCGCTATAATGGTGGGTATTGCAGGACGCGTATTCCTAGACGGGATGTTTACAGACGCGGCGGGTGCGCAAACAATATTCCTTGTGATGGCGGGAAACCTTTTTGTGCCTGTAGTAGCGGGCATACTGCTCTCCGCTATACTTGCGGCGGTAATGAGCACGGCGGATTCTCAGCTCTTGGTGGCATCCTCTGCCATAACTGCGGATATTTACGGCAAGCTGGCAAAGAACAAGCCGTCTGAAAAAAAGCTGATGTGGATAGGGCGCGTGGGTGTAATTTTTATTGCTGTAATAGCCGCAATACTGGCGCGTGACCCGCAAACCTCCATAATGTCCGTGGTGTCTTTCGCCTGGGCAGGCTTTGGCTCCTCATTCGGGCCTATAATACTGCTGGCGCTTTTCTGGAAGCGTACCACAAAGAACGGCGCGCTGGCGGGCATGGCTTGCGGATTTATAATGTCTATAATATGGAACCAGCTCTTTGCGGCGCCAACAGGGCTTTACGAGATGGTGCCCGCGTTTGCGCTGGGGCTGATAGTTTGCATAGTTGTGAGTCTTATGGGCAAAGAACCCTCTGCGGAGATACAGCAGGAGTTTGAAGCGGCCAAGACGGTGGAAGACTGAGGCCGTAAGCCACATCAAAAGTATTTGAACAACACGGGATTGGCATAAGCTTGTCAATCCTGTTTTTTTAGAAAGGAGTTTGCAGGTATGGATAAATTTAGATTGCGCGCATTGGAGGAAGGCGATATTGTATTGCTGGCAAACTGGCTCAAAAAGGAGCACGTGAAAAAATGGTATGAGCATCCCGAAGAATGGCTAAGAGAAGCGAAGGAGCGCGAGGGTGAATTTTCATTTCTGAATCACTATATAGTGGAGATAGACGGTGCGCCCGTTGGGTTTTGCCAATATTACGATTGCTTTGCCGCTGATGAGGACTGGTATTGCGCTGAAGCGCCGCGCAGCATGTTCAGTATAGACTACATGGTGGGTGAGGAAGCGTATCTCAAGAGGGGCGTGGGCAGGCAGATAGTAATAGCTCTTATGCGGAAAATAGCAGACATCGCCCCAGGCGCTGAGATAGTTGTGCAGCCGGACGGCGAAAACATTGCGTCAAATCGGTTGCTGCTATCCTGCGGATTCGCTTTTGACGACGCTAAAGAGTATTACTCTATTAGGCTGGATCAAGTGATATAGCACACTTTATACGGCGCATGGCTGGCAATAGAAGCATCCGGAGGATAATAGCTGTAAGTGCCCGGCAACTTTAGCAGCAGAGCGCTATATTTTAAAGGAGTGTGCTTCCGCAGAATAATAAAACGCAGCCGTGCGGTGAGCTGAATATTTTTCACGCAAGATAGGCGGGAACTAGATATCACTGCCGCTTTCGTATAGCTCAATTTCGCTGCGGCGCACTGCCAGATCCCGGTTTATTTCCTCTATATCCCGGCGCAGGCGTACTATGCCAATTAGGCAGGCGGCGGCAAATACGGCTGCCGTTATTACCACGGTGAGCCACGGGGATGTGGTGGTGAACCAGCCGGATATTTGACCGGTAAAGAGCAGCACAGCCTCCACAAAGCTGAATTCGATAAGAATCTCCAGCAGCAAATGGCGTAAAGAAATATGGCGTATTGCCAATAGCCCCAGATGTATTACGGCGTTTGCGCCTATGGAGGGGAGTATGGAGGCTATTTTTACGCTGTCATCACCCGTGGCTATGCCAACCATAGTGATGAGAATAATGGTTATAGCCGTTGTGGCTAGAAAGTTTTTGAACCATTCCCTTACCATGCCTATCTCTCCTTTACAGCTTTTTTTAGATCTGGTATAAACCTGCGTGACACCCACACCCGCTCGCCGTTTGTGAGCAGCGCTTCCATGCGGCTGTTCATGAGCGAACGCACACTTTTCAGCATGTTTATATTCAGCACGCAGGATTTGCTCACCTGCACAAAGCCATAGCGCGAAAAACGCTCTATGAGCATGTAAAGTCGCTCATCCACACGATATACCGCGCTTTGGCAATAAGCGAATGTTTTTTTGTCTACACTTTCAAAGTAGAATATATCCGTTACAGCCAGCCTTACTTCATGCCCGTCCGCAAAAGCCTGCAACGTTTCCTCACAGGAGCGCACCGCGCGCACCAGCCTGCCCAGCATGAGGCTCTTTTCCGCATAGCGTATATCAACATATATATCGTCTGTTGTTTTGTCCTGTTCTAGCCTTAACCGCATTTTATACCTCGCGTTTTTTTAACAATGCAAGTATTATACACAAAAACACGGTTTTTTCATACAGCTTTCAGCGTGATGCAGCTCTTTTAAGATGCCTTTGCTGAGACTTGATTCTGCGTACGCCATTTTATGTAGGCTATCAATACTATGGCAAAGGATATGGCCTGCGCAACCGATATTCGAAGAGATTGAAATATATCATCGCCAGATGGAGAGGATACGTGCAGCAGGTTTACTATGCAGTTGTTTACAAAATGCACAGCCATAGGCGTCCACAGTCCGCCTGTCATTTTCGCCAGCAGACCCAGCTGAAAACCCATTAAAGAGGATGTTAAAACATACACCGCGCCGGAGGCGAAGGCTCCTCCGGCAGACATGGCTCCGTCCGCGTAGCTGCGTATGGGAAGAGCTATGTGCCACAGACCGAATAGAAGCGAAGCTATTATGTTTGCCGCAATAAAGGAAACCCTTTTTTCTGCCAGCTTGGTAAAGAGACCGCGGAATATTCCCTCCTCCATCACCACGTTCACTATGTTGAAAACTATGCACAGCGCAACGGTGAAAAATGTTGTTTCGCCCCGAATACTCCCATCCAGCGCGTAGGCTGAAACGTAAAAGCTGAGCGTTGGCGCCTCACCCGTGGCGGATATGGCTATGCTTTCCGTAGTGTAGGCCAGCGCGAAAACTCCCAGCCCCAATGCAAGACCTATGAGTGTGCCGCGAAAAGAGCCGCGGCGGGAAAGCCCTATGTCTCCCCAGCCAAAGCCGGTGTAGCGCATTGCTAAAACAAGTATGGCTATACCAGCCAGCTTTTGTACAAAGGCCTCGCCAAAAAAGCTCTGGTCTGTACGCAGCAGCATCAGCTCCACCATGCGTATGGCATAGCAGACTATGTATACCGTGAATATGACGGCGAAAGGCTTTAGATTTTTTCTCATGTATATACTCCCTTTGCTTTTTTTGAGTATATACTGAGCGGCAAGCGTGATAATGCGAATAGCATAACAAACTGCGTATACCGTGAATATAACGGCGAAGGGTCTGATTCTTTTCATGTATATACTCCTCTTGCTTTTTGGAGTATATATTGAGCGGACTGTATATTCAATGGATGAGCTACCAAGATGCAACGCGCCGCTACCGAGATGCAATTTTTTATGGATTTGCCTGAGAAAAGCTAAAAAATAAACATGGCGTCTCCAAAGCTGAAAAAGCGATATTGCTCCTCTACTGCTTTTTTGTATAGCGCAAGGGTCTCATCTCGCCCTGCAAAGGCGGAAACAAGCATCAAAAGCGTGGATTTAGGCAGATGAAAATTGGTTATCATGGCGTCTATGGCCTTAAATTTGTAGCCGGGATATATAAAGATATCCGTCTCGCCGCTTCCCTCGCGCAGCTTGCCAAATATGTCTGCCGCGCTTTCCAGTGTGCGCACGGCCGTGGTGCCCACCGCTATAACGCGCCTTCCCTCTTTTTTTGCCGTATTTATAAGCTCCGCCGCTTCCGCAGACACCTCGTAATATTCGGAGTGCATTATGTGGTCTTCCACACGCTCCTCCTTCATAGGCCGGAAGGTGCCCAGCCCCACATGCAGCAGAATGCGCGCGGCGCCTATGCCGTCCTCCTCAAGAGATTGCAAAAGCTCGGGCGTGAAATGAAGCCCGGCAGTGGGCGCTGCGGCGCTGCCATCCGTCTTGGCGTATACCGTCTGATAGCGGGAGGCATCCTCTAGCTTTTCTGTGATGTAGGGGGGCAGGGGCGTGTTCCCATATTGCTCCAGCAGCCTCTCAAATACGCCCTCATATTCAAACTCTACACGGCACACGCCGTCTGAAAGCTTTTCAACCAAACGTGCGGAAAGACCGGGGGCGAAATCCACATAGCCGCCCGTATTAAGGCGTTTGCCCGGCTTCATTATTACCTCCCACTCTGAAAGTGAAAGCCGCTTTAGCAGCAAAAATTCAAAGGGGGTGGAGCCGCCCCGCTTTGTGCCGAAAAGACGAGCGGGTATCACCTTGGTTTCGTTCAGCACCAAAAGGTCGCCCGGGAGAAGAAAATCTTCTATATTGGAAAAGCGGCTGTGAGTTACATCGCCGGTTTCGCGGTCGAAAACCAGCAGCCGCGAGCTGTCTCTGGGTTCGGCCGGAGTTTGTGCTATTAGCTCCTCCGGCAGGTAATAGTCGAAATCACTTGTTTTCATTTATCGAACAATCCTAACTGGCTGGTTTTGCCGTTCTCCGGGATACGCATGCCAAAATAGCGGTAGGCGTTTGGCGTGGCTATCCTGCCGCGCGGGGTGCGCTGTATGAAGCCCAATTGCAGCAAAAACGGCTCCACTACGTCCTCTATGGTTCCGGATTCCTCGCCCGTGGTGGCGGAAAGCGTATCAAGCCCCACAGGCCCGCCGGAAAACTTTTCTATTATGGCAAGCAGTATCACCCTGTCTGCGTTATCAAGCCCCACATCGTCCACCTCCATGAGCAGTAGCCCCTTGTCCGCCGCCTCCTTGGTGATAACGCCATCGCAGCGCACGTCTGCATAATCTCTCACGCGCTTCAAAAGGCGGTTTGCCACACGCGGTGTTCCGCGTGAGCGGCGGGCTATCTCCTCTGAGCCGTATTCATCTATTTCTATATCCAAGATACGTGCCGAACGCTTTACTATTGTGGTGAGCTCGCCTGTGTCGTATAGCTCAAGGCGGTTTATAACGCCAAAGCGATCGCGCAGCGGCGAGGTAAGCATACCTGCACGGGTGGTTGCGCCCACCAGCGTGAAGTGTGGCAGATCTATTCGCATGGAGCGGGCGGAGGGTCCCTTCCCAAGGATTATATCCAGCGCGTAATCCTCCATCGCGGGGTATAAAACCTCCTCCACGCTGGCGTTCATGCGGTGTATCTCGTCTATAAAAAGCACGTCCTTGTCAGAAAGATTGGTAAGCAGCGCGGCAAGATCGCCCGGACGCTCTATTGCGGGACCGGAGGTTATGCGTATGTTCACATTCATTTCTGAGGCTATTATATGAGCCAGCGTGGTTTTGCCAAGGCCGGGAGGGCCATACAAAAGCACGTGATCAAGCGCCTCTCCGCGCTTGATAGCCGCCTCTATGAATATGCGCATCTTCTCTTTAACTTTTTCCTGACCTATATATTCTTCCAGCTTTTGCGGGCGCAGAGATTTTTCGCTCTCCGCGTCCTCCGCCATCTTCATGCCGGAAATTATACGTGATTCCTCGTCCATAAAATCCCCCT
>CAYXBW010000059.1:0-14349 GCA_964463305.1 uncultured Christensenella sp. | reverse complement strand
GCTAGAGTGTAGGGGGAAGGAAGGTCAAGGGCATAAACCAGCCAAAGCCGCAGCAACGCCGCAAGCGCAGCGAGTGGAATACCCCCCGCCACGCAAGCCAGAACACACAAACCTAAAAACCACGCACCAACCCCAACCAAAGAACCACTACAAAACTCAAAATCAGCAGACAATCAAACGCTAAATCAAACAAATACCAAAAAACCAGCTATCAAACCACCGCCAAAGCAAACCTCCCGCCAACGCGCCGGATGTGCCATACATATTTTCACCGCAAATTGCGCGGGAAAAAGCCTCGCGGCGAGCGAAGATCCCCCCACATGCAAAAAAAAACAGCGATCTGCTAAAAAAAGCAAACCGCTGTAAAAAACTGTAGATTATTTCTCCACCTTTACCCAAACACCACCGGCCTCGTGGCTGTCAACACACTTGTTGAAAAACTCCACACCTGAAATTCCCATATCCAGAGTGGGGTAGCCGTAATCGTCCTCGTTTACCGCTTTTCCGGCAATCTTATCTTGGAGCGCCTCGGCGAAATCCTTGTATATATTTGCAAAAGCCTCCGTCAAACCTTCGGGATGTCCGCAGGGAACACGGTTGTATTTCAACGCCTGGGGCGTCATATACTTGCAGCCGCGGCTGTATATTCTGGGCGGCTCGCCGCGCATATATACCTTGAGGTAGTTGTTTTCCTCCTGCATGAACTCTATTGTGCCCTTTTCGCCGAATATGCGGATTTTGAGCGCATTATCAAAGCCTATGGCCACCTGCGAAGTCCAATACATTCCCGTTGCGCCGTTTTCGAATTTAACAAGGCATTCCACGTTGTTGTCAAGAGTGCCGCCCTTGCCGAAAACATCCAGATTGCAGCAGAGGGAGGAAAGCTTCAAACCGGTTGCGTACTGCACCCAGTTTTCTATGTGCGTGCCAAGATCTGCAACTGCCGCGCCGCGTCCTGAAAGCGTGGGGTCTGCCCGCCAGGGCTTATTGTCGTCCGTTATTGTTTCAAGCGTATCAAGCAGCCAATCCTGCGGGTATTCGCCCATAACCATGCGTATTTCGCCAATTGCGCCGTCACGTATGAGCTGACGTGCCTCGCGCGCCATAACGTAACCGGTGTAGGTGTATGTTACGCAGAAAAGGCAACCGTTCTCCTTGGCTATGCGCTTTAGATCTTCGCCCTCTTCCACAGTGAAGCAGAGCGGTTTTTCACACACTATGTTTATGCCGTTTTCCAAAAACAGCTTGGCTGCGGGGTAATGAAAACGGTTGGGCGTAACTATGTCCACCCAGTCTATCTTATCTTCGCGTTTGCCCTCCGCCTCGGCCATTGCCTCGTAAGTGTCATAGTTTCGTGCGGGGTCTATCTGAAGCTCTGCTCCGGCCTGCGCGCGTTCCTCAGGTATGTATGAAAAACATCCGCACACGAGGTCGGCTTCGTTGTTCAGCCGTATGGCTGCCCTGTGCACCGCGCCTATAAACGCGCCAGGGCCGCCGCCTATCATTCCGTATCTCAGCCTGCGTTCTGCCATTTGTATAATCCTCCTTTTTTAACTTGTTCACCTAGAATAATTTAGATACTACATCATTTTTACAGCTCCTGCAACAGCAAAATTTTTAAAGCACGCCCCTCATAAATTACAAAAAAGCAATATTTAGGGCGGCAGGGTGAAATAAATTGCAATAATATAATGAAAAAAATGCCCGGCATGCGCATAGACATCGCATTTTACAATTTACGGAAATATTACGTTTTTTTAATTTGACATTTAGATGCGCCCATGCTAGCATGTAAACATAGACCGTGTACGAGCACAGTGGAAGGCACGGAAATGCAGAGAAAACATTTATAAAACTGATTATTTAAATATTTATCTGGCTGTTTTAACAGGGGAGTGCACGGTGTGCTCAAGCACAGTGTGGCTCTGTGCCGGATCATAAAAAACAGCCGGGGGGCTTGCATGACAATAAAGGAAATCGCGGTGCTGGCAGGAACCAGCAGAGGCACGGTGGATCGTGTGCTGAATGGACGCGGTAACGTAAAAAAGGAACTGTCCGACCGCATATTGACAATTGCCAAAGATCATAACTATACGCCGAACCAGCTTGCGCGGGCGCTCATAAATTCACGAAACCATTTCGTGCTGGGCGTGGTGATAAACTCTGTGGGAAACCCCTTTTTCGACGATGTGCTGACCGGTATATACAGCAGGGCAAAGTATTTTGCAAGCTACGGGCTGGAAGTGATAGTGGAGGAAATAAAGGGTTACGATGAAAAGGAGCAGCTTGCGGCAATAGACCGTGTGGTGGAAAAGCGCGTTGATGCGCTCGCCATAATGCCGCTTGAGGTGCCGGAGGTAATAAACAAGCTGCAAAGTTTGAAAATTCCCATAGTTACCTTTAATACGGATATAGAAAAGCTGGAAAGACTGGCCTTTGTGGGCTGCGATTATATGAGCAGCGGAAGACTTTCGGGAGATATTGCAAAGCTCATACTTTCGGGCGGCGGCAAGGTGGGAATAATAATAGGCAGTTTCCACATGCACGGGCACAACCAGCGGGTGGAGGGCATGCGAGAGAGCATGGCGGAAAACCCGAACATAAAAATAGTGGATATAGTGGAAAATTTTGATGATGATGTAATATCTTATAAGGCCACAAAGCAGCTAATAGAGCAGCACGAGCCAGATCTTATATACTTTGGTGCGGCGGGCGTGCGCGGCGGGGTGCAGGCGGTTGTGGACAGCCGCAAAAAAATATACATAATAACGGTGGATGAAACAAAGGATACGCGAGAGTACCTGAAAGAGGGCATAATATCCGCCACGGTGACGCAGCAGCCCATAGAGCAGGGGGTGCGCACCATAAATATATTATACAATTATCTGGTGAACAAAAAGCTTCCCGGCAAAAAGTATAATTACACTGAAAATTGTGTAAAGCTGAAAAATTCATTGTAATACCGTTATACTTTGAAAAAGCTGAGAGAGTTTTTTAAAGAGAGATAACGGTGAGTACAAGAACGGTATGTGGCGATGCGCCGCAAAAAGACCGCTAAAGGCGGGAGCAGAAAATAATCTGTGAATTAAAGCAATGGAGGATAAAGATATGGGAAAAAGACCTGTTACACTAATGACGGCACAGTGGTCTGATCTGCCATTTGACGAGCTGTGCGCTCTTGCTAAGCAGATGGGCTATGACGGGCTGGAAATAGCCTGCTGGGGCGAGGGTCTAGATCTTGACAAAGCGGCAGCCGATGATTCATATGTGCAATATATAAAAGATACGCTCAAAAAGCACGGCCTTGTTTGCAAAGCTATAGCGGCGCACATAATTGGCCAGTGCGTGGGCGATGCGCCCGATCCGAGGCTGAATAACTTTGCGCCTCCCGCGCTTGCAGATAAGCCCGCAGAAATAAAGGCGTGGGCAATAGACGCAATGAAAAAATCTGCCGTTGTGGCAAAAAAAATGGGTGTATCGGTGGTTACGGGCTTCACAGGCTCACCCATATGGAAGTACCTATATTCATTCCCGCAAACCACAGAGCAGATGGTGGAGGACGGTTTTGACGAAATAGTGGCGCTTTGGTCTCCCATAATGGATGAATACAGAAAACACGGCATAAAATTTGCGCTGGAGGTTCACCCCAGCGAAATAGCTTTCGATTATTATTCTACTGAAAAACTGCTGAAAAAGTTTGAAGCATATCCTGAATTTGGGCTGAACTTTGACCCCAGCCATCTTTTGTGGCAGGGTGTGGTGCCGCATCTATTCCTGCGTGACTTTATGGACAGGGTATACCATGTGCACATAAAGGACGCGGCGGTAACTCTGGACGGACGCAGCGGGCTGCTTGGCTCTCATATAGATTTTGGTGATCTGCGGCGCGGCTGGAACTTCCGCTCTCCCGGTCACGGAGATGTGAATTTTGAAGAAATAATACGTGTGCTGAACGCGGCGGGCTATGAAGGACCTCTCTCTGTAGAGTGGGAGGACAGCGGCATGGATCGCGTGATGGGCGGCACAGAGGCGGCTGCCTTTGTGAACCGTATAGATTTTAAAGCTTCGGAAATAAAGTTTGACGAAGCTATATCAAATAAATAAGGCGTTTGCGCCAAAGCGGGTTTTCCCCGCAAATGAAACTGTTTTAAAGTTTGCCGGTTCGCCGGCAGGAAACATATAAAAATAAATGGAGGAACACAAAATGAAGAAAACTTTGGTACTCGTTCTGGCGATTGCCATGATCGCTGTGATGGCTGTAAGCTGTTCTACGCCTGCACCCGCAGCATCAGAATCTGCGGCTCCGGCTGCTGCTGAAAGTGCTGCTGCACCCGCTGAGAGTGCTGCCGCGCCCGCTTCCGAGGCTCCCGCTGAGAGCGCTGCCGCTCCGGCTGAGGCTCCCGCTGAGTCTGCTGCAGCTCCGGCTGCTGCTTCCGGCGCTACAGACATAGCTGTTCTCGTTCCCAATGCCGATCACGGCTGGACGGGCGCAGTTATGACATACGCTGAAGAAGCCGCTAAGGCTATAAACGATGCAGGCACATACACAGCTAAGGTTATCACAGCTGCCGATCCTGCCAACCAGATCTCTCAGGTTGAAGACCTTATAGAGAACAAGACGGCTAAATCTGTAGTTATACTGCCTTACGACAACACTCTTGAAGCTTCTATGAAAAAGCTGGCTGACAGCGGTATACCGTTCACAATGTTTGACCGCGTTATAGACACTGTTGCTGACAAAGCTATATCAAGCGTTAAGGGTGACAACGAAGGTATTGGTATTGAAACAGCTAAGCGTTTTGTAGCCGATGGCCTAAAGCCCGGAGACAACGTGCTGATAATGCCCGGTGACAACTCTTCCGTTCCGGAAATGCGTAACAACGGCTTCTTTGCAGAGCTGATGAACAATGGCTGGACGCAGGAGCAGGTAGACGCTATAAAGTCTACAGCTTACACAGGCTGGAGCCGCGCAGAGGGCAAAAAGCTGTTCACAGAGTGGCTTGACACGCTTACAGTAGACGAAATAGGCAACTACAAATACATCTTCACGCATGACGATGAAATAGCAATGGGCATACTGGAAGCTCTGAAGAGCTCCGATATAAACGCAGAGAAGAAGGATGCCTTCCTTAATGCTGGTGTTGTTATAGGTACATCTTCCGGTCTTAACGAAATGTACAGCGTGCTGCAGGGCATACATCAGAAGGATTATACAGCCGAAGTTGGAAAACTTGGCGATCTGTTCTCCGTAACATATGACCCGGCCATGATAAAGACAGCCGTACAGGATATGGTTGACAACATGGATGGCAAGGATGTTGCTAAAGATCACGTAGTTCCGGTTGAAGTGGTTGACGCTACAAACGTAACTGAGTATCAGGGCTTTGGAGACGCAGTTTCCAAATAAGACAAGCTCAAATTCAAAAAAATAAGATCAAAAGATAGTTTATGTCCCGCGGGCGCTTTGTAAGCGCCCGTGCGGGCAAATCTTTTTTAAAGCTCATAGACAAAATATATGGCGTATGGCGCATATGAAATGATATACTTTGCGTAAAGCCTTGGGTAAAAATGCCGCTTGTGCGGTAATTTCAAGAAAATTGCAATATAGTAAATCAGCTTTGTATTGTGCACAGCGCACAGGAAATAATGTTTGCTGCATAGTAGTTGATCGAAAATGTGATTATAAAAATAATTTGAGAAGCTGCTATAAAAAAGTCCAGATTAGAAAAGGGGCTAATTTATGAAAATGCTGAAAATGACCAACATTTCTAAATCGTTTTTTGGAGTAAAGGTTTTGGACAATGTTGATTTTAGTGTGGAGCAGGGAGAGGTTCACGCACTACTGGGGGAAAACGGAGCGGGCAAGTCCACTCTTATGAACATACTCGCGGGAGTATACACGCGCGACAGCGGAACTGTGGAGTTTGACGGAAAAGTGTTTGATCACATATCCGTAGACCAAACAGAAAAAGCAGGCATCGCCTTCGTGCATCAGGAACTCAATCTTTTTAACGACCTTAAAGTATATGAAAATATTTTCCTTAAAAAAGAAATAACAAATAAATTGGGCGTGCTGGATAAAAAGGCAATGATAAAAAAAGCCGCAGAGCTTTTTGGCAGCCTGGGCGTAGATATTGAGCCAACAGAGCTGGTGGCAAACCTTGAAACCAGCAAAAAGCAGCTTTTGGAGATAGCCAAGGCGCTTTTTGCCAACGCAAAGCTGCTGATACTGGACGAGCCAACAACGGCGCTGAACAATTCGGAAATAGAGCATTTGTTTTCCATAGTGCGCAGGCTCAAGGAGAGCGGCAGGTCATTTATATTCATATCTCACAAGATGACGGAAATATTTGACATAGCGGATAGCTTTACAGTGCTGAGAAACGGAGAGCTGATACAGGCGGGCGCCATAACGGAAACCAACCCAACGGACGTTACACGCCTTATGGTGGGCAAGGGCTATTCAGATAAAAAAGCATACGAGGAGCGCACGCTGGGCGAAGCGGTGCTTGAGCTGGACCATCTTTCAGGCATAGGCTTTGAAGATGTAAACCTTTCCATCAGGAAGGGCGAAATTGTGGGCTTCACCGGGCTTAAGGGTTCGGGTATAAGCGCAGTGATGCAAACCATATTTGGCGTAATGCCCATAAGAAGCGGCGTGCTTAAGGTGGAGGGAAACACAATCACCAAAAACAGCATACACCGCGCTATGCAAAACAAGCTGGCCATGATAGCCGCAAACAGAAAAGAAAATTCTGTAATACCGGATTTTACGCTGCTGGAAAACAACTACGTTTCAGAGCACACGCTCTCCAGTAAAAAGCAATTTATAAACGTAAAGGAAGAGACAAAGCGCTTTTATAAGCTCAAGGAAGACCTTAATATAAAGGCCAATTCTGAAGAGGATATGATATTGGCGCTTTCCGGCGGAAACCAGCAAAAGGTTATACTGGCGCGATGGCTTAACACCAATGCGGATATACTGCTTATGGATAACCCCACGCAGGGTATAGACGTGGGCGCCAAGGCGGAAATATATCGCCTTATATTGGAGCTGGCAAAGAGCGGAAAAACTATACTTGTGAATACGCTGGAAATACCGGAGATACAGCAGATAGCAGATAGATGCGTAGTGTTTTATCACGGGAAGGTGCAGGCGGAACTAAGTAGGGAAGAAATAACTGAGGAGCGCGTGATGCTGTGCGCTACCAACGCAATAAACGCAATGGAGGCAAGTAATGGGTAACAATGAATTGACCGCGAAAAGCGGAAGGAAGCCGTTTTCAGGCAAACTGGCAAATTTTAGCTTTATATTTATCTTTTTGGCTATACTGATAGCCTACCTCATTATAAACGGCGGCGCCACAACCTGGGACGGCGTTATGAACATTTTGAGACACTCCTCTGTTGTGGGCGTTATAGCTTTTGGTATGGGTCTGGTAATAATCACGGGCGGTATAGACCTCTCCGTGGGAAGTATGCTGGCGCTCATAGCGGGAATTTCCGTTATGGTGTTCAACGCTACTAACAGCATATTTGTAACGCTTATATTCGGCATGGGCTTTGGTGCGCTGCTGGGCTTTTTCAACGGCTTTTTGATAGGTAAGGTGAAGATGCCCGCATTCATAGTGACGCTGGCAACAATGCTGATATACCGCTCCATAGCGCAATACACACTGCGCACTACCGGTGCTTCCATATATAATATGGAAGGCGGACTTAGCTCTTACGATGCATTTTACGGCTTTGGTCAGGCAAAGCTGGCCACCATTCCCACTGTGGGCATAATCTTCATAATAGTTACTATAGTTATAGTGTTCATGACCACTTCCACAAAATTTGGCAAAACGGTTTATGCTGTGGGCAGCAACGAAAAAGCCGCGCGTCTGGCAGGTATAAACGTTGACCGCACGAGAGTTACAGTGTATGTGATCACGGGTATGCTGTGCGGGCTGAGCGCCTTTATATGGCTGGCCATGAACGGCTCTGTAGACCCCGCCACACTGGGCAAAAGCTACGAGATGTATGCCATAGCCGCGGTAGTAATAGGCGGAATAAGCATGAGCGGCGGTAAGGGACTGCTTTTGGGCGCTATGTTCGGCGCTATGTCCTACACCATAATAGACAAGATAATAGCCTCGCTGGGCTTCGACGCACTCATAAACGATACAATAAAAGGCTCCATACTGCTGGTGGCCGTGTTTGTGCAGATAGTTGTTCCCATGCTCAAGGGCAGAGTGAAGAAGCTGGAAAGCTGATCTTTTTACCTCCAGAAAATTCAAGTCCGGCACGCGGCGATATGGGCGTGCCGGACTGTAAATTTTTTGCCGCGCGAGGGCGTGATGCCAAAGCGGGGCGGCAGAACCAAGCGTTTTGATATTAGTATGAGGAGTATATTGACATGAGCTATTTGATAGGAATAGATATTGGAACCTCCGGCACAAAGACGGTGCTTTTTAAAGAAAACGGCACTCCGGTTGCCAGCAGTACGGTGGAATATCCGCTGTATCAGCCCAAAAACGGCTGGGCAGAGCAAGACCCGGCAGACTGGTGGCGCGCGGTGTGCGAAACTTCCAGCGCGGTAATTGCCAGGGCGGGCATAGACGCTGGCGAAATAAAGGGCATAGGCCTATCGGGACAGATGCACGGTCTTGTGATGCTTGATAAGGACGGCAATGTGATACGTAACTCCATTATATGGTGCGACGGGCGCACAAGCGCGGAGTGCAAATATATAACGGAGACGATTGGCGCAAAAAGGCTTATAGAGATATCCGCAAACCCCGCGCTCACAGGCTTTACGGCGGGCAAGATACTCTGGGTGAGAAACAACGAGCCGCAAAACTATGAGCGCTGCGCCAAAATGATGCTGCCCAAGGACTATATACGCTATATGCTGACGGGCGAATTTGCAACAGAGGTGAGTGACGCTTCCGGCATGAACCTTATGGACGTTCCGGCGCGCGATTGGTCTGCAGAGATACTTTCAAAATTGGATATAGACCGCGCCACGCTGGGCAAGATGTACGAATCATGCGAGGTGACCGGTACTGTTACAGAGGCGGCGGCAAAGCTGACCGGTCTTGCGGCGGGAACTCCCGTTGTGGGCGGCGCGGGAGATAATATGGCGGCGGCGGTTGGCACGGGCGTTGTTTCGGCGGGAAAGGCCTTTACCACAATTGGTACATCAGGGGTAATATTTGCGCACTCAGACAACGTTACCATAGATCCGGGCGGAAGGGTGCATACATTCTGTGCGGCGGTGCCCGGCGCGTGGACTGTTATGAGCTGCTCTCTTGCGGCAGGGCTTTCGCTGAAATGGTATAGAGATAATTTCTGCAAGGCGGAGATGGAGACGGCAGAGGGTATGGATGTTGATTCGTACATACTGCTGAACGAGCAGATAGCCAAGGTGCCCATAGGCTCAGACAAGCTCATATACGCGCCCTGGCTGATGGGAGAACGCTCCCCGCTGCTGGATGAAAACGCGCGCGGGCTGTTCTTTGGTCTGTCTGCGCGGCATACAAAGTACAATCTGCTGCGCGCGGTCATGGAGGGCGTAAGCTTTTCGCAGCGGCAGTGCCTGGATGTATTTCGCGAGATGGGCGTGCCTTTCAGCCGTATGCTGGCTACGGGCGGCGGCGGCAAAAGCCCGCTATGGCGGCAGATGCTGGCAGATATATATGATTGCGAGGTCACCACGCTGGAGACATCGGAAGGCCCTGCGCTGGGCGTGGCCATACTGGCGGGCGTGGGCGCGGGCGTATATTCCAGCGTTCCAGAGGCCTGCGAAGCCGTTATAAAAACAAAGACGGCGCAGCAGCCGGCGGCGGAAAATACCAAGGAATACGAAAAATACTACAATATATATAAGAAGCTATACCCCAGCCTAAAGGAAAACTTTGCGGAGCTGGCGGAAATAGAATAAAGTGGGGTGCTTTAAAATGCAGATAAAACCTGTAACGGACGAAAGTTTCAAAAAATACGGCAAGCTAATAGAGGGCTACGATTTTTCAGAGCTTATAAAAACACTGGAGGAAACCACGGAAAAGCCGAATGACGCGGTGATATATGTGCCAAGCGAATCAAAGCTGGAGTCGCTTGCTGTATACGAACAGCTTTCTAACGGAGTGTACGGCGGTATGCCAATAGAGATAGGCTATTGCAACGGCGCAAACTCAAAGCTGAACTGCCTTGAATACCACAGAGACAGCGAGGTAAACATTGCGGCGGATGATATAGTGCTTATGCTGGCGCAAATGAGCGATATTGGCGAGGGATATACGCTTGATACGGCAAAGGTGGAGGCTTTCCTCCTGCCGGCGGGCTGCGCGGTGCAGCTGTATGAAACGGCGCTGCATTACGCTCCGGCGCGCAAGAGCGGAAGCTTCCGCGTGGTGGTGGTGCTTCCCAAGTACACAAACACTGCAAAGCCGAAAATAGAGATACGCAACGCAGAGGACAAGCTGCTCTGGGCGAGAAACAAGTGGCTCATAGCGCATCCGGAAACCAATGAGGCCGCGCAGGGAGCGCATGTGGGGCTTGTGGGGGCGAATATAGACATAGCAGAGTAAAAAAGGCAGGCGGCGCGTTCACGTGATCTCACATACAGAAAGGTTCGCGCGGCAAATATTACAGAATACAATATATCTAAGGAGATAGATCATGAAGAATATACCTGATGTGAAACTGGGCGTTATAGCGGTGAGCAGGGATTGCTTTGTTATTTCGCTGTCTGAGAGCAGGCGCAGCGCGCTTGTTTCGGCCTGCGGTAAGAAGGGCGTGGATATTTTTGAGGCCAAGACCACCGTGGAAAACGAAAAGGACATGCTGAAGGCTGTGGAAGAGGTGAAGGCGGCGGGCTGCAACGCTCTGCTGGTATTCCTTGGAAACTTTGGACCGGAGACTCCAGAGACGCTCATAGCGCAAAATTTCTGCGGGCCGGTGATGTATGCCGCGGCTGCTGAGGAAACGGGCAAAGACCTCATGAACGGCAGGGGAGACGCGTACTGCGGTATGCTGAACTGCTCCTACAATTTGGGCTTGAGAAAGCTAAAGGCCGTTATACCCTCCTATCCGGTGGGAACAGCGGAAGATATAGCGGATATGGCGGCGGATTTCATACCCGTTGCACGCGCTATAATTGGGCTTAGTAAGCTCAAGGTGATAACATTTGGCCCGCGCCCGCAGGATTTCTTTGCCTGCAACGCGCCCATAAAGGGGCTTTACGACATGGGCATAGAGATACAGGAAAACTCAGAGCTTGATATGCTGGTTTCCTACAAAGCGCACGCGAACGACCCGCGCATAGCCGATGTTGTTGCAGATATGGCGGCGGAGCTTGGCGCGGACGGAAACGGATACCCAGACCTGCTGCCCCGCATGGCGCAGTTTGAGCTTACGCTGCTTGATTGGGCAGAGCAAAACAAGGGCGCGCGCGAATACGTTGTTTTCGCAAACAAATGCTGGCCCGCTTTCCCCACAGAGTTTGGTTTTGAGCCATGCTATGTGAACAGCCGCCTTGCCTCCAAAGGCATCCCGGTCGCCTGCGAGGTGGACATATACGGTGCGGTGAGCGAATATATAGGCGCCTGCATAACGGGCGACGCTGTAACGCTGCTGGATATAAACAACTCCGTTCCGGCAGATATGTATAAAGAGGAAATAAAGGGCAAGTACGACTATAAGCACTGCGACACCTTCATGGGCTTCCATTGCGGCAACACGCCCTTCTGCAAGCTGGCGAAGGGTGCTGTGAAATACCAGCTCATACAAAACCGCCTAATAGAAAACGGCGGCGAGCCGGATGTTACGCGCGGCACGCTGGAGGGAGATATTGCTCCCGGTGAAATAACATTCTTCCGCCTGCACAGCAATGCGGATACATCGCTGCAGGCCTACGTTGCGCAGGGCGAGGTGCTGCCGGTTGCCACACGCTCCTTTGGCGGCATAGGCATATTTGCCATACCTGAGATGGCGCGCTTTTATCGTCACGTGCTCATAGCAAAGCACTATCCCCATCACGGCGCGGTAGCCTTCGGACATGTGGGCAAGGCCATATACACCGTGCTGGACTATCTGGGAGTGCCGGATATAGCCTTCAATCAGCCCAAGGGTATGCTGTATAAGACGGAAAACCCCTTTGATTGATAAAATGAAAACAAGCTGATCTGCAAAAGCATTATCCGGTTTTCTGCCTGTGCGGCGGGGAACCGGATTTTTTTTGAATCTGCAATATTTCCCATAGGGTCATGTATGCGTTGTTTGAGCAGGCCGTTTTTGGTATACTGGTGTATAAATCAAATGCCATATACAATGGAGGAAAAACATGAAACTTGGAATACATGCCTATGAGTGGTGCAGTGAATGGTCTAACGAAACGCTGTGGATAATAGACCGCGTGCGTGAGATGGGTTTTGATTTTATAGAGATACCGCTAATGCGGCTAGATCTGTTTGACCCGGCTGCAGTAAAGGAAAAGCTGGATGGCTTTGAGCTTACTACATCCAATGTGCTTTTGGCGGACGATGTGGATATTACCTCCTTTGACGCGGCGGCGCGAAAAAATGGCGAGGAATACCTCAAAAAGTGCGTGGACGCAACGGCGGCGGCAGGGGGGACAATGTTTTCCGGCGTTATATATTCGCAGTACCTCAAGGCGGCCAAGGCCATGCCCACAGAAGCGGAGTGGGGCTATAGCGCGGATGCACTCAGGAATGTGGCGCGCCACGCGGCAAAGCAGGGCGTGTCTATAGCGGTGGAGCCTGTTACGCGCTATGAATCCTATCTGCTGAACACGGCGGAGCAGGCGCGGCGGCTGGTGGATATGATAGGGGAGGACAATGTTTTCATACATCTTGATTCATATCACATGAATGTGGAGGAGAAAAATTTTCATGACGCGGTGGTAACAGCAGGAGATAAGCTTTCAAACTTCCACATGTGCGAAAACGACCGCGGTATACCCGGCACAGGCCACGTGGATTGGGAGGGCATTTTCAGCGCTTTTAAGGAAATAGGCTTTAACGGATATCTGGGGTTTGAGGGCTTTTCTGATTGCACCTCAAACATGAGCACCTGGGTATGGCGCAAGCTGGCGCCTGACGAGAAAACATTTGTGGAGGGCAGCATAGACTTTGCGCGGCGCATGATGAAAAAATACGGTTTGTGATTTTTTTGTTTGACGTTTTGCATAGTGATTTATAATAAAAAGTATAAATTTTTTAGCAGAGGTACATTTTATGGATAGACTAAAAGACAAAAAAGACTACAAATACAGGCTGAAGACTGCGCTTATATGGTATGGCGTGTTGTCACTCATCGTTGTACCGCTGTTCACGCTTATAATGGGCACCAGGGACAATATTTTTACTGTATCAATGTCTGCAATGGGAAACACGGGCGGTTGGGTGCACCTGTTTTTCATAATATGGACAATTACATTCTGCGCGTATTTCTCAAGCTTTATGGGCTACCTGCTCATGCTTACGCAAAATACGCATTCACGCATACGCATATTGGTATTTATAGCCACTATAATACTTGTTTTTGGCAATCTGATGCCGTTTGTGCCGGATGAGTTCCCCTTGGCGTCTGAGCTGCACAATGTTTGTGCGCAGATATCTTCAATATCTTTGGCGGTGACGCTTATGCTGCTTGCGCTAACGCTGCACAGATATTACCCGGAGGTATTTAAAAAGGCAATAGTATTTGTGCTCATAATATGGACGGTGCTGGTGGTGCAGATGAGCCTTTTTGGCACGGTGAGCTTTACAGAGATGTCTGGAATAATACTGGCCAGCATATTCCTTTTTACGGTAGCACGCTGGCTGTTTAAAACAAAGGATTTTGATATAGTAGCCGTGGAGTCCATAAAAGATTTTGATGCTGATCAGGCGCTGGAAGAGTTGGAAAAGCTGGAAAAGAAAACAGCAGAGGCCAAGGAAGAATACATGGAGCTGGAAATAAAGCTGCGGCGCGCGCGTACAGAAGCCATAGAAAAGGCACGGATGTCTAAAAAGCACAATAATGAGATTAGTGGCGGCGCAAAAAGCAAGTGATCAAATAATGGATAGATTAATATAAAGGCAAAAGCCCAAACCTTTGGTGTGGGCTTTTTACTTGGTATTTAAAAGCGCGCGGGGGAGTTATTAGTGCATATGCCAATTTTTCAGCTCAGCCACAAGGGGAGCTTATTTCGCGTCACTTATGGTTCAAGTCTTCCTATGTAAAAAGCAAAAAGCCATCATGCTTAGCATGAAGGACAAACGCAAAAACGAACAAAAAATCGCCTGCCATCTAAGACGATACGCGACGTGTCCGGCTTCAAGCTGTTGGTGCGGACAAGAG